>CALXDZ010000133.1 GCA_944387205.1 uncultured Oscillospiraceae bacterium
GGCTACGGCTCCGTGAACCATCCGGTGGACCGAGACCCCTGCTGCGGTTATACCGGCATCATCAACGACGAGTGCCCCGGCTGTGGTCGCAAGGAAAATGAGGGCGAGGTGGGCTTTGAGCGCATCCGCCGCATCACTGGCTACCTGGTGGGCACCGTGGACCGCTTTAATAACGCCAAGAGAGCCGAGGAGCGGGACCGAGTCAAGCATTCCCTCACTGAGGACTAACTGCCTTTCCGGCGATTCGCGGCCGCCGCAATGCGGCGTACAATCGTTTTGCGGATCTTTCTCCTGTATCACATAAAAAGAGCGGACGGTCACCCGTCCGCTCTTTCCCCGAAGGAGGTTATTTTCCATGCGTATTGCAGGCACTGTACAGGATTCCATCGTGGATGGCCCTGGCTTTCGCTTCACCGTGTTCACCCAGGGCTGCTCCCACCACTGCCCTGGCTGTCATAACCCTCAGACCCACGACCCCAGCGGCGGCACGGAGCACACCGTGGAGGAGCTTTTGGAGCGGATGCGCTCCAATCCCCTGACCGACGGACTGACCCTCTCCGGCGGCGAGCCCTTTGAGCAGCCGGAGGACTGCCTGCTCCTGGCCCAGGGCGCCCATGAGTCGGGTCTCAATGTATGGAGCTACACCGGTTACCTCTTTGAATTCCTCCGTGACCAGGGCACGGAGGCCCAGAAGGCCCTGCTGCGAGAGGTGGACGTGCTGGTAGACGGGCCCTTCCTGCTAGACCAGCGGACGCTGTCCCTGCCCTGGCGGGGCAGCCGGAACCAGCGTGTCATCGACGTGCCCAAGAGCCTGGAAAACGGTGATGTGGTCCTGTTCCAGCTCTGACAAACGCAGAGTTTCTCCTATGCTCCTGCCCCGCATGGGGCAGGAGCTTTTCTCTTGCCGATGAGGTCGGAGGTCAGTCTCTGACAGCGCATCGGACTCGCTTTCCGGCTCCTTTGGCGTGGCCAAAGCGCTCCCACAACAGCCATAACACCCCCGAAGCCACGTTGAAGCCCGTGTGAAAGGCGGCGATCCCCACTGCACCGATGGGTCTTGCTCCCACCCCAAGACAGTGCTCCGCCGCCAGCCACAGTGGGAAAAACACCGCCACCCCCACCACATTGAACCAGAGGTGGAACCGGGCGGTGCGCCTGGCATTGGCGCCTCCCGCCGCCCCGGCCAGCAGCGCCGTGACACAGGTGCCGATGTTCTGCCCCATCAGCAGCGGCACAGCTCCGGACCAGGTGACCTGTCCAGAGAAAGACAGGGCCTGCAATAGCCCCACCGATGCGCTGGAGCTCTGCAATACGCCGGTGCACACCGTACCCGCCAGCAGCGCCAGCCAGGCACTTCCCCCCTCTCCCTGGCCCATCAGGCGGAGAAAGGGCGGCCACTGGGCCAGGGGTGCCGCCGCGGCGGTCATACCCTCCATGCCCAGCAGCAGCAAAGCCAATCCCCAGGCTGCGCCGCCCAGATTCCGCCTGCCAGGGAGCAGAACCAGCACCAGCCCTGCCGCCGCCAGCGCTGCGATCAGCAGCGACACTGCCTCCGGCTGCTCCCCCTCCAGGCACAGCAGCCAGGCGGTAACAGTGGTGCCCACGTTGGCGCCTACAATAAGGGGCCGGGTCCGCTCCGGTGTCAGCAGCCCCGCGTCTGCCAGGGACACCGCCATCACCGTGACGGCAGAGGAGGACTGGAGCAGCGCCGTCATGCCCAGCCCCAGGCCAAGGCCCCGGCTTCGGCTTCCTGTCCACCGTCTCAGCGCCGTCTCCATCCAACCACCGGCCAGGTGCTGCAAGCTCCGGCCCAGCAGCGCCAAGCCCAGCAGGAACAGCGCTAAAGCCGCCAGCAGCTCCACCACGCTCCTCATCACGGCTCTCTTTCCCCCTTTCGGGGAAAGCATATGCCAGGTCTCCTGAAAAGAGACCTGGCATTCTTGTCCGGGACTGTCCTGGCTCAGAGCACCACCGGGATCTCCTCCGCCATCTCCAGACGGCTCGGCTCCACCCGACAGCCCCGGGCCAGCACCTGCACCCCCTGCTTTGCCGCCTGCCGCAAGGCGGCACCGAAAGCCGGATGGGTGGCATCATTGGGCTGGACGCTTTGGACGCCCTCCATCTGTACAACAAAAAACAGCACCGCGCCGTCCCCTGCCTCCACTGTCCGCTGCAGCTCCTGAATGTGCTTCACCCCTCGCTCCGTAGGGGCGTCCGGAAAGCGAGCCAGTCCGTTCTCCTCCAGCGTCACACCCTTGACCTCCACCCAGATCACCTTCCCCTCCTCTGTCTCCAGACGAAAATCGAAGCGGGAGGCCCCGAAGGTCACCTCTGGACGGATGGAGCACAAATGGGGCAAAAAGCCGCCGCCTGCGGCCCACTCGGCAAAGACCCGGTTAGGGGCCTGGGCATCCATATTGATGAGCCGTGCCCCCTTTTCCACCGCCACCAGGTCATAGGCCGTCTTGCGCTTGGGATTGTCACTGTGGTCCAGGTACACTGTGGCCCCGGGAACCAACAGCTCCCGGCACCGACCGGTATTCTTCACATGGCAGACCTCCTCCCGGCCGTCGATCTCCACCAGCGCGATGAAGCGGTTAGGCCGGGCTCGGAAGGTCCCCCTGACAATGTGGTCATATTGCATCGATCTTTTCTCCTTTTCCGGCAGATACGGAAAGTCTCCCCTCTGCCGTCTGGGACCTATGATACCACGATTTCCCGGACAGGGGAACCCTGGAAAAAGAAAAGCGGAGAGAGCTGGGCTCTCTCCGCTTTTGGCAGGTCATGTTTACCACTGGCCGCTGAGCAGATCCTTGGCATCCCGGGTCAGAGGGATCAGATCAGAGCGGTCCAGGCTGCCCACCTTGAACTTCCGGTTCAGCGCTGCAAAGTGGCGCAGGCCGAAGGCGATCTTGTTGAGGTAGGAGAACACGCCCACCGCGCCGGTGGAGAAGTTGTTGGCCTCCTTGCCGTAGAGAGCCCGCAGGTCTGGCAGATCTGCGAAAAGTTCCTCCACAGTGGATCCGTAGGGCTTGAAGAGCTCAGGCACATTGCCCGCCTTCACCGCATCGCCGATCTTCTTGCCCGTCATAGCTGCCGCCATAGAGGCCCGGCACAGGCCAATGGCGGAGATGCAGCCCTCGCCGAAGGCCAGTGCCTTGAACACCTGGTCCTCGGTGGCGAAGCCGCCGGTTAGGGCGATGGCCGGCAGCACGAGGCCCTGGCTGCGCAGCTTGCGGCTCAGGCGCACCAGCTGATCCGCCAGGCAAGGAGCCGGCAAGCCCCACTCGTTCATCATGTGGCAGGGACTGTATCCGCTGCCGCCGCCAGCCGCGTCAAAGGTGATAAGATCCACGCCAGCCATGGCACCGATGCGCAACACCCGCTCCAGATCTGCCGGATCGTAGCCGGCCATCTTGAAGGTGACGTTCTGAGCTCCCATGGCCCGGACTTCTGCCACCCGGCGGGTCAGATATTCCTCATCCCACTGGGGCAGACGGGCATACTGATAAAAGTTGGGACACACGCCCTCGGCCCAAGCCTTCTGCACCGCCGGGTCGGAGGGGTCGGGACGGACCAGCATCCCCATAGCCTGGCGCTTCTGCGCGGTCTCCAGGTCCTTGAGGCGGTTCACCGGCTGGGTGCCCTTTGCGGACTGGCCGAACTTGAACTCAATGGCCTTGGCGCCATATTTTTGGATGGCCACCTCTGGCACACCCATCATGTCGTCCTCCACGTTGCACTGGAGGATAATCTGGCCATAGCCTCTGTCATAGCGATTGAAACTCTCCAGCACCTGAGCCAGGAAGGGGAACTCCGTCACCTTTCCGCCTTTCATAACCAAGTCTGGATCCTTGCTTTTAGCGTCCTCACCAATGACGCAGCTGACGCCAACCATGGCCGCACCGCCGAAATAGTCCTTCCAGTTGAGTTTAATAAGAGCCGGCAAAATCACCGGCATGGTCAACTTCACCGGATGCTCCCGGCCATAGGTGCGCTCCAGATCTACGGCGTAGATCTCCGCTGCTTCATAGGTGGGGTCTGTGTCCAGGGCCCCAAACACCCGGCCGTTGATATTGAAAATGGACCAGTCCAGGGGACAGTCCTTCTCCGAGGCGATCTGATTGCTGCCGGTGGTCATGGGATAAACAGTCTGCATACCCAGCACAGCGGCCATAGCCAGCTCGCAGGTGCCAGCACAGTTTTCCGTGCAGAAAGAACACATTCCCGACTGAGGGGAGAGATAAGGGCTGCGATTACGGGCGCCGGTGAAACCAGAGCTCAAAGGCGGTGTAAATGACATAATTCCTTCCTCCTGTCCTTCTGTTTGCCTTGGGGCAATTAGGCATTTCTTATGGTTCCAGAATACCCCTCTCCCTCTCAGTTGTCAATGGTAGAAATACAAAATTACGTCCAATATGGATACAAAAGCAACCTCTCCTCCACTGCTCAGAACTCCCATCAGCACCATGTCAAAAAGGCGAAGAAAAGAAGCAGTTCTTTTACCCAAAATAGAAACAAAAAAGAGACAGTCGTTTGACTGTCTCTTTTCCTGTGTTGGCGCTACCTATCTTCCCAGGCCGTCTCCAGCCAAGTATTGTCGGCAGAAGCGAGCTTAACTTCCGTGTTCGGGA
>CALXDZ010000134.1 GCA_944387205.1 uncultured Oscillospiraceae bacterium
TTAATAAAACAATAAATCCGTTTATGTCTAAGTCTCATAGTGAATATACACGGTTAATGCGTTGTGTATACGAATATGGTTGCAATGCTGATGTTGAGATGGAACTAACTATTGGTAATATAACAAGGCGAGTTCTGGAGGCGTTCGCAACATTCACATTTAAAGAAGGGGTTGAGAAAGTAAGCCTAAATCCACGTGTACTAACCTTAATTCCAGATCAAAATAAAAGAGAATATTTCCAACACTCCATGTATCGTTTAGTTTTGAATACCGAAAGCCATTCTCAGGAAAGTGTACAAGGCGCACCAGAGCTGAGTTTCTTCAGTCATCTCTCTGCAGCAGAAAAGCAACGCACGACCAGGGATGTCTTATGTTTTATGTATTGCGTTAATCCGGTTCATGTATTGTCTCATCTGCCCAAGGCTCAGAGAGACTTAGACAATTGGATGCAAAACATAAAATAAAGTAAGCAAATAATAAAATATCATTTTTTACTTACCTAAATATACTGTCATCTATAGTGTTGCGATGTTCCAAAATGGAAATCGCCGCAGTGAAAACTGCGGCGATTTCTCATTTGACCACAGAAATACCACAGACGGATTTCTGTTTGACCACTTGGCGGGCCCCCCTCTCGGGAGTGCCCGCCTTATTTTGTTTACAGCGGCGCAGGTTTTAAGGGGGATCTTCCCTCAAAACAGCTGCCCCGGCAGCTTCAATTTTTCCTTCGGCGGGAAGCTGCGGTCAAATTCCTCTGCCGCGGCCTCATTCACATAGTAGCCCTTCGACGTGTGGTAGACGCCGGTGACACCGCTGAGAAAGCCGGGCTGGAGTTCCTTCAGAAGAACATAAGGAACAATCTCCTGCTCCGGATCCCCGTGGTAGCGGATGCCTTTTGTCCCAGCCACTACGAAACCGGATTTGCCGTAGAAATCGATGTTGCCTTCTATGCACAGGGCCCCGGCACCCAGCTCTCTGGCCCGCTCCATGGAGTAGTCCAGGAGATATTTCCCCAGGCCCTGCCGCTGAAGGTCGGGGCGGATGCTGATGGGACCGAAGGTCATCATGGGGATTTCCTGGCCGTCGTCGGCCACGATCTTGGCCCGCATATACAGCACATGGCCGACGAGCTGTCCATCCTGCTCCATGACCAGATCCAGCTCCGGTACAAAGTCCGGATCCTGGCGCAACACATGGACCACATAGTGCTCCAGACAGCCGGGCCGGTACACATTCCAAAATGCCTCACGGGTCAAGTGCTCTACAGCGGCATAATCTGCCGGGGTTTCCCGGCGGATGATGATGTTGTCCTGTCTCATGGTTTCTCCTCCATATGATACAGTCAAAGTGATGATCTCTCTGATTGCCCGCAAAAACAAGTTTCCTATGGAAATTGATACCCCCGCCGCCTGCAGGCAGGAATAGATGAGCGCTGTCCCCAGGAATTTCATGCCCCCACGCTTTAAAGCCTTGGAAACCGTATCCGCAGCTCTTCTCCAGGTTAAAGCGATCAAAGGCCTGATAAAACGGCTCTTGTTTATTTAACATGCACTCCCAGGAAAGCCCCACCTATAAACTCTCCAAAACCATCTTTTCAAACAGCTTGATCGTGGTGAACCGGGATGCCCCCCTCCTCATTGTGGTACCGAATGAAAAAGGTGATCTTTGGATGGGCCCAGCCGCATTGGATCAGTTCTCTCATGGCATGCCTCTACTCGGTACATTGGGGATTGGTGAGCTCAAACCGCTCATCCATATTTTTTTCGCCCCATTCACACATCAATTCCAAAATTGGCTCCAAAGAGCGTCCCTTCGGAGTGATGGCATACTCCACACGCGGGGGCACCTCCGCGTACACCGTGCGCGTAACTAGTCCGTCATGTTCCAGTTCCCGAAGCTGATTGGTCAATGTCCGCTGGGAAACCTGGGTAATGGCACGCACCAGCTCGCTGAAACGCTGCGTTCCCTTTTCGATCAGTCTTTCCAAAATCAGCGGCTTACATTTTCCTCCGATCATTTTTAAGGTAACTTCCATTTCACAGGTCACTCGTATCTTTTCCACAATCCTCTCCTATAGTGAAATTCTTTTCACTTTCTAAGGAAATTGTTCGTACTTGTTCTGGTAAATGCAAACCGATATAATGTCAGTATACTTTATTTCGATCGTTTTGCAAGAGGACAAGCCTGACAGGAGGACAGTATGGAATACAGGACATTGGGGCGCACCGGACTGCGGGTCAGCGAAATCGGCTTGGGCGGCGAGTGGTTCAACGGTTTGACCGCCCAGGAGAGCCGCGCCATGGTAGACGCGGCACAGGAAAAGGGCATCAACTACATCGATATTTTCATGCCCCAGGCCCCTACACGCAGTAATCTGGGGTTTGCGCTGGAGGGGCGCCGGGAGCAGTTTATCATCCAGGGACATCTGTGCACTGTATTTGAGGACGGGCAATATACCCGTACCCGGAACATAGAAAAAACAAAACGCTCCTTTGAGGACCTGCTGGAGCGTCTGCACACTGATTACATCGATGTGGGCATGATCCACTATGTGGACAGTGAGGCGGACTTCCGCACCGTCTTTGAGGGACCGGTTCTGGCCTATGCCAAGGAATTGAAGGAAAGCGGCGTGATCCGCCATATCGGCATGAGCTCCCACAACCCCCATATCGCTTTGAAAGCCGTGGAGAGCGGGGTCGTGGACGTGCTGATGTTCAGCATCAACCCCGCCTATGACATGGAAAGCGCCGAGACTGGTATCTATGACCTGATGGAGTTCAAAGGCATGGAGAAGAGCGGCTTGGTGGTGGATGCAACACGTCAAAGGCTATACTCCGCCTGTGAAGCGGCAGGGATAGCCATCACTGTAATGAAGCCGCTGGGCGCGGGGACGCTCCTGAAGGCAGAAAGCTCCCCCTTCGGCGTAGCCATGACGGTTCCCCAGTGCATCCAATACTGCCTGGACCGCAACGGCGTCAAGGTAGTCATTGTGGGCTGTCATACCGTGGAAGAGGTGCTGGAGGCAGCCAAATATTGCGACACGCCCATACCGGAACGGAGCTATGCCCATATTTTCAGTGCCGGAAATGCCATTCACATGACCGGCCGGTGCATGTACTGCAACCACTGCCAGCCCTGTCCGGCCCACATTGATATCGCCGCCGTGACCAAGTTTTTGGATCTGGCTGCCCAGCAGGACTCCGTGCCCGAAACCGTAGCACAGCACTATTGGTCCCTCTCCGCTACGGCAGACGATTGCCTGATGTGCGGCAGATGTGAGCCAAACTGCCCCTTTGGGGTAAAAATCCGGGACAATATGGCACAGGCCAGAGAACTGTTTGCACATACCCGGAAAGCATAATACAGGGAAGTTCATTTGTGAGAATTTCCATAGGCCAAAACAGGAGGTCATGTGTATGGCCTCCTGTTTTTTCAGACTTGTCCCATTGGAACCGCTTCACATACTCTGTGCTGGTGCAGCCGGCCGACATATTCTGTTTCGGGCCTGCGGCAGGGCAGCTCAACTGGCATAAAGGCTTTCTCCCCAGGTCTATCCTTTTGTTCTGGCTTGGCTGGCCGCTTTGATCTTGGGCGCACTGACAATGCGCTTGCCGCCTATTGCAGGCTCAGAGCGGAAGAATTTTTCCATGCAGCACAAGGGAACCGATCACCACTGCACCATGTCCTCTTTTTAAGTCAGGTTTACTTGACATCCCCCAACGGATGTGATACCATCAATATGTCAGGTTAACATGACATAAAGGGGCGAATCACTTTTGAAAAACAGATTAAAAGAGCTTCGTGAAGTAAGGGGGCTCACACAGAAAGAGGTGGGTGAAAAGGTCGGTGTTTCCCGGCAGGCGATCAATGCCATTGAAACCGGAAAATTTGACCCATCCATTTGGCTCGCCTATGATCTTTCCAAGCTCTTTGGAATGCACATCGAAGAATTTTTTGATTTTGAAGGGAGCACAAGAAGATGAGGATTCTAAAAAGCCCCTATGGCAATGCCGCTGTGACTTCCATGATCTCCCTCGTGTATGCCGCTATATTTATTCTGACCAGCGGCCACCTTGAATTGGAACGCATACTCACTCACGGCACGACCTTGAACAGTAGTTTTTGGAACGGCTGGTCCATATTCCTGCGTCAGGGCAATCTGAAATACATCGGGTATCTCTACCTCGCTGTTGCAGCCTGCATGATCATTCTGTCGCTCATCAGGAAAAGGGCATACGACGAATATCAGGTCAATATTTTCATCAAAAGTCTGATTGCCGCAGGCGTGCTTTTACTCGTTTTATTCCCTGTGGCGCTTTTACTGATATTGAGCGATCCGAATTACGCTGTGGAAACGATTTCGCTCCTCATCGTTGTTCACTGGTCTATTTTCCTGGCTGTAAATTTGCTCCATACTGTGAAGTGGAGCAGAGAATAAGGATATGCAGTATTCGATCTGTGGTTTTATAGAGCCAAACAAAGGGAAGACACACCAAAAAGCGTGTCTTCCCTTTTTCTTCTTGCTGTCAGCGCTCTTTGTCATTTCATAGAAAGGAAATCCAGAATCAGCTGTTGCTGACGGGCCCGCGGCGCCTGCGGCGACGGCGGATCAGAAGCACCACCGCAAGTCCCGCCAGTGCGAGCCCCCCAATGACGGCCACAAGGACGCTCCAATCGGCCGCTCCCTCTGTGACGCAGAAGGTGACAGGATTGTCCTGCGCACGCAGCAGCAGATACTGCCCGTCGGTCTCATAGTCCTGACGGCTCCAGGCGCCGTCCTCCCCCAGCACCCAGAGCGTATACCGCTTTCCCGTGTCCGGCAGGCGGTAGTGCACGGTGTAGGTTCCCTGCTCCAGGTCCGGGTCATCCACCTCCACGGTGTAGGCGGTGCCGGAGTGGTGCACGCTGCCGTCAGTCCAGGTCACCTCCTTGGTGGTGTGGATGACCGTGGCCTGGGTGCTGAAGCTGCCGTCCACCAGGATCTCAGGCAGCTCTCCGCCGTCCGTCAGAGCCGAAGTGTAGGGGGTGTACTCCGCCTCCAGGGTCTGGCTGGCGGTGAGGCAGGTGTAGTCCAGATCCGGCCAGGAGGCGGAATATCCCTTTTTGGCCGGGATCTCCGGCAGCGCCTCGATTCCGCCGCCATACTGGAAGGGAATCACTGCCACGGTCACGCCGTCAGCCACAAAGGTGAGCTCCAGCTGGGAAAACAGCTCCGGCACGCCGGAGGTGGTGCACAGCGTGTCAAAATCCACCGGCTCCGCCTTCCCTGTGTAGCTGATTCCGTCCAGGGCGCCCAACTCGTCACTGGTAAAGGTATTGTCCTGCAGCTGGCCGCCGCTGTCCATATCTCCGGCCACAGCGCCCGCATAGGCGCTTCCCTTCTCAATGTCCACCAGGGTGTGACAGTTCATCACCGTGGCACCCAGGCCGGCCACACCGCCCACATAGTCGCCGCCGGAGAGATGGCACTTGCTCCAACTGTCCCGGATGCTTCCCCAGGAGGCCCCGGCAATGCCGCCCACATAGTCGCCGTCTATGCTGGACACGGCGCCATAGTTCTCACAGCCGCTGACCCGGCCCAGATCCATCAGGCCCACCACGCCGCCGGCACAGTCCTGCTTGCCGGTGACCTCTCCCGTGTTGACGCAGGAGACGGCGGTGGCTCTGGTCTGATAGCGGAAATCCAACGACCGGTCCCCCTGCTGCACCAGATCATCCTCCGGGTCAAAGTCATACTCAATGGCCATGGAGCCCACAATGCCAGCCACATTGATGTCCCCCTCCACGGTTCCCTGGTTCCGGGAATTGGAGAGGAAGCCGGTGTCCGCCTGGCCGGTCTCCTGGTCGGAAACATCCTCAAACCGGTCCTTGAGGTCCTCGTCAGCAGAGCCCTGCAACATATCCCGGAGCAGATCGGTGATGACGCCAAATTGGTCACTGATGCTCTCCAGGTCGTCCAGCAGCGTATCGCTGGTGCTGGACATGGTCTCCCGCAGGGCATCTCCGTCGTCCAGAAGACCGGAAAAGACCTCTCCCAGGGCGTCTCCCTGCTCCCGGAGGGTGCTGTCAATGGGACGGATGGTGATGGTGGGGCGTGTGGATAGCTCCCGGAAGATGTGGGAAAGGGACTCGCTCATGCCCGAAAGCTGGGTCGAGAGCTGCCGGGCCGTGTTTCCGGCCTTGTGCAGCTGCGCCGCGGCGTCTCCCGCCTGGGTCAAAGCCTCCTTCAGCCGGCGCACCGCCTCTGCACTGGTTTCCGCGGCCTGGGAAAAGTCCTCCATAGCGGAGGACAGGTCCTCTCCGGCCCGCTGCAGCTCCAGACGGGCCTCCTCCCACGGGTCGGCATCGCCAGCGGCCAGATTCCACTGGGTTCCGATGGTCTGCAGCGACTGGGCGGCAGTTTTGATGCTCCTCAGGTCGGTGCGGACAGCGGAGAGCTGGCTGCTGTCCTTCCCCGGCACCTTCTCCAGGTCTGTCTCCAGTTGGGCCTCTGCGGTCTCCGCCTCCGTCAGGGCGCTGTTCAGGCCCTCCATCGCCGACTTCCAGCGCTCCCCTTCCGGCGCACCGGAGCTTCCCAGGAGCTTGGAGACCTGGTCCCCCGCCGCACGCAGCGCCTCCTGGGCGGCTGTGAACTCAGTCAGGTCTGTCTCCAGGGTCTTCTCCACCGCCGCGTCTCCCATCTGTATCTGGGCAAAGGTCTGGGCCAGCTTTGCGCCTGCCGTCTCAAAGGTTCCCTTGGCGGCCAGCAGGGCATCCCCAGCGGCCTTCATCTGCCCGGCAGTTTCCTGGTTTTCGCCGTCCTGGAGCAGGCGCACCAGCGCCTCTCCCCCCTGCTCTAGACAGTCGGGAAGAGCGGCACAGGCCTCCTGAAACGCTCCCATCTGATCCGCCAGGGTGGTCCACGTCTGGGTCCCGGAAGCAGTTCCCGCCCCTTTGTCCAGCGCGTCCTGCATCCGGGCAAATCCATCGGCGATCTTTTGGAAGCTGTCGGCCAGGCTGGACGTGGCCTCCCCCACTTCTGCCGCCGCCCGGGCGGTTTGGGTGGAATCCCCCAGCCCGTCTCGCAGGTGCTCTATGGCTGTCTTGAGATGTTCCGCGGAATCCCTTCCGTGGTCCGCGGCAGCCTTGAGCTGTGCGGCGGCGCTTTCCATCTGCCCCGCCGCACCGGCTCCCAGCTGGCCCGCCGTCTGGGCCTGCTGCGCGGCGTCACCCAGCTGCTCCGCCAGCTTTTCCACCAGATCCATGGCGTCTGTGCCAGACTGCACCACAGGGGTCAGGTTGTCAATGAGCCAGGAGACCCGGGCCGTCAGGCTGTTGATCTGCCCTATGTTGTCGTTGGCCCAGTCGGCGGCAGCATCCGAGAAGTTCCCAATGGCGTCCTGGGCCTGGCCCGCCCGCTGGGAAAGCGCCTGCATCCGCTCCGTGAGCTCATCCGAGGCGCCCCGGAGATCCGTCTGGGTCTGATCGATGAGATCATGGAGGACATCCAGCTCATCCAGCAGCTCCCCCGTCCGTCCCTTGTTGTAGAGCAGACTCACCTCCGGCTCCAGCTGCCCGGCGATGCCGCCCACGTCCTTCCGACCCAGAACGGTGCCGGAGTTGGTGCAGCCGTCCAAATACCCGGACTGCCGCCCGGCGATGCCGCCGATGTTGTAGCCCACATGGGCATAGCCCACCGCGCCGGTGTTGACGCAGCTTTGCAGGATTCCCGAGGAGAAGCCGGCGATGCCGCCGATGTCGGTGCAGGCCGGCATATTTTCCGCAGAGTTGATCTGCTCCGTATTGAGGTCCTCCAGGCTCACCTCCGCGTCCACCTCGGTGGTGTTGATGCTGCCGCTGTTCTTGCACTGGATGATGCTGCCCAGATTCTGTCCGGCGATGCCGCCCACATAGTGCTCTCCTGTGACAGAGCCAGAAAAGGAGCAGTTGATGATCTGGCCCTCGGCCTCGTTGACGCCCACCAGGCCGCCGATGGTGTCCGTGCCGCTGACCTCCCCCGAAAAGCTGCAGTTACGCACCGTTCCCCGGTTGCTGCCGGCCAGGCCGCCGATGGTGTTCTTCCGGCCGGTGGGAGCGGCGCTGCCTTCCACGGTCAGGTCCTTCACCACGCCGGTGGGCTGAATGTAGCGGAACAGTCCCCTCACATTGCCGCTGCCGGAGATGGACACGCCGGAGATGGTGTGTCCCTGTCCTTCAAAGGTACCGCCGAAGGTGGGGATAGGAGTGAATTCCCCCTCCTTCAGGGAAATATCCGCCTCCAGACAGACCGTTTTCCCCTGGGACCAGCTGTCCAGCGTGCAGTTCTTGGCCAGATCTGCCAGGTCCTCCGCCGTGCGGATCTGGATGGTCTGAGGCTTCCCGGCGGCCAGGGCGGCAGGGGTCAGCAGCCCCAGGAGCAAGACGGCGGTCAAAAGGAGGCTCAGGGTCTTATGGATTTTCTGTTTCATGGGCTTGGCGTTCCTCCTCTGTCTGATAGGTTCCGGTTTCCAGCATTCCAGAGACGTCGCCGTGGATCACACCGTGGATGGTGGCGTCCACCACACCGGATATCCGGCCCCGGACGCGGCCGTTGACATAGATGGTGCCGCTGACGCTCCGACTGACCTCCGGCATCTTGATATTGAACCGGGTTTTTTCCACGATCTCATCTCCCAAAAAGAGGATCTGGGGCAGGACGAACATCACCAAGAAGATAGAGATCAGGGTGTCGCGGCACAGGCATTCGCCGATGCCCACAATGGCAGGCTCCGTGGTGATGTTGGCAATGAGAAATCCAGCAGCGGACAGAATACTCCCCGAGGTCAGCACCGTGGGGAAGGACAGGTCCAGGGCCTGGATCATGGCCTCCTTTTTGGGCATTGTGGGTTTGAGTTCGCTGTACCAGGAGGAGATCACGATGGCATAGTCGATGTTGGCACCCATCTGGATGGCTGTGACGATCAGGTAGCTCATAAAGAAGATGGGCTCCTGGGTCACGCCGGAGAAGGAGAAGTTCAGCCAGATACTGCCCTGTATCACCAAAATCAGCAAAACAGGAAGGCCCACCGACTGGAAGGTGAACAGCAGCACCAGAATCACGAACACCACCGACAAAACGCTGATCATGATGTTGTCCCGGGCGAAGGACACAGACAGATCATAGTCGCTGGTGGAGTTACCCACCAGATAGACACTGTTGGCATCATAGTACCGCTCCGCCTCCTGATGAAGGGTCTTGAGGAACGCGAAGGTCTCCTCGCCCTCCTCCGGCAGCTTCAGGCTGAGGAGTATTCTGGTGTAGTGCTCTCCCAGCAGCTGGACCCGGGCGTCGGAGAGCTGTTCATAGAGGTCGTCCAGATCTGCCTTCTGCTCCTGGTCCAGATCCACATACCCCTCCTCCGCCTTGTCGTAGGCGAAGAAGAACATGTCCATCAGAGGGACCGCGTAGTCATTCAATCCGCCCACAATCTGGCCGTAGTCCTCATTTTCGGCGGCATAGGCGGTGTAGAGCAGGCCTACCAGATCATAGTCCAGATCCGTCATCTCGGAAAACTGCCGGGGCATGAGAGAGTCGGTGAGCGTGTGGCCGTCCTTGATCTCCACATTGGACAGCCCCAGGGCGTAGTCCACCTGGTCATAGGACTCCAGCCGGCTGAGCAGCGCCTTTTCACTGGCATAGTCCCCCTTGGGCACCAGCAGCGCCATGATATTCTGGGCGCCAAAGGTCTCATTGATCTTCTCGGTGGCGATCTGGGACTCGTTTTTCCGGGCGGTTTCAATCTCCGTATAGCCGTAGACATAGGGGCAGCGGTTGGACAGGAACAGCCCCGCCACCAGCGCCACCACAAACAGCGGCACCCCCACGTAGCGCAGCTTCAGCGTGAATTTCCCCCACCGGTCAATCTTGGGAATGAAGCTGCGGTGGTGGGTGCGCTCCATAGCCTTGGAAAAGACCATCAGCAGGCCGGGCATCAGGGTAAACACAGAGAGCATGCTGAACAAGATCGCCTTGATGAGGATGATGCCCATGTCAAATCCGATGCGGAACTGCATGAACATCATGGCCGCCAGGCCGGAGATGGTGGTGAGGCTGCTGGCGGAGATGGAGGGGATGGCCGCACTCACCGCCGCAATGCAGGCCTCCCGGTCTCCGGCGTGTTCCCGCTCCTCCAAAAAGCGGTGGAGCATGATGATGGCATAGTCGATGGCCAGAGCCAGCTGCAGCACCACCGTCACCGAGTTGGACACAAAGGAGATCTCCCCGAAGATGAAATTGGTGCCCATGTTCAGCAGGGCCGCCGCCACAAAGGTCAGCAGCAAAACAGGGATCTCCGCATAGGACCGGGAGGTGAACAGCAGCACCAGCACGATAATGACCGCTGCCACGACCAGAATGACCTGCATCTCGCTGGCCAGCGCATCGGCCTGGGAGTCACCCACGGTGCTGTCGATGTAAAAGTCATAGGGCGCCAGCAGCTCCCGGATGGACGCCATGGCGGAGAGGCTGGCAGGGTCCGTTTCCTCCCCAGAAAAGGTCACGGTAATCAGGGCATCGGCCCCTTTCATGTACTTGGCGATGTCCTCCGGTGTCTCCGGGCTGTTGTCTTCCTCCTGAGTCCCGGTGGCGGAAGCCCCCAGCGTGGCGGAGGTGACCCCCTCTATCTGCTGGATCTCCTCCGCCAGGCGGGAAGCGATGTCCGCGGTCACATGGGACACCATCACCCGGGCGGTACCGAAGGTGGCGAACTCCTCGTCCATGAGAGTCAGGCCCTGCCGGGTCTCCGTGGAGTCAGGCAGGTACTCTGTGATATCGTTGCAGACGCTGACCCAGTTCCGGGAAAACAGGCAAAAAATCAGGCAGCAGGCATAGAGAAAGAAGATGAGATTTCGCTTGTCTACAATGAACGTGGCCAGCTTTTCAAAAAAGGACGGTTTTCCGGTTTCTTTGCTCACAATTTCAACTCCTCCTGATGGGGATGCCGACCGTGCGGCGGTTTACGGATTCTGGGCAACGCGGGTCCCCCTCCACTGCATGCGGCAGTCCTTGGCGATGGTGGCGCCGGTCAGGTGCCCCTCCTGCATCTGGAGAATTGACTCGCAGGGAAATGTACTGACAGCCGTTTGGATGGAGTGAAACAGGTGCAGCGTGCCGTCCTCCGACCGCAGTCCCCGAACCGCATTCACATAGCCTACCAGTTTCAAGGTGCCGGTCACAAAGCTGCCCTTATATTGGAGGGTCAGTTGTCCCTCCCGTGGTCCCATCTGGCTTTGCAGGGTAACCTGATATTCCTCCCTCATGGCTTCCCGCTCCTCTCCCATTTTCTTTCAGCATAGGAGATTGTCAGGCAAGATACAAGGTGCAGATACCAGGCATGTGTCAGAAATCTGACACATGCCCCCATTGTGCATCTGTGACAATCTGCAACAGCTGTGTTATACTGAACACTCAAGAACCACATGTGGGAGAAGCACCGGTGGAGGTCAATATGGAAAAGCGGACTTATGAGGCCAGCTATACAGCCAAGCGGGAGATCTGTGCCGCCTTGAAAAAGCTGATGGCTCAAAAGCCTTTGAATAAGATCACAGTAGCAGAGGTCATGAAGGCCTGCGGCATGACCCGCCAGCATTTTTACTATCACTTTGCAGATATCTATGACGCGGTGCGCTGGATGTTTGAGGAGGAGGCCGTGGCGCTGCTGCGCAAGCACGAGGGTGTCATGCTGTGGCAGGACGGCCTGCTGCAGCTGTTCCAGTACCTCCAGGACAACCGGGCGGTGTGCCTGTGCGCCATGCACTCCATGAGCCGGGAGCATCTCCGGGCCTTTTTCCAGACCGATATCCATGCCATCATTCAAAGCACCATCCAGGCCATTGCCACAGATCTCAACTACCAGGCCAGTGACCAGGAGCTGACGCTGCTGACTGGATTCTATGTGGGCGCACTGGTCAATATGGTGGAAGCTTGGCTGCTGGGAGAGATCGAAACGAGCCCCAAGGAGCTGATCGATTTTGTGGACCAGACGCTGCGGGACCATGTCCGGGGAGTAGCCCTTCGGTTATCCGAGGCTGCCCCATATACAGATCAGTTTCTATAGTTTCGTAAGGAGTGAGTAGGATGCGTATGCCCATGATCGCTCTGGGCCGTCAGTTCGGCAGCGGCGGCCGGGAGATCGGAAAACAACTGGCGGAGCGATGGGAGATCCCCTGTTATGACCGGGAACTCATCACTCTGGCGGCCCAAAAAGCCGAACTGCGGGAGGAGCTGTTTGCAGGGAAGGATGAAAAGGCTGCCAATCCCTGGCTGTTCACCGGCGTCTATGAAGGCGGCGCCGGGGTGCGGAAGGGCCAGCCGGCGGAGGACATTCTCTTTGAGATGCAAAGTCAGGTCATTCTGGACCTGGCGCGGACAGCCCCCTGCATCATTGTGGGCCGGTGCGGAGATTTCGTCCTCCGCTCCGCCGGCATCCCCGTGGTGAGTCTGTTCATCTGCGCCCCCTTCGCTGACCGTGTCCGGCGCCGGATGGAGCGAGAGCATCTGAGTCAGAAGGCCGCCGAGGAGCTGGTGCGGAAAATCGACCGGCAGCGGGGGAAATATTACAGCTCCCACACCGGTCAAAGCTGGGGCGCTCCCGAGACCTACGACTTTTGCATCAACAGCTCTCTCCTGGGTCTGGAGGGCACCGCAGAGTGGATCCTCTCCTGTGTCAAGGCCCTGGAGGAGCAGATCCCCGGCAGTTTCCCCACTGTTCTCTAAAGCGCAGCAAGGGCGCTGTGACCAAAATCGGTCACAGCGCCCTTTTCATCATAGGGAGGCGTCTATCTTGGAAGCCGTCTTTCACCGCTCCGGTCGCCTCAATAGTGATATTTTCTTCGATTTGCTGCCAGAAGCACCGCCGTCACCGCCACAGCCATGGCCTCCGCTGTCACAATAGAGAGCCAGATGCCCCGAAGGCCCAGGAACAGCGGGAGCAGCAGCACTGCCAGCACCTGGAACACCAGTGTACGCAAAAAGGCGATCAGCGCGGACACCAGGCCATCATTGAGCGCGGTAAAGAAGGAGGAGCCGAAAATGGCAAAGCCGGAGAACAAAAAGGAAAAGGAATAGATCGCAAAGCCCTCCAGGGTGATGCCCAACAGCTCCTGGTCGTATCCTACGAACAAAACCGACAGGGGTTTGGCCAGCAGCTCCGCCGCCCCGCACATAGCCACGGAAAAGCAGGCCACAATGGCCAGGCTCTTCCGCAGAAGGCCTTGAAGCTCCCTGTGGTTGCCCGCCCCATAGTGATAGCTGACTACCGGTGCCGTTCCCACCGCATATCCCAAAAATGCCGCCTGGAACACCAGATTCACATACATCAGCACCCCATAGGCCGCCACACCGTTCTCACCGGCATAGCGGAGCAGCTGGACATTATATAGCATGCTCACCAGAGACATGGAGATATTGCTCATCAGCTCAGAGGAACCGTTGGTGCAGGTCTTCAACACCACTTTGCCGTCAAAACGGGTCCTGGTCAGGCGCAGCAGACTGGTGTTGGGGCGCAGGAAGTAGAGCAGGGGCAAAATGCCCCCCACGCACTGGCTCAAGGCAGTGGCTACAGCGGCTCCCTGGAGTCCCCAGGGGAGCACCGCCACAAGCAGGGCATCCAGCACCACATTGGTCAGCCCTGCCGCCACGGTCACATACAGGCCCAGCTTGGGCTTTTGGGCCGTGGCGAAGAGGCACTGGAACTCATACTGGAGCACGTAGGCCGGCACCGCCGCCAGGATGATGCGGCCATAGGTGACGCAGTCCTCCAGCATCTGCCCCTGGGCCCCCAGCAGCCTGGCCACCGGGCGCAGGAGCACCAGTCCCAGCACCGCCAGCACTATACCGCTGGTCAGGGAGAGATAGACCAGCAGGGAAAAGATTTGGTTGGCCTCCTCCCGTTTGCCCTCTCCCATGGTCTTGGCGATCAGCGCACCGCCGCCGGTACCGAACATGAACCCCACGCAGCCCAGCACCAGCAGAAACGGCATGATGAAATTCACCGCGGCAAAAGGGGTCTTGCCCACAAAATTGGAAACAAAAAAGCCGTCCACCACCCCATAGATCGAGGTGAAGATCAGCATGACGATGGATGGAAAGGTGAACCGCAGCAGTCGGCCCACGGTAAAGTGATCGGACAGTTGGATCGTCATATATGGATTCTCCCAGCTCTCCCAGACGGCAAAACGCCTGCTGAAGAGCCTTTTTCAGATTTAAGCTGTCGGCGCCGGCCGGGCAGTGTCCAGGCCGGCACCAAACCAGGTCACACGCTTTGGGCTTTTTCCCGCAGCTCTGTCAAAAACCGCTCTGTCAGTTCCAGATACTGCTGGACCTCCTCCTGGGACCAGGACTCCAAGACCTGGTTTTCCATGCCGAGGATCTTTCGGGCGGTGCCGTCGCAGAACCGGTCCCCCTTTGGGGTCAAGCAGACGGTCTTGGACCGGGCGTCTGCCGCCTGGAGATAGACCAGCCCCTCCCGCTCCAGCTTGCGCAGAGCGGAGTTGACGGTCTGCTTGCTCAGCCCCGTCCGCTGGCAGATCAGGTGCAGCGGACAGCTAGTCCCTGCATCACAGATGGTGTAAAGGATTTTAGAGACACTGTCGGACATCCCCAGTCGGAAGGACAGATCGTGATAGACCGCGTCCAGCTCTCCCAGCAGATGGTTGAAGTGCCGGATGACAGAACCGCTGTTGGCCATTTTGCCCCCTCCTCATTGTACGAAATCATACCATCGGATTTTAGTACGATTTCGTACAAATGTCAAGTGCGGCTTTGTTCTTCCTTCTTCTTTGGCTCCCTTTTTCCAGGCAGGCCGGGAGGAAAAATCTACCTAACGGCCACCGGGCAGCAGCAAGTGTTTTACAAACGGCAGCTTTTGGATTATGATATATAGTTGAGAAGGTTTACACGGTTGCACAGAAAAAGGAGTGTATTCTATGCCAAAGTTTGCACAGCGTATGACCACCATGGAAAAGTCCGCACGGGTCGTGGAAAAGCTCTTCAAATCCATGACCTCCCCGGAGACCATCTCCTTCGGCGGCGGTGCGCCGGCCAAGGAGCTTTTCCCCACAAAGATCCTGCAGGAGATCTCCTATGAGCTCTTCGGTGCCCCCCAGCAGGGACAGCGGATGCTGCAGTACGGCAGCCCGGAGGGCGAGCGGGAGCTGCGGGAGGTGGTGGCCCAGTTTCTGCTGGAACCCAAAGGCGTCTGCGCCGTGCCGGAGGACATCATGATCGTCAACGGCGGATTGGAGACCATGAACCTGATCTGTCAGGTGTTCATCGACCCCGGAGACGTG
Organism: uncultured Oscillospiraceae bacterium; assembly: GCA_944387205.1. Classification (GTDB taxonomy): domain Bacteria; phylum Bacillota; class Clostridia; order Oscillospirales; family Oscillospiraceae; genus Oscillibacter. The sequence goes on from CALXDZ010000134.1 coordinate 15,307, forward strand.
ATTTTGGTGGAGTCTCCCACCTTTGTCCACTGCGTGGAGATCTTCGAGATGTTCCAGGCCAAATGCGTGGCGGTAGAGAGCGATGAGCAGGGCCTCTGCATGGACGATGTGGAGCAAAAGATTCGGGAGCTCCACCCCAAGATGGTCTATGTCATCCCCACCTTCCAAAATCCCAGCGGCAAGACGCTGCCTCTGGAGCGGCGGCGGAAGCTGGCGGAGCTGGGCAGCCGGTATGACGTGCTGATCCTGGAGGATGACCCCTACCGTGACCTGCGGTACAGCGGGGAGGAGCTGCCTCCCATCCAGGCCTTTGACGCCACCGGCCACACGGTCCTGGCAGGCAGCTTCTCCAAGATCTTCTCTCCCGGCGCCCGGCTGGGCTATGTCCATGCCTCTCCCGCCATCATCGCCAAGCTCTACAACGCCAAGACCGCCACCAACTCCCAGACCTCCACGCTGATTCAGCTCCTGTGCGCGGAGTTTTTCCGGCGGGGCTATTTTCCGGCCCATCTGGAGCGGGTCATCGACCTGTACCGGGAGCGGCGGGACGTGATGATCCAGTGCATCGACCGCTTCTTCCCCGCCGGTACCCGCCGCACCTTCCCGGACGGGGGACTCTTCACTTGGGTGGAGCTGCCCGGCGGCATCAACACCACCGAGCTGCTGGAACAGGCCTGGAGCTATCAGGTGGCCTTTATGCCCGGCGAGGGCTTCTTTGTGGAAGGCAATGGCAAGGGCACCAACTGCATGCGCCTGAGCTTCGGCAATGTGTCGCCGGAAAATATCCGCGTGGGCATGGAGCGGCTGGGCCGCCTGATCGCAGACGCCGCCCAGGGCGCCAACTGAGCGCCTCGCCCTCTCTGCTCCAGAGCGGCACCAGGCGGTAAGGGCCCGGTGCCGGAAGCGCACATTCCCAACGAGGCGGATATTCCGCCTCTAAACCGTGGACCCCACGCCCCAAAGCGGGACAGGGCCCCATAGGAAAATGAGAAAGGAGACCTGAACACCCATGGTTTCTTTGACACAGCAAAGCTGCAGGGCTTTTGCCCAGGCCCTGGCCTCCAAGGCCCCGGTGCCGGGGGGCGGTGGAGCCGCCGCCCTGGCGGGTGCTTTGGGCACAGCCCTGTGCGCCATGGTGGGAAATTTCACCGTAGGCAAGAAGAAATATGCCGCCGTGGAGGCAGATGTCCAGGCCATGCTGGAGCGCTGCCAGGCCCTGCAGGAGCGGTTCCTCCATCTGGTGGAGGAGGATGCGGCTGCCTTTGAGCCCCTGTCCCGGGCCTATGCCATCCCCAAGGACGCCCCCGACCGGGCCCAGGTGCTGGAAGAGGCCACCTGGCAGGCCAGCCAGGCCCCGGCAGAGATGGTCCGGTGCTGCGCCCAGGCGGTGGCACTGCTGGAGGAGATGCTGGAAAAGGGCAGCCGTCTGCTGCTCTCTGATGTAGGCTGCGGCGCACTGCTGTGTCGGGCGGCCATGGAGAGCGCCGCGCTGAACGTCTTTGTCAACACCGCCGCCCTGAAAGACCGCCAGGCCGCCGGAGAGCTAGAGCGGGAGATGGACGCTTTGCTCCAGGACGCCCTGCCCCGGGCTGACCAGGTGGCGAAGCAGGTGACAGAACGGATCCGGAAAAAGGAGGATGGAACATGGCAGTGATTTGGAAGGGGGCCCCTGTGGCCGCCGCTTTGACCGAGGCCCTGGCAGCACGCTGCCAGGCCCTGCGCCAGGCTGGGGTCACTCCCACTCTGGCTCTGGTGCGGGTGGGCCAGCGGCCCGACGACATCTCCTATGAGACCGGCGCTATGAAACGCTGTGACAAGGTGGGCATCTCCGTCCGCCAGTTCCTTCTGCCGGAAAACTGCTCCCGGGAGGAGCTGCTGGAGACCATCCAGGAGATCAACGCAGCCCCGGACATCCACGGCTGTCTCCTGTTCCGCCCCCTGCCTGACCGGGAGGCGGAGGTCGCGGCCTGCGCCCTGCTCTCTCCGGAGAAGGACGTGGACGGCATGACCGCCGGCTCTTTGGCCAGTGTATTCACCGGCAAGGGCCCGGGCTTTCCCCCCTGCACGGCCCAGTCCTGCCTGGAGATCCTGGACCATTACGGCGTCTGCCTGGAGGGCAAGCGGGCGGTGGTCATCGGCCGCAGTCTGGTCATCGGCCGTCCGGTGGCCATGATGCTCCAGGCCAAAAACGCCACCGTCACCATGTGCCACACCAAAACGGCGGATCTGCCCGCTGTCTGCCGGGAGGCAGATGTGCTCATCGCCGCCGCCGGCAAGGCTGGCATGGTGGACGCGCGCTTCGTTCGTCCCGGTCAGCTGGTGCTGGACGTGGGCATCCATGTGGGAGCGGACGGCAAGCTGTGCGGTGACGTAGACTTTGCCGCCGTGGAGCCAGTGGTGGAGGCCATCACACCGGTGCCTGCCGGCGTGGGCACCGTGACCACAGCAGTGCTGGCTAAGCACGTGGTGGAAGCGGCGGAGCGTTCTGCCGCGAAATAGAAAACCGCCATTTTTCATCTGAGCCGGAGGGAGAAACTATCCCTCCGGCTTTTTCCTATCCATTTTTTCTTCCTGTTCAGCTGGCGCAGAGCGGCTTTTTCCACTGTCAATATTCACAAGTCGATTTATAAAATTTATTGCTCCCTACAAAGATTCAAATTTTTCAGAAAACATACATTGACTTTACGCAAAATTCAGGTATAATGTTTTTACTAATAGGTTAAACGTTTAGGCAAATAGCAGTGCAATAGGTCATAGTATTTCAGGCAAAGGTCTGAAATACTATTTCTTATAGAAGTTAAACGTTTCACTAAAGGAGGAAGAACAATGCTGGATCTCCTTGCGGGTACGATTCGGACGGCCACACCGATCCTTCTGGCAGCTCTCGGCGGTTTGATCTGTGAGCGCGTAGGTGTTTTCAATATCGCACTGGAGGGTTTGATGCTCTTTGGCGCCTTCTTCGGGATCTGGGGAGTCTGGCTCATAGGAGATCCCTGGGCCGGAGCGGGAATTGCCATTGTGCTGACCAGTGTTCTGGCCTTTCTTTTTGCAGTGCTCGTAGTAAAGCTCCGTTCGGATCCCACCATTACTGCCCTTGGTATCAATATGGTGGCAGAGGGCATCACAACCTTTGCCATGAAACTGGTTTTTGGCGATCAGGGCTCGATTCACGCCTCTCAGGTGGTCGGACTTCCCAAAATCGATCTTCCGTTCATTCGTGATATTCCTGTTCTGGGAGATGTTCTCAGCGGATACACCCCTATGGTGTATCTGTCCTGGATTTTAGTTGCCCTGTGTGCCTTCCTTCTCTACCGCACCAGCGCAGGCGTGAACCTGCGTATGGTGGGAGAAAATCCCAGAGCCGCTGCCACGGCAGGCATTCCCGTAGAGCGTTATCAAATTCTGGTGGTTACCCTCAGCGGCATTTTCTGTGCACTGGCAGGCACGCATTTGTCCATGGGGTATGTCACCATGTTTACAGAAAATATGACCTCAGGCAGAGGGTTTATCGCCTATACCGCAGTGATTTTCGGAAAGGCAGACCCTGTTATGGTCCTGGTGGCCAGCCTCGTGTTCGGTGCGGCAGAATCTCTGAGCTATCGGGCCCAGCAATTCGGCAGCATTCCCTCCCCCATCATCATGATGATGCCCTATCTCATTACCATTGTCGCCTTGCTGCTGCGGCGGGAACGCAGAAGAAAGGCCGCGGTTCAAGTGTAATTGCGGAAAAGGAGGTCAGTCATTGTGAACGGATACGGTCAAAACGAGAAAAAATCCACCCTCAAGGATGTGGCCCGAAAGGTCGGACGCTCTGTGGCCACGGTATCCATGGTCCTGAACCAGAGCGCAGGCTGTGAGCGAATCAGCGAAGAGACGCGGCAGTTGATTTTGGCGGCTGCGGAGGAGCTCAATTATCAGCCCCACTACATGGCCCAGGCACTGAAAAAGCGCAACACCATGCTGGTGGCATTGGCTGTCCCCAATATCTATCACCCCTTCACGCCCCAACTGATCGGCGGCGTTCAGGACGCCCTCCGGGAAAGAGGCTATCATCTGCTTCTGCTGGATCTGACCAACAGTCCGGATGCAGAATCCGTCCGTACCGTGCTGCAATTGGAAAGCGGCGGGATCGACGGGCTCATCATCCACTCCATGAGCAAGGAACTGGGGCCTGTGGTGGACGGAAAGCTGCCGGTGGTATATCTGGATGAAAAATCCGTCTCCCCGGCGGTCTGGTTTGACGCCGGCGGTGCCACCCGCACACTGACCCAGCATTTTCTTCAGCAGGGCATCCAAAAAATCGGATACATAGGCACCTTTATGGAGCCAGAGACCTATACAGAGCGCGAAAAAGGGTATCGGGACGCCATGGCGCAGGCCGGTATCCCCGTAAATGAGGAGATGATCTGTCATGTTTCTCCTCAGTTGGGCGGCGGCGGAAAAGCCTTTGCCTGGTTCCAGGGACTGAAGGAAAAGCCGGAGGCTCTGGTGGTCTTCACCGACAACGTGGCCCATGCCCTGATGCTGCAGCTCATCCGGGCCGGAGTCCGTATTCCAGAGGACGTGGCCCTGGCCAGCGTGGATGATGTGGAAATTTCCGCCCTGATGAATCCGCCCCTCACCTGTGCCTGGGTGCCCGCCTACGAGATGGGCAAGCGAGCAGCATACATGATGATGGAGCAGATTGCCGGAAAGGATCTCACCGGCGTGGTAGAAACCCTGCCTGTGGAACTTCATATTCGAGCGTCCAGTATTCGCTCTTCCCCTGCACCCAACCCATAAGACCTTTATAGATCAGATAGGAGGAACCACCTATGAACAAAGACTATGCAAGCATGTTGGATTTTCACGGAAAAGTCGTGGTAGTCACCGGTGCCGGTCATGGCATGGGCACCGGGATCGCCCGCTGCTTCGGAAAGGCCGGAGCCACTGTAGCCGTGACCTGCCACGGGAGCCGGGACGGCGCTGAGGCCGTCTGCCAGGAGATCCGTGAGATGGGCAGCCCCGCAGAGGTATTTGTGATGGATCAGAGCAGCCCCGATGATTGCCAGCGGGCCATGGATGAGATCGCCGCCAAGTTTGGCCGTATTGACGCTCTGGTCAACAACGCCGGCATCAACATCAACAAGCCCACTATGGAGATCAGCGAGGAGATCTGGGATGCCGTGATGGATACCAACGTCAAGGGCTTCTTCTTCTGCTCCCAGGCCGCGGCCAAGCATATGATCGCCCAGGGCAATGGCGGTGCTATTGTCAGTGTGGCCTCCATCAACGGATTCACTCCCCTGCCCGACGGCGCCCACTATGGCGCTTCCAAGGCCGGCATCATCATGGGCACCCGAAGCCTGGCTATGGATTTCGGCCAGTACGGCATTCGGGTCAACGCAGTGGCTCCCGGCCTGATGGATGCGCCCGGTCTTGATGCGGCGGTCCCCGGCTGGAGAGAGCGGTATGTCTCCCGCGCTCCGCTCAAGCGCATTGGAAAATGGGAGGACATTGGAAACGTCTGCCTGTTTCTCACCTCTCCCCTGTCCGACTGGGTCACCGGTCAGACCATTATTGCCGACGGCGGTGTGGTTTGGGCCCCTGCCTATTGATGTATCAAAAAATTGTGGAGGGATTGCAGTATGAATCAGTATGATTTGAACGGCCGTGTGGCCCTGATCACCGGCGGCGGAAGCGGACTGGGCCGCGGCATTGGCCAGGCGCTGGCCGAGCTGGGTGCCATTGTAGTGGCTGCGGATATCCAGACGGAGCCCGCCGAGGAGGCCGCCAGCGCACTGCGGCAGCAGGGCCATCAGGCCATGGCGGTAAAAATGGACGTCACCGACCCTGCAAGTGTGACCACCGCTATGGAAGCCGCTTTGTCTCAGTTCGGGCATTTGGATATTCTGGTCAACAACGCCGGCATCACCAAGATGCAAAACATTGAGGATATTACGCCGGCAGACTGGGAAAAAGTATTCTCGATCAACGTAGAGGGTATGTTTTTCTGCTGCCAGAGCTTTGCACAGATCCTGCGCCGCTTGGGCGCTTCGGGAAGCATCGTCAACATCGCCTCCAACGCAGGCAAAGTGACCTTCCCGGGCCAGGCCCACTACAACGCCTCTAAGGCCGCTGTCATGAATCTGACGCAGAGTCTGGCCAAGGAGCTGGCTCCCTGTGGGATTCGGGTAAACGCTGTCTGTCCAGGCGCTGTGGACACCGAGATGCTGCGTTACTGCATGCTCAAAACCATTGAAGACGCTCCCGCAGAGGCAAAGCCTACGGTAGAGCAGCTCCGTGCCACCTGGGGCCCTGCCCAGCTGGGCCGTCTGATCCAGCCCATCGAAGTGGGCCGGGTGGTGGCCTTCCTGGCATCAGATGCCGCCGAGATCATCCGCGGTCAATCCATCAGCGTTGATGCGGGCAATACCCCGTATTGATAAGCGACACACATCCCATAAAATTGCACACATGAAAGGAGAACTCCCATGAAACGCACACTCAAGCAGTTTGTCACATTCGGATTGTCCATCGCAATGGCTCTGTCTCTGCTGTCCGGCTGCGGCGGGGATTCCTCTTCTCCCAGCAACAGCAGCACAAATGACTCCGAAGGCGGCCAGAAGGTAGCTCTGGTCCTTACCCAGAGTCTGGGCGACAGCGGTCCCTCTGATGATATGAACAGCGCTGTCAAGCGCGCCCAGGAGGAACTGGGCGTAGAGACCACCACCTATGAAGCCCTTCAGCCCGAGCAGTATGAAGAGAGCCTGAGAAACTTTGCTCAGAACGGCTATGACATGATCGTGGCCTCCTTCCCTGCCATGACCGACGCAGTAAAGAAGGTCGCCGCCGATTTCCCCGATGTGAAGTTTGTCCACATTTACAGCGCTGAGGATTACGGTCTTGACAATGTGGTTTCCATCGACTTTGCCTGCTGGGAGGCCAACTATGTCTGCGGTGTAGCAGCGGCTATGGCCTCTGAGAGCGGCCAGATCGGCCACGTCATCGGCGGCGAGGACAACACCATCCGCGCCAACTACAACGCCCTGGTGGCCGGAGCTCGCTCTGTCAACCCCAACGCCACTGTGGAGCAGATCAACGCCGGTACCTTTGACGATCCTGCCAAGGGCAAGGAGATCGCGCTGAGCCTCTATGGCAAGGGTGTGGACGTCATCATCGGCGACGCCGGCAAGGTGACTCTGGGCATCATTGAAGCCGCCAAGGAAACCGGAAACTATGTCATCGGCGATGCCAGCGACCACTCCTCCCTGGCTCCGGGCAATGTGCTCATGGATACGGCTCTGGGCTTCGGCGCAGCGGTTTATGACCAGATCAGCAAGCTGGTAGACGGCACCTTCACCGCAGGACTGGGCGCAGCCAACTATGCCAACGGCGGCATCTCCACCACCAAGAATACCACCCTGGCGGAGAACTGCACCGATGAGGCCATGAAGGAAAAGGCTCCTCAGATCTGGGAGAAGGTGGCTGAGGTGGAAGCCCAGATTACCGACGGAACCCTTGTGGTCGAAAAAATCACCGAGTAAAATATCGCCTTTGAAACGGCGTCCAGAGAGCAGGAGGGACACAGCATGACCTATGAACTGGAACTGAAAAACATCACCAAGAGATTCGGCCCCGTGGTCGCCAACCACAATGTGAATCTTCAGGTTGCCCCCGGTGAGGTCCATGCTTTGGTGGGAGAAAACGGCGCGGGGAAATCCACGCTTATGAACATCCTGTACGGACTGCTCCAGCCGGACGAGGGAGAGATCTTTCTTCGGGGACAGCAGCTTCGGCTCCGCTCCCCTCTGGACGCCATCGAAAAGGGGATCGGCATGGTGCATCAGCATTTCATGCTGGCCCCATCCATGACCGTGGCAGAAAATATCGCTGTGGGAAATCCCCCGAAGGGAAAGCGGATCTGGCGGAATGCAGATCTTGCTTCCGAGCTGCAGTCGCTCCAGGATCTTTTTGAACTGTCCGTTCCGCTGGAAAGTAAGGTTCAGGATCTATCAGTGGGGCAGATGCAGCGGGTAGAAATCATGAAGTCTCTTTATCGCGGAGCCAAGATCATCGTCCTGGACGAGCCCACAGCTACCCTGACTCCCCAAGAGACCGATGAGCTCTTCCAATCCATCCGCAAGCTGAAGGCCAGTGGTCACACCATCATCTTCATCTCCCACCGGCTCAAGGAGATCATGGAGATCTCTGACCGCATCACGGCCCTTCGGGCCGGAGAAACCGTAGGTACGGTAAAGACTTCCCAGGTCACCCCCACAGAGGTAGCCCGGATGATGATCGGGCGGGATGTGGCTACTCTGGAAAAGGCTCCGCTCCACACCCAGGGAGATGCTCTGCGGGTCCATCAGCTCTGCGTATCTGGGGACACCAAGGATCGGGCAGTAGACGATCTCTCCTTCTCCTTACAGCAAGGAGAGATCCTGGGCATTGCAGGCGTAGAGGGCAACGGACAAACAGAGCTAGCCGAGGCCCTCATTGGCGTTCGTCCCATCCAAAGCGGGCGGGTAGAGCTGCTGGGCGCAGATATCACCCGCCGCGGTGTCAGACAGCGCATGGACGCCGGGCTGGCCCATATTCCCCAGGACCGCATGCGGGAAGGCTTAGCTCTGGACCGAACCATTCTGGAAAATCTGATCGTCGGGACTCATGATGTTTCTCCCGTCAGCACCCACGGGGTGATCCACTGGAACTATGCCGCCCAGTGGAGCCGGGAAGCCATTCAGCGCTACGGCATCAAAACACCCAATGAGCAGGAAAAGGCCGGAAATCTCTCCGGCGGAAATATGCAGAAGATCATTGTAGCGCGGGAGCTCTCCAGAGGTCCCAAGGTCGTGCTGGCCTGCCAGCCCACCCGCGGCGTAGATATTGGTGCCAGTGAATACATCCACCAGCAGCTGCTCCATATCCGGGATGCCGGCGGCGCTGTCCTTTTGATCTCTGCTGACCTGGATGAAATTCTGGCACTCAGCGATCGGATCCTGGTGCTGTTCAACGGCAAAGCCTCTGGGCTTTTGCGCCGGGAAGAGGCCAACGAAGCCTTGCTGGGCCAATATATGTTTGGTTTGGGAGAGGAGGAGCAGAAATGAACGCCGACGCTCAAAAGCACACCCGCGCCATATTGAAAAACGTGCTGCGCCTTGTTCTCATCATTGCAGCGGCTTTTCTCATCAACGCAGTCATTCTGCTCCTTTTGGGAAAGGATGTAGGTGAGGTTTATCGCACCCTTTTCACCGGTGCCTTTGTAGGCAAATGGAATTTTGCCCGCACTCTGCGCTGGACAAGCCCGCTCCTTCTGACTGGCCTGGCTGCAGCGATCGGCTTTCGCGGCGGCGTATTCAATTTGGGAATCGATGGTCAGCTCTATATGGGTGCCTTTGCCGCCACCTGGGTAGGCTTTACTTTTACCAGCCTGCCCGGCCTGCCTTTGATCCTTCTGGCCGTCGCAGCGGGCATAGCCGCTGGTGCTCTCTGGGCCATGCTGGCAGGCTGGATCAAGATCCGCTTCGGCGCCAGTGAGATCGTCATTACGCTGATGCTCAACTACGTGGCCAAACTTTTCACGGAGTATCTGGTCATGTATCCGTTTTATGTGCCGGGAAGCGCCTCAGACAGCAAGTCCACTGAAAATATCGCCCAGCAGGCCCACCTTTCTGCCCTTATCGAAGGCAGTCAGGTGACGACCGCACTGCTGATCAGTATTGCGGTGGTTCTCATCATGTACATCTGGATGCACCATACAGTCTCTGGGTTTGAGCTGCAGCTGGTGGGCAGCAATGACCGATTCTCCAAATTTTCCGGCATCCATGTGAAAAAACGCCAGCTTCAGATCATGGCCCTCAGCGGCGGTATTGCGGGACTGTGCGGCGCTTTGGAAATTCTGGGCGTGCATGGACGGTTTGTGGTCAATTTCACCTCCGGCCTTGGATTTGACGGAATCACTGTGGCGCTGCTGAGCGGAAACAACCCCCTGGCCATTCCTGCGGCGGCTTTGTTCATGGGCGCCATGACCAGCGGCTCCACGCAGTTGGAAATGGTCGGCGGCATTCCCCGGTCCATGGCATCTATCCTGATGGGCATTATCATCATGACGGTGACCATCAAAAAGCTGCCTGCATTGCGAAAGAAATATCGGGAAAAAAAGCCGGCTGAGCACGCATAAGGAGGCAATATGCAGTATCATACAAAATTGTCCCCGGGCGATGTGGCCCCCTACGTCCTGCTTCCCGGTGACCCCAAGCGGGTACCGGTGGTAGCCAGCTATTGGGATGAGGCGCATCTGGTGGCCGACAACCGGGAGCATGTGACCTATACCGGTGTTTATAAGGGGATGCCCATCAGCTGTACCAGCACCGGTATGGGATGTCCTTCCACAGCTATTGCCATGGAGGAGCTGGCCCGGGTAGGTGCAAAAACCTTCCTGCGGATCGGCACCTGTGGGACCTTTCAGGATTTTATCCACAATGGAGATATCATCGTTTTTGACTCCGCCTGCCGCTATGAGGGCACCTCCAAGCTCTATGTTCCGCCTGAGTTCCCCGCCGTAGCCCATCACCAGGTGATTCAGGCCTGCGCCGACGCTGTGGAAGCCCTGGGATATCCCTATCACATTGGAACAACACGCTCCGCTGACACCTTCTTTGCCGGCCATCCCGCGCCCGGGTCCTCCTATAACGGCTATTGGAACTCCTCCTGGGCCCATCTCTTTGAAGATCTGCGTCGTATGAACGTCTATGGTGCAGAGATGGAAGCCAGCATTGTGCTGGTTTTAGGCAGAATCTGGGGGCTTCGTGCCGGCGGCATGGCCGTGTGCCTGGACAATCTGCTGCACGTGTCGGACGGCGCGGATGCCTTTGATCCTGAGACCCAGCTCTCTCACTCTGCCAGCAATATCGAAAAGCTCTCCGTTGCCGGATGCGAGTCCCTGCTGCGTCTGTGGCAGGCAGATCAGAAGGCGCTGAAATAATTGTCCTGCTGATCGAGATACTCATATTGGACGGAGCTAAACTTGCAATACGTTCCATTTTAATCTATTGAAAGCGCCTTATAAATCGGCAAGGGGGCATCGGAATGGTTCCGATGCCCCCTTGCTTCATTTTATGCCATTGGTGGGCTCATGCCGTCCTAACCTTTCTAGGCATTATTTAGCCGGAGTTTGGTCGTTGCCAGACGGTGGAAAATCGCCGCGAATACCAGCCCAAATGTCACACCCAAAAGGGTATCCCCCATGCGCAGGAGCACTGCTTCCTGAAGCCCATAGATCCCTGTGCCTAGCATGAGGGCACCAAAACAGTTCATTGCCGTTTTATACCGATAATCGGTGCAGAAGCCCAGACACAATCCGCCCAACGGCCCCATCAACGAATGAAAAGCCTGGGGTGTTATCAAATAAAGAATAAAAAACGCACCAGAGCCCACGATGGTTCCTACGATCCGCTGCTGAAAGCGGGTGGCTGTATTACCGGAATACGG
>CALXDZ010000135.1 GCA_944387205.1 uncultured Oscillospiraceae bacterium
GGGAAAGCTCTGGCTGAGCACCCAGTCCGTCTGGATGGACAGCGCCTGGATCTGGGCCGCCGCGGCGTACAGCCGCACCGCCAGGTCGCAGTCATCGTCGGGCCGGACTCCGGCACGCACCGCAAAGCCCTCCATCAGCTCCTCGTAAATCTCCTCGATCTCCCGCATCTCCTCATCCTCCTTCCACCGTCAGCTCTACGGACACCGTCTGCTCCTGGGCCCGGAGGTCCACCCGCAGCCGATCATCCTCCAGGGTCACCGCCGTCACCGTCAGCTCCGGCATCTGGGCCATGGCCTCCGCCACATACTGCTCCGCGGCGCCCTGGCGCTCCGCCACCGGCAGCCGCCCCAGCTGATACAGCCGGCTGCCCAGCTCCGGCCAGAAGGGAAAGCTCCCCCGCCGGGCCGTCAGACGGAACAGCACGTTCTGCAGCAGCGTCTCGCTGCCCTCCGTCTCAGCCAGGCCGCCGGGGCCCGGCACATAGTCTCCGTCCCGGATCCGCAATGCCATTTCCATCCCTCCTCAGCCCAGAATAAAGGGCCGGTATTTCACGCCGTTGATGTACAAATCGCCCCAGATGTCCACCCGGCCGTTGCTGCGGACCCAGATGGAGGCATTCTCCGTGTGGAGGCACAGCTCTCCGGGCCCCAGGCCCTCCGGCGGGTCGGTCTCCTCCGCCCCGGCCACGCAGGCCTCCTGGCCGCCGGTGCCGCCCTTGATGACCAGCACCATATCCCCGTTCCGGGGGCGCCAGCTGATGCCCGTGGGGGCATAGATGGGCAGGTCCCGGACCTCGCCCCGGGTCATCACGCCGGCGTTTTCCCCGGAGATGGTGGTCACGCCCAGGTCGGCGGAGGTCTCCACCGCTGTTCCCTGGCGCAGCTTTTGGGAAATCCACATCTTTCTTCACTCCTTCCGCAGGGTCAGCCGGCAGGTCTCTCCGTCGCTGCCGCAGGCATTGAGCGCCTCATGGACCCGGTAGGTGCCGCCTAATCCCGCCTCTGTCAGTCCCAGAATCACCTGGTCCCCGGGCCAGGCCAGGAAGCTGCCCTGCAGCGTCACTTCGATCTCCACCGCATCCTGGGCCGACTGGGCGATCTGATACTCCCCCGTGTAGCGCATGGCCGACCAGGTGCTCTGTCCCGGGGTGTAGAGCACCCGCCGGCAGCTGCCGCCCCGGCGCAGGAATTCCTCGTTCCGGGCGGTGTGGGTCACGCCCCGCACCTTGTCCACCACCAGCACCTCGGAGAGCACGCCGTAGCGCTTCTCCCGCTTGACCAGAGACAGGATAGGGGACCCGTCCCCCACCCAAAACCGCTTCCCCGGCTGCTCCGGCGCGGCGATCAGCTCCCCCACCGGAGTAAAGCGGGGCGTAAAGCCGCCGTAGACCCGGGTAAAGCCCTCCAGGGCTTTCCACTGGCTGGACCCGGAGGAGACCTGATAGGGCCCCGACAGGTCCTTCCACTGGCGGCAGGTGATGCCGAAGGGGGCTACATAGGTCCGCAGCAGCTCCTGGGTAGTGGCCCGCTGATAGACGGCGGCGGTGGCCTCGTTGTCCAGCAGCAGCGCCGCCAGGCCTCGCCCCGTCACTGTCAGCAGATCCCCCCGGTCCGAGCGCTCGGCCACATACTCGTCCACCACGCCGTAAAACTGGATCTGCCCGTCCACAAAGGCACCGAAGCGGCTGCACTCCGGCAAGATCTCTCCCATGCCCGCCTCATAGGCGCAGGTGACGGAGAAGCTGTCACAGGGCACGCCGCCGGTGTAGCGCAGCTCCCACTCCACCAGCACCGGCAGGTCGTAGCTCTTTTTGTCCCAGGTGGTCACACGGGCCTTCATGGCACCACCACCTTTTGCCCCGGATAGATCAGATTGGGGTTCTTAATCTGGGGGTTGGCGGCGATCAGGGCGCTGAGGGTCACGCCGTAGCGCCCCGCGATGCCCCAAAGGGTGTCCCCCTGGACCACCGTGTGGGTCCGCTTTTGGGCGGCGGCGGTCTCTGTCTGGGCGCTGCCGCCGGAGGCGGCGGAAGAGGTCACCGGCGTCAGACCGCTCACATACCGGTCAAAGCACTCCCAGAACTCAAAGCTGTAATTCACATAGTCCGGCCGGGGCTGCTGCTCCAGCCGCAGCGCCACAAAGTAGGCGTTGGCCGTCATCCACACCGGGTGGACCAAAAGGCCCGGCTCATCCTGGTAGAACACCACCGCCAGGCTGCGGAACTGATCATAGGCCCCCTGGCCTACGAACTCCCCCTGGCCCCGCATCACCCGGCGGGTCAGCCCCAGGTCCTGAAGGCAGTAGCGCCCAAAGGGCACCTTGTGGACCGCCACCTGCCGCTCATAGGTGATGGAGTATACCGCCGGGTTGTGGGGCCATACAAAGTCCTTGTAGCGCATGGGCGTCAACTGCTGCATGGTCGTTTCCTCCTTCTGCCGCGCCTTTTCGGCGCGGCGCTTTTGGGCTCAGTAGAGCGTATACCCGCCGTCAAAGCGCCGGGCATCCCGCTCCAGAGTCAGGGCCAGGGACAGCACGTCCGCCGTCCCGGCGGCGGTGCCAGACTCCGTCCGCCAGATCATCTGGGCGCCGCCGCTCTCTGCCCCCTGCCCGCTTCCTGCGGGGCGGCTCAGGGCCAGCGGGTAGGGTCCCTGGTCCCAGGTTTTGCCCTCCCGGACCTCCTGGTCTCCCTCCGCCATTTTCTCCTGGCTCCCTGCCTGCCCCACGGGGCTCTCCGGCGCCTGGGACCGGGAGGACAGACTCTGCTCCCGGGAGCCTTGGGAGGCGGCGGTGCCAGCCTCCTCCGCCGCCTCTCCCGGGCCGCTTCGCCTGGCCCGCTCTTCGTCCTCGGCCTCCTCCGGGCGCTGCCGGACAGAGCCGGTGAGCAGGGCGTTCCACAGCTCCATCTGCCGCTCCAGTGCCTCCTGAATGAAGTCCATTACGAGCCCTCCCGCAGATGGGCGAACCGGTCGGCGTCAAAGGCCGGGTTCACTGTTTTGCCACCGGCAGAGGACCGGTCGGCAGCGGAGAGGGCCTCTAAAAGCGCCTCCATCTGCCCCACCGTCAGCTCCTCCAGCACCGCCCGGGCGTCAGGAAACACCCGCTGCCCCTGGCTGAAACAGGCCTGAGCGAGCACCTCCGCGTTGCCCAGAAGCCCCCGCTGGGCCTCGTCGGTGTCCGCCAGAGACTGACGGATGGTCAAAAGGGTCAGCGCCCGAAGGGGCCTGAGCTCCTCGATGTCCCTCATGCGCTCACCTCAATGCGCTTGGCCGCCAGCACCGTCACCTTCTCCGCCACCATGGCGTTGAGTTCGCCCTCCTCGGCGATGGTACTCCACTGGCAGCCGCTGTAAATGACCCGGCGGTCGGGCTTGCAGATAACCAGGGAGAAGTCGCTGAGGTCATAGAAGCTGATACCGTCGCTGATGGCGTCGTCGGTGGCATAGAGCCGCGTCAGCTCCAGCACATACTTGGTCTGTCCGGGGATGGTGGTCACCGGCTCGCTCTCGCCGAAGGCCTCCACACTCTGACTGGTTTTGGAGGCCTTGGAGCTGTAGCTCTGGACCACCGCCACCTTCTTTCCGTCCACCTCCAGATAGATGTCCGCACTGGTGGGGAATCCTGTGATTTCCATGTCCTGCCTCCTTCTTAAACGGTGATATGGGCCGTCAGCCGAATCTGATTGAGGCCGTGGG
>CALXDZ010000136.1 GCA_944387205.1 uncultured Oscillospiraceae bacterium
TCCACCGGCAAGGTCACCAGCTGAAAGATCGTGGTCAGGGCAAAGAGGGCGATACCAATACCGAAAAAGGCCTGATTATACAGGATCAGTCCCAAAAACAGCAAAATAAAGGAGAACTTGGAACCGAATTGTGTGGCGGGAATGATGGCGGCGCGCAGCCGCACAGGGCCATACCCTTCCGCATACTGCACCGCGTGGCCCGCCTCATGGGCCGCCACCCCCACCGCCGCGATGGTGGGGGCGCCATAGACCGCCTCGGACAGATAGATGGTGTTGTCCCGGGGATCGTAGTGGTCCGTCAGGGTGCCCCGCACGCAGCGCACAGCCACATCCATTACACCACGGGCCCGGAGCACTGCCTCCGCCGCCTGGGCACCGGTGAGGCGCCGGCGGTTATTTTGGGCGCTATACCTCCGGAAGCTGCCGGAGACCTGGGCCTGGGCCCACAGGGACAGCAGCAGCACCGGAATCAAAGCCACCCAATAGAGGTTATTGGCCAGGAAATAGGCATAGTCACGATTCATTCGCTTTACTCATCTCCAAGTGAAATAGGATGTCCGGCCAGATAGCTGGCGGCGCTCATACGCTTGCCGCCGGGGGCCTGGAGCTCCGTCAGGCACAGCACTTTCCCATCGCCGCAGGCCACGCAGATCCCCCGCTTGTCGGCCCGGATCACCCGGCCGGGAGCAGCAGTGGTGTCCTCCCCTGTCTCCTGGGCGGCAAAGAGCTTCATGGGCTGCCCGGAGATGATGTCCGTGGAAGCGCAGGGCCAGGGGATCAGGCCCCGGATCTGACAGTGGACGGCGTGGGCACTGCGGCTCCAATCCACGGCAGAGAGCTCCTTGCTGAGCATGGGTGCATAGGTCTGGGCACTGTGGTCCTGAGGCGTGCGGGAAACCTTCCCCGCCTCCATATCGCGGATCACCTGAGAGAGGGTCTCTGCACCCAGATCTGCCAGGCGGGCCGTCAGAGCCTGGGCATCCTCGTCATCCCCGATGGGAGTGACCGCCTGCCGGATCACATCGCCGGCGTCCAGGTCCTTGGCCATATACATGATGGACACGCCGGTCTCCGTCTCCCCGTTGAGGATGGCCCAGTTGATGGGAGCCGCGCCCCGGTACTTGGGCAGCAGCGAGGAGTGGACATTGATGGAGCCGTACTTGGGGTAATCAAGCAGCTCCTCCGGCAGGATCTTGCCGTAGGCCGCCACCACAATGAGCTCCGGTGCCAGGGACTCCACCAGAGCCATGGCCTCCCCATCCCGGGCCTTCAGAGGCTGATAAACCGGGATATTTTCTGTTAAGGCATACCCCTTCACAGGTGAGAACATCAGCTTATGTCCCCTGTTTTTAGGCTTGTCCGGCTGGGTGAATACACCGCAGACCTCATGGCCGTCTGCCACAATCCGCCGCAGGGATGCCACGGCGAACTCCGGCGTTCCCATGAATAAGATCCTCATGCGTCCTGTCCTTCCTTTTCCAGGTATTCCTCCAATTCCTGCTCGCTGAGGAAGTGGTCTACGTGCTCCACAAACAGGTGGCCGTCCAGATGCTCGATCTCATGGCAGAAGGCTCGAGCCGTCAGTCCCTCGCCCTCACGGACAAAGAGGACCCCGTTGCGATCCTGGGCCTGGACTTTCACCCGGTTGGGACGGGTGACCACGCCCCACTTGCCGGGCACGCTGAGGCAGCCCTCCAAACCAGTCTGCTCTCCCTCCTGGGAAACGATGACCGGATTGATGAGTTCAATGATCTCCTCGTTTTCATCCATGACAATGCATACCCGGCGCAGCACACCCACCTGAGGTGCTGCCAGGCCTGCGCCGTTGGCCTCCCGCAGAGTCTCCGCCATATCATCCAAAAGGATGTGCAGACGGCGATTGAAGTCCTTCACCGGACGGCACACCTTCTCCAGGCACTCGTCTCCCTGTTCCACGATTCGTCTTAAAGCCATGTTGGTTCACTCCTTATTCTGCTGCGTTGCAGTCCACAAACAGATTGATATGCCGGTTTTCCCGGCGAAAGTTCTTGAGGATCCAGGACACCCACCCTCTGGTAGCCCGGTCATTGCGGCCCACCAGGATGCAGTGGTAGCGATAACGGTTGTCCACTTTCACCACAGCTGCAGGGGCTGGACCCAGGACCTCCGGATGGGTCTCCTTGAGTTCCGGGGACTGAGCCACCTGATACAGCGCCTCCCGCAGGGCCATACAGCCCCGCAGGACTGCTGCTTCCTCTGGTCCGGTCACCGTAAAGGTAAACAGGTCCGCAAAGGGTGGATACCGACGCAGTTTCCGCAGATGCAGCTCACTTTCATAAAAGGCCTCATAGTCCTGCCGGGCAGCGGTCTGGATCACTTCATTTTCCGGTGTATAGGTCTGAATCACGGCTCGGCCTGATTTTTCACCCCGGCCGGCCCGGCCCACCACTTGGGTCAGCAGACTGAAGGTCCGCTCCGCAGCCCGATAATTGTCTACATACAGCGAGAGGTCCGCTGCCAGGACCCCCACCAACGTTACATTTTCAAAATCCAATCCCTTGGTCACCATCTGGGTGCCAAGCAAAATGGGAATCTTCTCCTTTTGAAACCGGCGCAGCAGCTTCTCGTGTCCGCCGGAGGCAGTGTCGGCATCCAGCCGCAGCACCTGCGTTCCGGGAAAAAGCTCTTCCAGCTCCTCTTCCACTTTCTGGGTACCGGTACCTACGTGCTTCATCCAGCCGCCGCACTGGGGGCAGGTGTCATAGATCCGCTCCGAGTAGCCGCAGTAGTGGCACATCAAGCGCCCGTTGGCAGAGTGATAGGTCAGAGGCACGCTGCACCGGGGACACTCTGGCACCCAGCCACACTCGCCGCAGAGCACATAGCGGCTGTTGCCCCGTCGGTTGAGAAAGAGGATGCTCTGCTCTCCGGCGATGAGATTTTGCTTCAGCTCCTGCCGCAGGGGTCCGCTGATGGCACCGGCGTTGCCCTGCCGTATCTCCTGCCGTAGATCCGCGATGGTGACCTGGGGCAGCTTCTTTTCATTGTATCGCCTGCGCAGCAGAAAAAACTGGTAGCTTCCCTGTCGGGCGGCATAGGCACTTTCAATGGAGGGCGTGGCGGAACCCAGCACCAGTACGGCGCCCTCCTGGCCGCAGCGGAATTTGGCCACGTCCCGGGTATGATAGCGGGGCGGATTTTCCGACTGGTAGCTTCCCTCCTGCTCCTCGTCCAGCACGATGAGGCCCAAACGGCGCAAAGGCGCAAAGATGGCGGACCGGGTGCCCAGCACCACGTCCACCTCCCCTCGGCGGATACGCTTCCATTGATCATAGCGTTCCGAAACCTTCAAGGAGCTGTGGAGCATGGCCACTCGGCGTCCAAAATAGGAGGAAAAGCGGGCCATCATCTGAGGCGTTAGCACGATCTCCGGCACCAGGACCATGGCGGTCCTTCCCTGTTTCAGTATCTCCTGGACCAGGCGGATATAAACCAAGGTTTTTCCGCTGCCGGTGACACCCTGGAGCAGCGCCGCCTCCGGCTTCCCGGTTTTACTCAGGGCCAGGATACCGTCAAAGGCCGCCTGCTGCTCAGCATTGAGGGTGATGGGCACCCCCATCTGCTCTGATGCCTCCAAGGGCACCCGCAGCTCCTCTTCCTCGGAAAAGGCCACCAACTCCGCCCGTTCCAACGCCTTAAGGGTTTGGTGAGAGGCACCGGTGAAATAGCATAGATCCGCGGCAGAGGCCCGACCCACGGTGCACAGCAGCCGCACTACTTCATACTGCATAGGTGCAGACTTGCGCCGTTTCTCCGCCAGCGCCATAGCCTCCTCCGCCGGTACAGCCAACTCCACCATTCGGCGGGTTTTGTCGCCGATGCGGCGCTTGGCGTCAGTTTCACAGCAGAGCACGCCCTGCTCTTTCAGCTCTTGCAAGGAGGCACTCACCCGGTCGCCGCAGGCGTCCTTGAGTGTTTCCAGGTCCGCCTGTCCCCCATAGGCAAAGAGACAGTCCAGCACAGCGGAGCGGGCTGCGCTGTGTCCAGCCTTTTCATAGGCTGTGGAGCGGTCTATGCCGTCAGCTACGCGCCATATCTCCCGCAGACGATACCACAATCCGGCAGGCAAAATGGCCCGGACTGCCTCATACATAGTGCAAAAATACCGGCTCCGCATCCAAAGGGCCAGGTCGATGTCCTGTTGTGCCAGCACCGGCTCTTGGTCCAGTACCGCTGTTACCAGCTTCAATGCCGGCGTCTTGCTGCCCGGTACCACTGCCAGCACCACGCCCTCACAGTTCTTGTTGCCACGCCCGAAGGGGACGGTGATGCGAATGCCCGGCACCACCTGCTCCAGCAAGGGGGTGGGGATAGCATAATCATAGGGCTTATCAATGGCGTAGGGAGCGGCGCTGACCGCGACCTTGGCAATGTTCACGGTCTCCATAAGGCAGCTCCTTTCCCATATTGGAGGGCCTTATTCCTCCGGCTCCACCACATCCTCTTCGATGGTGGTATCCATCTGGGTGGAATCCAGCTTACCATCAGCCACTTCATGGATAGCCAGGGTCACCGGCTTTTCGCTCAGGTGCTCACCGGCCTGCTCGGCCTCCTCTGCCAGCTGGCGGGCCCGGCGAGCCACCACATTCACCAGCATGTAGCGGTTGGGAACATGAGAGGTCAGTTTGTTCATAGCGGGATAAAGCATCATAATTACATCTTCCATTCTGCCGGTCTCGGCGATAATTTGAAGGAGGCATAGCCTCCTGTTCAGGCAAAAACAATTTATCCGTTGATGATTTCCATGCGCTCCGTGGGGCGGCAGTGCTCCGCCGTCAGGATGGCGTTAAGTTCCTGGACCGCACCCTCCACAGTGTCATTGATAACAAAATAATCATAGTCGTGAGCAGCCTGAAACTCTACTTTGGCACGGAGCAGACGCTTTGCGATCTTCTCCTCGCTGTCGGTGCCGCGCTCTACCAATCGACGCTCCAGCTCCTTCCAGGAAGGAGGCGCAATAAAGACGCGGACCGCCTCCGGCATCTGACGCTTGACATTTCCGGCACCGACGATCTCGATATCCAGCACCGCATCCTTTCCCTGGGCCATGGCTTCCTCTACATATTTGCGGGGCGTACCATAAAAATTTCCCACGTACTCAGCGTACTCCAGGAATTGGCCGTCAGCGATCATCTGTCGGAAGGTATCCGCATCAATGAAATGATAGTGTACTCCATCCACCTCACCAGGTCTGGGATCCCGGGTGGTGGCGGAGACAGAGAAATACAGATCCTCTCTTCCCTCCAGCAATGCCTTGAGCACCGTGCTCTTTCCCACACCGGAAGGGCCTGAAATTACAAAGGTCTTTCCTCTACGCATACTCCATATCCTTTCCTGTCCCTCCGCTGCCGATTCCCACAACAGCGGTTTTGTGAGGGCGGCGCAGTCAATTCTGCTCCTCCTCAGCATCCTCCACATCCAGCCGAGCTCGCAGCCGCTCCAGCGGCAAAGCCGACAAGATGACATGGTCACTGTCCATAATGAAGATGGACGCAGTCTTGCGCCCATATGTGGCATCGATCAGCATTCCACGCTCCCGGGATTCCTGCACCATACGCTTGATTGGCGCAGAATCCGGGCTGACAATTGCCAGCAGCCGGTCTTGGGAGACCAGATTGCCAAAGCCAATGTTGATGAGCTTCACAGCGTCCACGCTCCTTTTATGCGGTCACTCGATGTTCTGGACCTGCTCACGGATCTTCTCTACCTCGGCCTTGAGATCCACCACCACTTGGGCGATGGAAAGGTCCGTACATTTGGAGCCAATGGTGTTGGATTCTCGATTGACCTCCTGGATCAAAAAGTCCATCCGCCGGCCTACAGGCTCCTCCGAGTCCAGCATTCCCCGCAGCTGCGCCAAATGGCTGCGCAGGCGGACTGTTTCCTCATCCACTGCCACTTTATCGGCAAAGATCGCCGCTTCAGTCAGGATGCGGCTCTCATCGATGGTGGTAGAACTGAGGACCTCCTGCATCCGAGCCTCCAGCTTTTGGCGATATTCCATCACGGTCTGGGGAGAACGCTCCTCCACTCGGGCCGTCAGTGCCTCGATAGAGTTCAGCCGACTGCCGATGTCCTGGGCCAGTTTCTCTCCCTCGGTCCGACGCATGGCCTGATGGGCCGCCAGGGCTTCGTCCAGTACAGCACACAAGTCTTCCGCCACCATCTCCAGGTCCTCATCCGCCTTGGTGACAGTAAGCACCTCAGGAAACCGGGCCAGCTGATCCGGCATCACCTGAAAGGAATCCAGTCCGCAGACTTCCCCCAGCTCCCGCAGAGCGGCGGCATAGCCTGCCGCCAACTCCCGGTTGACAGTGACCTTGGCCACGTCAGCAGCCGTAGCGTCGATAGTGAAGAATACGTCCACCTTTCCCCGGGAAATAGCCTTTTGCACCCGCTGCTTCACCGCGTCCTCAGCAAAAGCGTACATGCGGGGCATTTTGACGGTGCAATCCAGATACCGATTGTTGACGGAGCGAATCTCTACGGTGATGTCTCTCCGATTACGCATCTCTCGTGCCCGGCCATAGCCGGTCATACTTTTAACCACTGTGACTTCCTCCCTTATCAAATACAGCAGAAACGGAATCCGCCATATCCAAAGCTATTGCACAACACATAGGCGCAGCACAGCTTACCACACAAACCACTGTCGCAATCCGTACCAAAGGTACCGCCTTGCTGATAGGCGGTCTGGCCGCCGGACTCCATATAATTGAGGGCCTGGCGGTACTCAGCGTTGTTCGGGTCCATCTGGCAGGCAGTCTGATAATAGCGTCTGGCCTCATCCAGCCAGCCCCGCCGAAAGCAGATGGTTCCCTTCAGGAAATTCCACTCCGCATTATGGTCAGAGATTGCATTTAAAAGGCCCTCTGCCCGAGTCAGATCGCCTCGGTTGATGGCCAGACGAATCTGCTGAAATACGGAACTGCCACTATAGCTCTGACTCCCGCCGTAGCCATACCCGTAGCTATAACTGCCGCCGTAGGAGGCACTGCTGCCGCTTGCCCGGCCGCTGCGCTCCTTGGTGATCTGCTCATAGGCGGCATTGATCTCCTTCATCTTTTCCTGTGCCAGATCTTCCAGAGGACTATCATGATAGTTGTCCGGGTGGTATTTCCTGGCCAGTTCCAAATAGGCCTTTTTGACCTCCGCATCGGAGGCGTCACGGGAGATGTTGAGTACCTGATAGGGATCGTTCATTTGCTTTCCTCACCAATCTTGGTTTTTCTGTCTTTGCATGATTTGCTTGCCTGGAATTCACCCTCTAAAACAGCTTTTGCAACACTAAAGAGCCCTATATAGAAGGTACTTCGCAAAATAGGGTCCCAGCATCCGAAATTCCAGAGCTCATAGGCTGACTCGATCAAATGGACAGAGTGGTCCATCGTCAGAGCCAGCTGCCGCTTCTCCTCCTCATCCAGGACACCGCCCTCACAGGAAAAACGGTAGCGCAGGGGATTATAGTTTCCACGGGCCGCATCCTTAGCCAGGTCGTCAGCGGCGTCTGCCAAATAGATCCAGCGCCCCAGGTGATACAGGATCTCTCGAAGCACCCGGCGTCTGGGTCCCTCCTCTGCCTCCTTGGCAGCGGCAGCCAAAAGCTGAGCAAATGCGTCCGCCGGCCGATCAATGGAGGCACAGCGCTGCTCTTCCAGCTCCGCCAATGTCTCCAGTTGGCAACGGGCTGCCTGATCAAACTCCGGGCGCCAGGCTGCTGCCCGTCGATAGGCCCGGCGCAGAAGTCTTGCTGCAAGCCGGTATTTCAGGCCTGTCCAAAATCCATGGTCGGCTACACCGTCCTGCAGCTGCCAATAGGCCAGGATCACGCTCTCGTCCGCCGCCAATTCCAGAGCAGGCGTTGTGATCAGTGCCTCTCGTTTCCGACAGGGATTGGCTGGACAAAAGCAGTGGAGACACCCACTTTCCTCAGGCTCTGACAACAAAATAGCCAAAAAGGTGAAATCATAATTCAGGATAAATCTGGCGGCCAGACCGTGGCGTTTACCCAATGTATGGCACAACCCGCAGTAGACCCGGCGAAATCGATCTTGTTCTTCCTGAGGCAGTTCCTTCAGAACAGGACGCACATAGCCGTACATCAGAATACACGAACAATGGTAAAGGTCAGTCCGCCCTGCTTGCGCAGATGGCGGTCATAGCACACAGCCAGTGCCAGGCCCAAAAGGAATCCCAGGCCGGCCAAGGCTATGCGGGCCGCTTCGGAGGATACCAGTGCTCCCACCGCAAAGTAGCCTAGCAAAAACAGCACGATGGGCACCATATAGACCAGTCCCACAATGCCCAGGACCTTTTTGGTGCTGCCTTCCACCACCACCTTATCACCTACAGAGGCACCCACACGGTTTTCCGCAGTGGCGCGGACCGACGCACCGGAGACGCCACAGCCGGCGCACTCCTCACAGTCGTGCCCACAGGCGGACTTTCTGGGCACAGCGATCACCGCATGGGTGCTGTCCAAAATCCGTTCCACAGTTGCAATCTGGGTCATCTTTTTTCATCCTTCCCCGGCTCACTGGGAATCTTCGGAGCCGCTGTCACTCAAGTTAATTTTCAGCTGATAACTGCCAACTATCCCTATATCGCCGCTGCTCTCTACCGTGACAATGGCCGGCACCGTGTAGTTTCCGCTGGCATTCTCCACGCTGCTCAAATCTGCCACCACCTTCACATCCGACGGCAAAACGGCTGCCAGATCCGCAGAGGTGCCCCGCAGCGTCACAGTCAGGTCACTGCTCAATATGGTGACATCTTTCCCTTCAGGCGCATTTTCATAGCTCAAATGAGTCACCTGAATGGTGCGGGAGGTCAAATCTTTGAAACGGATAGTCACCACTGCCTCGGTTCCACCACTGAGGTTTTCACAGCCCTCCGGCAGTTCAATGGAAAAGCGAAGCGTATTAGTCGTACTGTTCAGAGAACTCAGGTCAATGCTGCCCAATACAATGGAGTCCACGGAACCCAAAATCGCAGCGTCACCGGAAACCTTGATGGTAGAAGGCTCCACACGGCACTCCACATTGGAGGAGCTGTATCCCGGAGATTCCTCCAGATTGACCTCTAAAGGCAGATCCTTTACCACATCCACCGGCAGCGTCACCTGAATCGTATCCCGGGCAGCATGGATATTGGGATTCTCAATGACCTGATCATTATGGTCATAGAGCTCATACTCCAACAGCTGCACCACCGTGGAACTGGCATCCTTCACGCTCAGGCTCACCTTGGCGTAGCTCACCTGCATCACATCTGCCTGTCTGCCCCAGATTTCCAGAGTGGAGGGCTCCAGCTCCACCTCTCCGGCAATATAACCCTCTGCCACAGAGCTGCCGCTCATATCGCAGCGAATTTCCACATCCTTGCGGTACAGCTCACCGACGGTGATGCTAATGCTGGAAGGGGAGCTGGATTTTGTAGTCAGACGGCTGGCCAGCTTATTGTTGCTGGTATACACCACCCGGTAGTTAAGACTCTGAGTGCCCACTGAAGTAACAGAGGATAGATCTACCACTACTTTAACTTCGCGGGGATCGATCTGGGCCACATCAAACCGGCCACCTTGAACTTCCAAGGTCACCTCCTGCGGCTCATCGCTTTGGATGAGCATGAGGCCTCGGCTGGCCAAGGTGGTCTCCTCTCCCACATACTCTACCTGAACATGCTCAAAGGTCTTCGTTACCTTCGTTCCACTGTCTACCATCAGCCAGATGACCACGGCAGCAAGGATGGAAAGGCCGATCAGGACTGCTCTGTTTTCCTTAATCTTTTTCATTGTTATCCTCGCTCTTCCGCGCTCTGAAAAACTCCATCAAGTTGAACTTGCGCTTCTTTTCCTCTGTTTCCTCCTGAGGGATGAGCTCGTTGCGCAGGATATTTTCCAGCGTTTCCGGCATCAGGTGGCGCTTGAGCATTCCGCCGATGGCCACGGAAATAGAGCCGGTCTCCTCGGAGACGATGACCACTACGGCGTCGGAATTTTCGCTCATGCCGATGCCTGCTCGATGGCGCATCCCCAGATCCCGGCTGAGGTTCACGTTTTTAGACAGAGGCAGCATACAGCCCGCCCCCAGAATTCTTCCCTGCCGCACAATGACAGCGCCATCATGCATGGGTGCTTTAATAAAAAATATATTTTTCAAAAGTTCGCTGGAAACCGCGGCATCCAAAACCGTGCCGCTGCGGACCATATCGTCCAACAGCAGCTCCCGCTCAAATACGATCAGTACACCGGTCCGGGACTTGGACATCTCAGTACAGGCCACTACAGTCTGCCGAATGGCACTCTCCATCACGCTGGCCTCTCGTTCCTTGGAGAAAAAGCCCAGAAAATTCAGCTTGCTGCTGCCCACCTGTTCCAGGATGCTGCGCAGCTCCGGCTGAAACAGAACGATCAGCGCCAGAACACCCATCTCCATCATGTTGTTCAAAATGAAGTTGATGCCGTGAAGCTCCGCCACGCCTGACAGCCACAGGGCCAGTAAAAAGATAAACACGCCCTTGAGCAGATTAGCCGCCCGGGTACTCTTGACCAGCTTGAGCAGTTTGTAAATGACAAAGGCCATCACCGCGATGTCCAGCAGATCGGTGACCTTGACGGTAAGCAGCAATCTGCCGACAAACTCCAGCACACCCGTGATCTGTTCCATGTCAACATCCTCTCAGGCAATTAGTACACTTATTATATAAAAAATACCATACGATTGCAAGGTGAACCGTTCTGAAAATTATGAATTTCTGTTCATAATTTTCCGCAGAATGACAAGAAATTCAGCAATTTCCTCCTTCGTATTGAAGGCTGATACGCTCAGGCGCACCGTTCCGGTCTCAAAGGTCCCCGCTGTGCGATGTGCCAAAGGCGCGCAGTGCAGTCCTGCTCGGACCGCTACACCGGCTTGTGCTAGAGCCTCTCCAAGGTCTTCCACATCCCACCCACGGGCAGCAAAAGACAATACGCCCGCCTGATGGTTCAGGTTCTCCCCGGTATAGAGATGAACGTTGGGCAGCTCCCGCAGCCCGTCTGCCAGAAGGCCAATAAGTTTGCGTTCGTGGTCCAGGATATTCTCTGTCCCTGTAGCACGGACAAAGCGCACGCCCTCCAGCAATCCTGCAATGCCTGGCATATTGTGAGTTCCCGCCTCCAGGCGATCCGGCAAAAAGTCCGGCATCTCCTGCTCCCGGGATTGGCTTCCTGTTCCGCCCTCCAACAGCGGACATGTCTTTTCTCCGCACAATAAAACACCGGTCCCCTGAGGGCCGTACAAGCCCTTATGCCCGGGCATCGCTACGAAGGCGGCTCCCAGTTCCGAGAAGTCCAGCGGCACCACACCGGCTCCCTGAGAAGCGTCCACGATCAGGGGAACACCCCGTTTGCGGCACAGCGCCGCGATCTCTTCCACCGGCTGAATGAAGCCAAAGACATTGGATACTTGAGAGCAAATCACTGCCTCCGTATCCGGTGTAATAGCCTGTTCAAAGGCGGCCAGGGACAGCTCTGGACGAAACAGCGGTGTATCTGCTACCAGCGTACGAGCTTTCAGGGCATACAGAGGACGGGTCACTGCGTTATGCTCATAGCCGGATATCACCACGTGACCACCAGGATGCACCAGTGTTTTGATGGCAATGTTCAGGCCATGGGTGGCATTGCTGGTAAATACCACCTGCTCAGGGGATGGAACATGGAACAGCTCTGCAATTTCACTGCGACAGCGGAAAGCCGCCTGAGCCGCCGCCTGAGCCGCTGGGTATCCGCCTCGGCCGGGCGTAGTCATCCCGTCCATGGCTTGCAGCATAGCCTGCCGGACGGCAGGTGGCTTTTGGAATGTGGTGGCGGCACTGTCAAGGTAAATCATGCGATCACTCCTCCATACGCCAAAGGGCGTTAAAATACAAGTTCAGTCTGTGTGGTGAAACTTCAGGGCGGCAGGGCAAATGCCCCGCCGCTCATCGCTCCGGCAATTCCTGATATGCGCCATGAGAAAACAGGTAGATCTGAACGGGACGGATCTGCGCCTGGTGCAGCGCAGTCAGCGCTTTGGGCAGATCCTGTTCCCGAATTCGCACTGCATAGGCGCAGCCTCGTTCTGTCAAGCCAGCCGGCGCGCGATAAATTCGGTTGGTCACACCCACCTGTTCCAGCGCAACGGACATCCGTTGGGCATAGGTGATGGAGCGGGCGATGATGAGCACATACTCCACGGGCTTCTTCCTCCTCTCGTCTCATGGTATGCGCCCCCTCAAAAAAATGGAACTGGCGACAGTAGGCAAAAAAAGAGACAGGCTTTTGCCTGTCTCTTTCTCATGCTTATTAGTCCTTGCACTGTTCCAGTAGCGCGATGGCCTGGGCGGCCATTCCCGCCCCGGAGCCGGTAAAGCCCAGTCCCTCCTCCGTGGTAGCCTTGACGTTGACCCGTTCCACGGGAATGTCCAGTCCAGCGGCGATGTTCTCCTCCATCTGCCGGCGGTAGGGACCTATCTTGGGGGCCTGGGCCACCAAAGTGGCATCCAGATTTACTACGGAAAAGTCCCTTTCCCTCAGCTCATCCGCCACTCGGCGCAGAAGCTCCAGACTGGAGATGCCCGCATAAGCCGGATCGCTGTCAGGAAACAGCCGGCCGATATCACCCAGTCCTGCGGCGCCCAGCAGGGCGTCCATAATGGCATGGAGCAGCACGTCGGCATCCGAGTGCCCCAAAAGCCCCCGCTCCCAGGGGATCTCCACGCCTCCTAAAATCAGCTTTCTGCCCTCCGTTATCCGGTGAACATCATAGCCTTGTCCAATGCGCAGTGCTGTCATTCCTGTTCCTCCCAGCTCTGCAAAATAGCTTCCGCTATGGCAAGATCCACTGGTGTAGTGATCTTGATGTTCTCATAGGATCCCTCCACCAGATAGACCTGTTTCCCCATCCGCTCCACCGCCGAACAATCGTCGGTAATGGGTGCATCCGCCTCCAGGGCAGACTGGAGAGCAGCCTTGAGCAGCTGAGCATCAAATACCTGAGGCGTCTGGACGGCCCACAGGGTGCTCCGGTCCGGGGTCTGAGTAACGATGCCGTCATGGGCCACCTTTACCGTGTCCTTTACCGGAACCGCCGGCGCTGCCGCCGCGGTACGGGCAGCCCGGTCAATGACCGCATCGATCAGTTCCGGAGTCACCAGAGGACGGTCTCCATCCTGTACGGCCAGCAGCTCGGCTCGGGGATCTGCCTCCAGGGAAGCCAAATAGACCGACTTTTCCCGATCTTCACCGCCCCGGACTACCTTCACTGGTTTGCTCAGGCCCAGATTACGGCACAATCCAGAAATCTCCAACAGGTCCTCCTCCCGGACGGCCAGAATGATCTCATCCACGCCAGCAGCCCGGTCCACCGCCCAAAGGGTCCTGCACAGCACCGGAACGCCGTCCAGCGGCAGCAGCAGCTTATTCTCGCCGCCCATTCTCTGGGAGCTTCCCGCAGCGGCCACCACCATGGTGCAAAAAGGGCGCTGCGCCTCCCGAAATCTCTTAAAAAATGCCTTCATGGCATACAATCCCCTCTCCTTATCCGGCGCCGCGGCTTTGCGCCGCTGCAGTCACCCGCTTTTCCGTCTCCTGATAGCCGGTGCCCTCAATGAGCATGATCTCCGAGACCAGGATCTGTTTCGCGTTGTGCAGCATCTTCCGCTCTCCCGTGGACAGTCCCTTCTCCCGGTCCCGGCCCATCAGGCCCTTGATGACCCGTGCCACCTCGTAGAGGTCCCCGGTCTTGAGCCGCTCCAGATTTTCCCGATAGCGTCTGCTCCAGTTGGAGGACATATCCGCAGACAGAGCAGGCAGCGTCTCCAGAACCCGCTCTACGCTCTCCCGGTCCAGGATGGCCCGCAGACCAATGGAGGAACTTCCTGCGACCGGAATTTTCAGCACCAGACCGCCCACAATCAGGCGAAAGACATAGTACGACCGCCTGTCACCGCCGACCTTCTCTTCCACGATTCCGTCAATGATGCCGGCACCGTGCATGGGATGGACCACCCTGTCTCCGATGCTAAACATATGTTTTCCTCCATTTTTTCATTCACACAGACGCAATTTCCGAATAAAACACCTCAAAACTGTAAGAATCGTATAAGTTTATTATACATGGAATTCCATGAAATACAAGCCGGACTTTCACCAAGGGGCTCTTGCAGGGACTGCCCTGGCCTAAAAAAGAAAAGGACGCCCTTGGCGTCCTTTTCTGAAAAGCAGTTGGCTCTTTTTTAGCGCTTGTTGGAGCGGCGCCAGATCTGCATCTTTTCAGCAGCCTGAATCAGCTCCTCGCGGAAGTCAGGATGGGCGATGCCGATGATGGCCTCGCTGCGCTCCCAGGTGCTCAGGCCCTTGAGGTTGATCATGCCGTACTCAGTGACCAGATACTGGACGCAGGAACGGGGATCGGTAGCAATGGAGCCGGGAGTCAGGGTGGGAACAATGCGGCTCTTCACGCTGCCGTCCTTGCCGGTGACGGTGGAGGACATGCAGATGAAGCTCTTGCCGCCGCGAGACAGATAGGCACCCATGACAAAGTCCAGCTGACCGCCGGTGCCGGAAATATGCTTGGTACCGGCAGACTCAGCGTTGACCTGGCCGTAAAGGTCCATATCGATGGCGTTGTTGATGGAGATGAAGTTATCCAGCTGAGCCAGGATGCGGACGTCATTTGTGTACTCCACGGGAGCGGCCATCACGTCGGGATTGCGGTTGATGTAATCATAGAGCTTCTGGCTGCCGGCAGCAAAGGCATAGACCTGGCGGCCCTTGTCCAGCGCCTTGTTGCGGCCTGTCAGCTTGCCCGCCATAGCCATATCCACAAAGCCGTCCACATACATCTCGGTATGTACGCCCAGGTCGGTCAGGTCGGACTGGGCGATCATGGAACCCACGGCATTGGGCATACCGCCGATACCCAGCTGCAGGCAGGCGCCGTTGGGGATCTGCTCCACGATCAGCTTGGCCACAGCCTTGTCCACGTCGGAGGGCTCACCGCCGCCGCCCAGCTGGGCAATGGCAGGATTGTCGCCTTCCACGACCATATCCACGTCCTTAATGTTGATCTCGCTGCCGGTCAGGCCAAAGACCCAAGGCATATTCTTATTGACTTCTACGATAATAGTCTTGGCCTTGGCCAGCATATCCGCCAAATGGGAGGCAGCCAGACCAAAGTTGAAGTTGCCGTGCTCATCCATAGGCGTGACCTGAATCATGGCCACATCCACGTCCACATTCTCACGATAGTAACGGGGCAGCTCGGAATAACGGATGGGGCTGAAGAAGCCCATGCCCTTCTTGATGATCTTGCGGTCCACACCGCTGCAGTGCCAGGAGTGCCAAGTAAAATGCTCGCTGGCATCCTCTGCCTGGCAGATCTCGGGCATCCACATGGTGACGCCGCCGCGAACCTTCACATCGGTCAGCTCATCCTTACGGGCGGCGAGAGCCTTGTCCAGAGCCACAGGATGGTTGGTGCACCAGCCATAGTCCACCCAATCGCCGGACTTGACCACCTGTACGGCCTTCTCGGCGGTGGTCAGCTTGTTCTGATACTCTGCTGCATAATTCATGGTACGGTTCCTCCCCATTTTATGATTTGTATTCTGTCAGCGGCCTTACGCCTTGCTCCAAGTTCAGATTGATAATATTATAACAAGTCGCCAGAGGAATTGCAATGTCTCTGCACCATTTCCTCCGCTTTTTCTTGCTCATTTCTTGTCAAGCGGCTATACGGCCTCCATGAACCGTCTTTGTCCGCAAAGGAGACCCCGGCATGTTTTGATGCCGGAGTCTCCTGTCGCTTCAAGTCAGCCCTTCCATTCCGCAGCCTGACAAAGCGGCGTCTTTCCGTTCTGGCGGAGCAGGAAGGCTTTGGCTGTGAAGCCCTGAGGCAGCGACGTCAGATCCAGAGGGAGTACTACCTCCCCGGCGTCGGAGCCAACCTCCCGGGATGCCCGGGCCACCTGTTTGCCCGCCTCATCGTAGACCGCCGCCGTCACCAGGGCGGGCGCGGAGTTGCGCACCTCCAGGGTAGCCTGAGAGGCGCTCAGAGCGGTGAAAGTCAGCGCGTCGGTATAGCTTTCCCACACCGCGTAAAGGACGGTGCTCCCCTGGGGCACAAAGGGTTCCCCTGGCTGATACAGTGCCTGGTCTGCCTCCGGCGTATCCGCCCAGCCCAGGAACCGGAAGCCTGTGCGCACCGGCTCCGTCTCCGGCAGGTCAACCGCCGTGTCGGGCGCTACCGATATGACGCCGGGGCCGCCGGTACCGCCATTATCATCAAACGTTACCGTGCAGGTCAGGTCCACAAACTGCAAAGCGGTATTGTTCAGAGCATTGAGATCCTCCCCATAGGGCAGCAGGCGCAGCGTCACGATGCCGCTGCCCAGGCCGCTGAGCAGCTCAGGCGAGGCGTCGATGCGCACCAGCCGGTGCTCTCCCCTCTCCAGGGTCGCCACCTCCACAGATGTCGCAGGCACCGTACCGTCAGGGGCATAGACCTCCAGGACGCCGGAAAGGGGCGCGGTGCCGCTGTTGGACACCTCCGCCAGCAGGTATACGTTCTCTCCCACCTTGCAGGTCTGGGCGGTGACCCCCAGGTCTCCCCCGCCCACCTGGAAAGCGGCGACGTCATTGTCAATGTTTCCGTCTCCCTCCGCCGTCACCACCACCGTGTACTGGGCCGCTGTCAGATCCTCCGGCAGCGCCAGGGAGAGGACATATTCCCCGGAAGCCCCGGGTGCCAGAGGCTCCGTCAGCGAATAGGTGGCCTGAACCGTTTCCGAGGCATCCTGAATGGTGATCTGGGCGCCGCTCAAGGGCCGGTCACCGCAGTTGCTGATCCCCACGGTCACCGGCACCGAGGCGCCGGGCGCCGCTTGGGCAGCATCGCAGGTAACATAGTCCACACCCACGTCGGTAACGCCGCCCAGGACCATCCAGGACAGCGTGCAGTTCTCTGCCACATCCTCGTCGGTGATGGTAACGCTGGCCTGCACCGCCGCGGCATAGATCATGCCGCCGCTCTGGGCCAGAGCATAGGACTGGAGATAAGAGCCCTGCTCTGTCAGCTGGACAGGGCCGCACCAGGCTCCGTCGCTCCACACATAGGCAAAAAGCTCCGAGGCGTTCTCAGCTGCGGCGTTGAACACGATGCGGTCAGAGAGTACGGTGAAACCCTTTGCAAGCCCCACGGCATTTTCCAGCACCACCACAGGGCTGCCGCTGCCGTCATAGCGCCAGAGCTGTCCGTCCCCGTACCAGAGAAGAGACGTCTCGCTCTCTCCCGGCAACGAGGCGAAAGTCAGGCCGGAGAGTTCGCCCCGGGCCAGGGTCATGGACGCGCCGGAATCCGTGCAGACCGTCAGGCTCCGATCGCCGGCGGTGGCAAGATCGTTGTCCCCGTCGCTGATCCAGGCGGCAGTGAACACGCCGCCTGCTTGTCCCGCCTGCAGCTCCGTCACAGCGCAGATCTGGTCATCCAGCGGAAGCGGCGACGCCCAGCTCCCGTTTTCATACCGGGCCAACATCACCCGATTGGTCCCGCTGCGGCCCAGCAGATCGGAGGTATCCTCGTTCTCCACCCATACGGCGGCAGGAACGCCGTCCGTCAGAGTAATGCCGGGCAGATAGCGGTATGCCTCAGCGCCGCCGGAGATGGTCTGAGGCGCTGTGAACACGCCGTTTTCAAACCGGGCGGCTGCCACGGTCTGGGCAGCGGCATAGGCCTGGGCCAGATCACCGCTGTCGGCAAGGACGGAGGCGCTGTTCTGATACACCAGCCACAGATCCGTCCCGTCGGAGTAAACAGACGGGGCATAGTCGCCGGTCAGGTCGCTGTCCACAGCTTGAGGCTGGGACCAGCCGGTGCCGTCATAGACGGAGTAGAGCACCTGGGTGGCGTTGCCGCTGCCCCGCTCGGCATCGGCTCCCAGCCACACCAGCACCGGCGTGGTACCGGCAACGGCCAGCACCGGCCGGGCGTTGCGGTAGGTGGAGGTCCGCAGGGGGATCCACTTCCCCGTTTCCCCCGAAGCGTCCAGCAGAGAAATGTCCCCGGTGTCCAGCCAGGGGGATTCCTCGCTGAGATAGCTCAGGTCCGCCGCCTGCCATCCGCTTTCGCCGGACGGCTCCCCCAGTCCGGACAGGTCCATAAGCCCCTCCCGGGTATAGAGATACCAAGTGTGATGGGCCCAAGCTTTCTTATATTCCAGAGGGCCTACGTAGGCTTTCAGGCCCAGCTCACCGGTGAGCTCCACAGAGTTGAGCCCCGGCGGCACGGTGGTCCCCAGCAGCTGGATCTCCACAGGTACCTCGGCGGAGCCGTAGGCTCCGGCGCCGATCACCTGTCCCACGCCGGCGCCGCCAAAGGCCTCCAGATAGGGCTTGATGAGCAGTGTAAGATCTGCTTTGATATCGGAGGTCATGAAATTGTAGGAGCCCTCGAACTCCCCCTTGGCCTCCACGCCTACCTTGATGCTGTATGTCATGGGCACCACGACCACTACCACGGTAGGCCCCTGCATGGTATAGCTGGCATCCACCTGCAGGCAGAAGTAGAAAGTCACCATAGCCTCGCCGTTGGCGTCCAGCTTGCCCTCGCCGTATCCGATGAAGTTGACCTTCACCTTTCCGGCGGCGGGCATCTCAAAGGCCTCGTGGCTTTTCATCAGCTTGTCCAGACGGGACTGGAGATTCTTGTCGATCTTCATGCTCTTGAGGGCCTGGAGGCCCTGGATGGTCTCTCTGAGCTCCTGAAGGTTCTCCTCGGTGCTCTTGCGGTCCTCCGCCCGCAGATTGACATTGACGCCCAGGTGGACACTGTCATCGCTGACATAGACCTCCAAAGGCAGCGCGGGAAGATCCAACTTCAGCTCAGAGCCGCCCAAAAAGGGAACGTCATCCCCCACCGTGAACGTCACGTCACTGCCCAGTTTGATTGAGGAGACCTCCTGGGCCTTGTCATCCATGATCTCCAGGTTGAGATCCGTTTGGACAGAGGTGCCGTCGGCACTTTCGGTCAGAACTGCAAAGCCCTTGCCCACGGTGAGCTGTGGCAGCTGTACCGTAAAGTCGCCGGTCTGGGACTGGGCGATCTGCTTGTTTCCCTGCATCAGGGTATACCGTGCCGCCAGAGACTCGTCTCCTGCCCGGCAGCAGAGATAGAATGTCCCGTTATCAAAGTCCGGCGAATTGCTCAGACGCTTGTAGCCGGTGAGCAGGTCGGTGGATAGGGTCATGTTCTGGAAATTGCTGTAAAGCGCCGAGGCCAGCTTCAGACGCGAGTCCTCCGCGCTGTAGAGCTTGATGATCCGATAGGTGGCCGCAGCAGTGCCCACGGAGGCGGAGCCCTCCTGATACCCGTCAGCGGAGGCGGTGATCTCTGCCGACAGATAGCCGCCGTCGCTGTCCCGATAGCGGGAAAAGACCGTCATGCCCTTTTCATCGCTGATGCCGGTCTGGGTCTCGCCGCTCTCCGGCCGATAGATCACCGAGGCCCCCTGGATGGGCGCGCCGGCGCCATCCACCACCAGAACCGCCAGCTGCTCCGCTGTCAGGGTGCCGGTCAGCTCCTCCGCGTCCACGGTGCCCCAGGGCAGCACCCGCACCGGATCCCCCTGGCTGGTGGTGTAGGAGAAGCCGGCCCAGGCCGCCTCCTGGCTGCGAGGGTAGTAGAAAGTGGGCGCATGGTATGTCCAGTTTTCGTCACGCCAGCTGGATATGACGTTGCTGTCCAGAGCAGGCGGTGCGCCGCAAAAGCGCACAGAGGTCAGTTGATCACAGCGGGTAAAAGCCATATAACCAATGCTTTGCACACTGGCCGGAATGGTGAGAGAAGTCAGGGATGAGCAGCCGGAAAATGCGCTGTCCTGGATTTGTGTAACGGAATCAGGAATGGTTACCGAAGTCAGATTTTTACAGTAATTAAACGCAGAAGACCCCAGGGTCTTGATGCCGGAGGGAATGGAAAAGGACTGTATCCCGCATCCGGACAGGAAGCCGCTGGAAAAGGCGGTCATAGTATCCGGCAGATCCACTGACATCAGGTTTTCATTGCCGCCGAGACGGAGACCAAAGGATAGATCCGAAATATCCGTATTCAGAATACCTTCATTGAGCCCCGCATATTTTACACTGGCCGGAATGGTAATATGGGACAAACTGGTATCTTCCAGGGCGCCGTACAGGACCTGCACCACATAGGAGGGCACGGTGAAAGAACCGGTGCGGCCGCCGGGAAACTGGAGCAGCGTACGAAGATTCCGGGTATAAAGAACACCGTCCCGGGAGGCATACTCTGGGTTTGCTTCATCCACCTGGATGCTGCGCAGGTTTTTCCCGTCTCCAAAGGAATTATAACCGATCTCATTCACGGAAGCCGGGATGGTTACTGAGGACAGGGAATTCCGATATCCCGCCAGACCTTTGATCTCCTCCACCGTGTCGGGGATGACCAGATTGCCCGTCTTTCCCCCGGGCACCTGCAGCAGTACGCGAGGAGAGGGATCCCAAGAGCTGCTGCCGTCTGTCTCATACAGCACTCCGTCAACAGAACACAGGACCCGGTTCCCCGCTGCCACCTGAATGGAGGTCAGGGAATCACAGCAATAAAAAGGGCTTTCTTCGGTGTAGGAATACGGACCGATCTTCTGAAGAGAGGCGGGCAAAGACGCTGTCTGTAAGGAGGCGCAATACGCAAAGGCATCGCTCCCCATGGTCCTCACTCCCTCCGGGACCACCAGGGTACGGAGACTGGAAAGACCTTCAAAAGCCTGCTCCGCAATATGGGTCATCCCCGAGGGCAGAGACAAGGAGCGAATCTCATAGGCGTACTCGGACCAGGGCATGAAATAATCTCCGTAGTCCTCTTTTTCCCACATAGCTCCAGTGCCGGTGATGGTCAAAGCACCGGTGGCACCGTCAAAGGCATAAAAGAGATTGTCGCCGCACTGTCCGGCATCATCAGGCGGAGTCTCCACCCAATTTCCATCCTCATCCCAGGCAGTCAGGTCCACCTCGCGGGCCTCCTGGACTTTCTCCAGCAGAGAAAGTTCAGGGTCCGTTTTCTCCTGCCGTTCCGCAGCCGGAACGGCGGGAAGCAAGCTTAGTATCAGCGTCAGCGCCAAAAGTACGGAAAGCAGCCGTTTTTTCATAAGCGGTTCCTCCTCAGAGCAGTTAATGAATCAGCGCAGCACAGAGAATGGGGAACGATTTTTGGATGATTTTGGATAATTTTGGCCTATTATACCAACTTTTGGGAAATGCGTCAACCATGTCGCAGCACAAAAAAGGGAACGGACGAAAG
>CALXDZ010000137.1 GCA_944387205.1 uncultured Oscillospiraceae bacterium
CACTTTGGAGAAATTCTGGTTGGCCTCCGTAATGGACACCAGGGTATTGGAATTGATCATCATACTGTCACGCTCCTTCTGTCTTTATTATACGCTAAAATAGGATAAATTCAACCTATAATTTTAAATGTTAAAAAAGTACAATGTCCATCATGTATCCTTACCGACAACCAGCGGTCAGGTGTTCGAGTCACCCCACTAGCTCCACAAAACGCCCCGAAAACCATTGTTTTCGGGGCGTTTTGCTATGTAAAAAGTTCTTAATTTGAGATAGCAGTTAGGCCTAGACCCACACCGTGACCCACACCATGCAAAAAACGCAGCGCACCGGCAGGAAAATTCGGCTTCCCAACCGGTGCGCTGTGCCGCTTTCTGGAGGTGAGTTTTACCGTACCTGCGCCATGAGGTTGCCCATGGTCTGGGCTGCCTCGTCCTGTTTCTGCCGGGTGGTGTGGGTGTAGGTGCGGAGGGTGAACCTGGCGTCGTAGTGGCCCAGCATGGCGGAGACAGTCTTGATTCGACGCCGTTCTGGAGGGCCAGGGTAGCGAAGGTGTGCCGGAGATCGTAGAACCGGAGGTGCTCCAGGCCAGCGTCCTTGAGGATGCGCTGGTGCAGCGTTTGCTTTTTGTGTGGTATGATTAAATATTACAGAAGCAGGTAAGAAAGACCTGCCAAAGAAAAGCGAAACGGCACACTCCATCAGAAAGCTCAGGTGCAGTACAATGCAGGCAAAGGTAACTTCCAGTCAGGAGGACATCTTTCAGAACCTTCCCGTCCCATCCGCCCTGTGGAAAATGATCCTTCCGGCCATCTCCAGCCAGCTGATCGTCCTGATCTACAACATGGCGGATACCTTCTTCGTGGGGCAGACCAAGAACCCATATATGGTGGCAGGCACCTCTTTGATTTTGCCTGTATTCAACATCACCCTGTGTCTGGCCGGGCTGGCGGGAATCGGGGGTGGCTCTCTCATCTCACGTCTGTTAGGCCAGGGTAAGGAAGACGAGGCCAAGCGGGTCAGCGCCTTTTCTCTCTATCTGGGGCTTGCCATCTCGGCGTTGTTTGCCGTGGGCATTGCAGTTTTCATGGAGCCCATTCTGGGCCTTCTTGGTGCCGGAGACAACACCTATGAATATGCAAGGCAATATGCCCTGTGTGTCATTGTCACCGGCGGCGTACCCACGGTGCTCTCCAATGTACTGGCCAACTTGATTCGCAGCATCGGCCGTTCCAAGGAAGCCAGCGCCGGTATCATCCTAGGTGGGCTTTTGAACATCGCCCTGGACCCGCTGTTTATGTTTGTATTGCTGCCCGACGGCCACGAGGTGCTGGGCGCCGGGCTGGCCACCTGTCTTTCTAACTGTATCGCCTTTCTCTTCTTTATGGGTGTACTGGTGCGGATGGGCCGGGGCACGGTGGTCACCTTCTCTCCCAAAGTGGGACTTCCCTGCCGGGACAGCATGGTAGCCGTCTTTGGCGTAGGTGTCCCCTCGGCCATTGCCACGTTCCTGTTCGATCTGGACTACGTCATCATCGATAAGCTAATGGTCTCCTACAACGATTTGCCGCTGGCCGCTGTAGGGATCGTGCTGAAGGTGGAGCGCTTTCCCCTGAACGTGGGCATCGGCATCTGCCAGGGCATGATGCCCTTGGTGGCCTACAACTACTCCGCCGGAAACAAGCAGCGGATGGAGGACACCATCCGTCTGGCCCGCCGACTGGGCCTGATCATCGCGGCCATCAGCATCGCATTGTACGAGCTCTTTGCCGTGCAGTTCTCCCACCTCTTTATCCAGGATGCCCAGACAGTGGCTCTTGCCTCCCAGTTCCTGCGCATCCGGGTGCTGGCCACTCCGCTGATGTTCCTGAGCTTTTTCACCGTCTATCTCTTCCAAGCTTTCGGCAAGGGGAGTATCTCCCTGTTCCTGGGCGTAACCCGGTGGCTGGTGTTTAACATCCCCATGCTGTTTTTGCTCAACCATTTCTTTGGGATGCTGGGCATCGTCTGGTCCCAGGCAACGGCAGATACCCTGACGATATTTTTGTCCCTGTACGTATACCGGAGATACCGCCCCAGGTTGGCTTCAGAAAAACACCTGTAATCTGACATAGACCGGTCCCCGCTCATTTTCAAAGATGCCAAAAGGCCCGGAGGGAAATTTCCCTCCGGGCCTTTTCTTCAATAACAAGGGAGATTGGGACATTCCCCAGCCTGGAAGGCTGTAGCCCCTGGTGCCTCAACGGGTTTCTTAGTTGAGGGTAATGGTGCGGTCGTTGTTCTCCTGGAAGGCCAAATACTCTTCCTTGGTCATGACAGGCTTGAAGTGGGCCAGGATGTCCTTGGCCTCCTTGGCGTCGTCATACAGCAGGTCGATGATGGTCATGGCCATGGCCTTAGCAGGGATGATGCAGGCCAGCTCTGCGTCCACCACATTGAAGTCACGGGTGTGCAGCGCACCGGTGACGCCGCCGAACATGGGGTGGATGGCGGGCATCAGGTGGGAGATATCACCGAAGTCAAAGGAGCCGGTGAAGTCGCCGCCCTCGACAATGGCGCCGTCCAGACCCAGGTCCTTCAGATTCTCACGCATGAGGTTGTCCATATCAGGCTGCTTGAGGATGGGCAGATAGCCGGGGATCTCGGTGATCTCTACATTGGCGCCCACAGCCATGCCGCCAGCCAGGATGGCCCGGTTGATGCGCTCGTTGATATCCTTCATGCCCTCAATGGTGCGGGCACGGACATAAGCCTCCATGGTCACATCGGCAGGCACCACGTTGACGATGTCGCCGCCCTTGGTGATGATGGGATGGAAACGGGCGCGCTCGCTCTCCTTGAAAGTCTCCCGCAGGGCGTTGACGTTGTTGATGGCCAGCATGGCAGCGTTCAGAGCGTTGATGCCGTCATAGGGCGCAGAACCGGCGTGGGACTCCTTGCCGATGAAGTGGATCTTCTTGCCGACAAAGCCGTTGCTCTCAGGCCCCAGCAGCACCTTCATATCGCCCATATCCTGGGAGTGGAACATCATGGCCATATCCACATCGTCCAGCTTGCCGCGGTAGATCAGCTCCTGCTTACCGCCGAAGTACTTGATCTTGCCCTCTTTCTTCAGATTCTCCCGGTACTCCAGCTCGATGTACTCCTCAGCAGGCACACCGATAAAGCTGATCTTGCCACCCAGCTGGGGCAGGATGCCGCTCTTCACCAGGCCCAGCGCGGCGCCCACCATACCGGTGACCTGCAGGTTGTGGCCGCAGGTGTGGCTGGCACCAATCTCATTGGCATCCTTGTGCTCCTTGCAGCTGATGCCGTCCAGCTCGCCCATGACAGCGATGTGGGGGCCGGCCTTATCTTCATTGACGCGGGCCATGCAGCCGGTCACGGCGATATCCCGCTCCACGTTCAGGCCCAGATTCTCCAGGAAATCCGCCACAGTAGCAGTGGTCTTGACTTCCTTATAGCCAAATTCGGGGTTGTGATAAATGCTGTCCTTCACAGCAAAGATGCTTTCCTTGTTCTCATCGATGGCCTTGATGACCGCCTTCTTCATTTCCTGCTTCGTCATAATCCAGCTGTTCCTCCCTTTAATAATGACAAGTCACAAATCGTCCCATTTGTGACAGGTCTTAAATATGTCGCTAATAGAGAATATACGTTTGCGGCAATCTAGTCAATATATATTTTAAAAAAATATTATCTTTGGCAATAAGCGACAAAAAAACTATTGGCGTTTTGTGCTAAAATTCTGCTTCTCCTTTATAAAATCCTCTCTTCCCCCTCTTGCGGCAGCTTCTTTGAAATGGTATAGTGATGGCAATCTTTGAATGAGGAAAGGGAGCAAGGAATGACGATCGGAATCATTGGCCCTGAGCTCTCCGGCAGGCAGATCCAGGAGCATCTGAAAGCGATTTCGCCGGAGACAAAGACCATCCTGTATCCCCGAGAGACCACTGCTGGCGCTCTGGAGGTCATTGACCAGTGTGAGGCAGAATGTACTGCTGTTTTATTTACCGGCGTGGCCGTCTGCACCAGTGTGATCCAGCGTCACACCATGGTCCGAGCCTATGAATACGTTACCAAGGATGCCTATAGTTTGCTGACTACGCTGCGGGAGATGGAACATCAAGGCTTTGCTCTGGACGATTTCAGCATCGATGCAGTGGAACCCCATGTGATAGAGGACGCCTTCAGTGAACGGATCATCACCCCCCAGCACATTCGCTATCTCCCATTCAGTTCTCTGGACGAGGAGGTCTATACCCGCTGGCACCAGGAGCTTTGGGACCGCGGCGAAATCAAGGTGATCCTGACAGGTTTTGTATGGACATATCATCATTTTCAGGAAAAAGGATATCCTGTTTTTTATCTCTCTGGCTCCCGTTTTACTGTGCGGGAGGCCTTTAACCGTCTGGTGACCCGTCTGGAGCTCAAGGAGGCCCATTCCGCCCAGCTCGTGGTGGAGCTCATTGAGACGGCCAGTACCGGCGAGGGCGGAGGCAGTTATTATTCCGATCGACTTAAGGCATGCCAATCCGAGGGATTGATCATCGAATATTGTCGGAAGATCCAGGCCGCCTTTTTCCGCAGCGGACAAAACAGCTACATTATCTTTGCCAACCGGGGCGGCGTAAAGCGGGAGGAAAATTACCGCGGGCTCTATGATCTCCAGTCCCATATCCTGAAGATCGGTCTCCACCCCAGTATCGGCATCGGCATCGGCTCCACTGCTTATCAGTCGGAGCTTCATGCCCGCAAGGCCCTCTCCTACGCTAAGTCCGGCAAGGGCAGCTATATCTATATGGTAGACGAAGAAGGCTCACTTGTGGGACCCCTGGGCAATGAACAGTCCATCTCCTATGACCTCATCTCTCACGACGCAGAGGTGGAGGAGATCGCTTGGCACGCGGGCATGAGCAGCGCCTACATTGCCAAGCTGATGGCTCTGATCCAGCTGCGGGGCAGTGCGGTCTTTGACGTGGCGGAGCTGGCAGACTGCCTGGGCATCACCACCCGCAGCGCCCACCGCATCGTCAACAAGCTGCGGGCGGCGGGCTACGCCTCCGTCCGCGGCAAAGAGACCTCCGCCGCTGGACGGCCCAAGAGCCTCATTGAGCTGCACCTGGGAAAAACCGCTCCTGCCCAGTCCTGAGTGTTCTTCTTTATGGAAAAAGCCGCCCAAAAAGGGCGGCTTTTTCACAGTGTACCTATGTTTTCTTCTGGTTTTTTCCTCTCACCAGCTGCCGGTTCATATACCGGGGATTGATGACAAAAATGTAACACAAGACCAGTGCCAGCAGATTCTCCAGCTTTGACCACCAACCGGGCGGCAACTGACGGTTGCCATCGAAAATTTTTATCATCATACCAGAAAATCCTCTCCGCCGGCAACCTTCATTCCCGAGGATGGTTTTGCCGGGCGGGAAAATTCCCCCTTGCATTTCCCTTCCATTTGTGCTATGAATAATATTTGATATCAGCAATGAACGGGAAAATAACCGTGAAACGCCGCCAAGAGAGGTCTGGTCACCGGCTGCAAGCCAGACTGCGGACGCCTGGTTTGGTTCGCCCGGGAGCCGCTGTGGAGACACAGTCGGATGCCCACCGTTATCGGGGCTTTCAAGTGCGTGCGGTCTATCCGTGCGAATTTGGGTGGTACCGCGGAAGGCTCGCCTTTCGTCCCAACTCGGGACGAGGGGCGTTTTTCTTTTGTCCGCATCCCCTCTCCCCGTCGAATATCTGCGATGACCCATATCCAGAGAAAAGGAGTTATATGTATATGAAAGAGCAACTGGAAGCCATTCGCGCCCAAGCGCTGGAGGCCATCGCCTCCACTGGTTCCGCCGCTGAGCTGGACGCTCTGCGGGTGAAGTACCTGGGCAAAAAGGGAGAATTGACCGCCCTGCTCAAGCAGATGGGCAAGCTCTCCCCTGAGGAACGGCCCGTTATGGGCCAGCTGGCCAACGCCGTCCGTGCTGAGCTGGAGCAGTCCATGGAGCAGCAGGGCAAGAAGCTGGATGCCCAGGCCCTGGAGCAGCGCCTCAAGGACGAGGCCCTGGACATCACCATCCCCGGCAAGGACGTGAAGCTGGGCCGCCGTCACCCCATGTATATCGCCCTGGACGAGATCAAGGAGATCTTTATCTCCATGGGCTTTACCGTACTGGACGGCCCCGAGGTAGAGTTGGCCTCCTATAACTTCGACAAGCTCAACGCCGACGAGGGCCATCCCTCCCGTGACTGGTCCGATACCTTTTATTTTGATACCGACAGCCGGGTGATGCTCCGCTCTCAGACCAGCCCCATGCAGGTCCGGGCCATGGAGACCATGGAACTCCCCATCCGCATCATCGCCCCCGGCCGGGTCTACCGCAAGGACGAGGTGGATGCCACCCACTCCCCCATGTTCCACCAGGTGGAGGGCATGGTCATCGACAAGGGCGTCACCATGGCCGATCTGAAGGGCACGCTGAACGCCCTGGTGGAAAAGCTCTACGGCAAGGGCACCAAAACCCGGTTCCGCCCCCACCACTTCCCCTTCACAGAGCCCTCCTGTGAGATGGATGTCCAGTGCCACAAGTGCGGCGGCGTGGGCTGCCCCACCTGCAAGGGAGAGGGCTGGATTGAGCTGCTGGGAGCTGGCATGATTCACCCCCGAGTGCTGGAGATGTCCGGCATCGACC
>CALXDZ010000138.1 GCA_944387205.1 uncultured Oscillospiraceae bacterium
TCCTGGCACAGGGGCATGATGTTGCCCACATAGTCCGGGGGAGAGATGATGGACACGTTCACATAGGGCTCCCGGGCCTCGGAAATGGAGCCGGGGTCGGGGTAATTATGGGGGTTGTCCACCTTTACCACAGTCCC
Organism: uncultured Oscillospiraceae bacterium; assembly: GCA_944387205.1. Lineage (GTDB taxonomy): Bacteria > Bacillota > Clostridia > Oscillospirales > Oscillospiraceae > Oscillibacter. Next base: position 138 of record CALXDZ010000138.1, read on the forward strand.
ATCTGTTTTCGTCACCTCATAAATTACAGAGGGTAATGTGGTGACCAGGTCCAAATCGAACTCCCGCTCCAGCCGCTCCTGGATGATCTCCATGTGGAGCATGCCCAGAAAGCCGCACCGGAAGCCGAAGCCCAGAGCGATGGAGGACTCGGGTTCGAAGGACAGGGATGCGTCGTTGAGCTGGAGCTTTTCCAGGGCGTCCCGCAGGTCGGGGTACTTGGAGCCGTCCTCGGTGTAGATGCCGCAGTAGACCATGGGCTGCACCTTCCGGTAGCCCGGCAGGGGCTCCGCCGCGGGATTCTCCACGCCGGTGACGGTGTCACCCACCTGGGTGGAGCTGACGGTCTTGATGCTGGCGGTGAAGTAGCCCACGTCGCCGGCCTGGAGGCAGTCGGTGGGCTGGAGGCCAAAGGGCTTCATCAGGCCGCACTCCACCACCTTGTAGGTGGCGCCGGTGGCCATCATCTTCACATCCATGCCCGGACGGATGGCGCCGTCCATCAGGCGCATATAGACGATGACGCCCTTGTAGCTGTCGTAGTAGCTGTCGAAGATCAGCGCCCGCAGAGGGGCCTTCACATCCCCCTTGGGGGCGGGGATGTTCTGGACGATGTCCTCCAGCACCGCGTCGATGTTGATGCCCATTTTGGCGGAGATCTCCGGGGCGTCCTCGGCGGGCAGGGCCAGGATGTTCTCGATCTCCTCCTTCACCCGCTTGGGGTCGGCGGCGGGCAGGTCGATCTTGTTCACCACCGGCAGGATCTCCAGATTGTGCTCCATGGCAAGATAGGTGTTGGCCAGGGTCTGGGCCTCGATGCCCTGGGTGGCGTCCACCACCAGCACCGCGCCCTCGCAGGCGGCCAGGGACCGGGAGACCTCATAGTTGAAGTCTACGTGGCCCGGGGTGTCGATGAGGTTCAAAAGGTAGGTCTCGCCGTTTTGGGCCTTGTAGGGGAAGGAGACGGCCCGGGCCTTGATGGTGATGCCCCGCTCCTTTTCCAGGTCCATGTTGTCCAGCAGCTGGCTTTCCATGTCCCGCTCCGCCACGGCACCGCACTTTTCCAGCAGCCGGTCGGCCAGGGTGGATTTGCCGTGGTCGATGTGGGCGATGATGGAGAAGTTGCGGATATGGGATAGATCTGTCATAGTGTGATACCCTCCTTGGGCCGGCCCGACGGGGCGGGCCGTCAAATGAAAGGCGAGGGCCCCAAAGGGGCGCGCTCACCAAATACTGTCGTAGTCGTAGTTTACCACAAATTCCCGCAGAGCGTCCAGCTTGTCGGCGTAATTTTCCTCTGTCAGGCGGTAGGCACCGCCGGGCATGGCCTGGGCCATCCGATAGGTGATGCGCCCGGCCACATGGATGTGGTCGGCGTAGTTATCGAGGTCGGTGATGATGTCCGTGTCGGTCAAAAAGCACTGAACCTCCGCGTTGTCATAGGTCAGAAGCTGGGCCGTGGCGTACTTGAGCATCTCGATCATGGCGTCGGTCTGGCCCAGGCGCTCCATCTTGTCCCAGAAGAGGATGCTGTAGGGAGAGTAGTAAAAGACGAACTGCGTGTCCGGGTGGGCCTCCAGCCATCCCTCCACCACGTTCAGGTTTTCCTGGCAGATGTCTAAGAAGGCGTCTGCCGGCTCCACGGTGCCGGTAGGCTCAGGCCGGGAGTAGCTGGCCAGAGCCAGCTCCTTGGAGAAGAACACGTCTCCGTCCCACAAGAAGGCGTCCTGGAGGGCCTGGGTGTTGCCCGCCGCCTTTTCCCGCAGTACATAGAGGGACCGGATCAGCACATCCTTGTTGAAGAGGTAGGGCCCGTCGTTCCAGGGGTTGGTGTCGTAGAGATAGGCAGGCAGTTCGTCGGGGGCCTCTTCCACACTGCGGCAGAGGATGTTGGGGTCCAGGCCGAAGATCACCCGCTTGACATCGTGGGTCTCATAGGCGTAGTCCAGGGCCTGGGTGAACTCGTGGAAGCCGCCGTTGGGGAAGGTGACCTTCACGGTGGAGGTGTCATAGAAGGCGTCGAACCACAGCGGGCGGTAGTTGGCGGCCAGGGAGGTGCCCATGAGGATGGTCTCATAGTCCTGGCTGCGGAGGAGGCCCGCGGTCTGATAGCGCTGATCGAACCAGACCTCCGCCTCCGGGTCCGGACTGCGGTAGTGGAAAAAGGGGTCCACCACACGGACAAAGCCGGCGCACAGGACGAGGGCCGCCAGGATGGCGCCCACCAGTCCCAGGGTCCAGCGCCGATAGGATTTTTCCATGTCGATGTTCCCCCTTTAAAAGTTGGAGTAGATGAACTGGGTGATGCCGGAGAAGGACAGCACCGACCACATGGCCAGGACGAACAGCGCCGCCCCTCGCCAGAAGGTGGGCTTGAAACGGTCCATCTGCCGGATGGTGTTCCGGGGCCACAGAACAATGACCATGGCCACCAGGAACAGAGCCGCCACCGCCAGGACGTTGCGCCAGGGCGCCAGAGCCGGCAGCAGGATGCGCACCGCCTCCAGCTCGCTGGAGAAGATGCCCTCGGAGAGCCAGGCCTGGGGCTTGGCAAAGCGCAGGGAGAAAACCGCCCGCAGCACCGCGGTGCCCTCCGCCACGCTGGGGGCCCGGAAGTACACCCAGGCCACGTTGACAAAGGCGAAGGTCAGCACCCACTGGAGCCACTTGGGGAGCTTGTCCCGGCGCTTGCCCAGCAGCCGTTCCACCACCTGGGCCAGGCCGTGGAGGGCGCCCCAGAGCAAAAAGGTCCAGCCTGCCCCGTGCCACAGACCGCTGACCAGGTAGATGATGAGGATGTTGCAATAGGTCCGGGCAGTACCCTTTTTGCTGCCGCCCAGGGGGAAGTACAGGCACTCCCGCAAGAAGGTGGTGAGGGTGATGTGCCAGCGCTTCCAGAACTCGCCCACGCTGAGACTGCGGTAGGGGGAGTCGAAGTTCACCGGCAGGCGGATCCCCAGGAGCCTCGCCAGGCCCGCGGCCATGTCGCAGTAGCCGGAGAAGTCAAAGTACAGCTGCAGGGTATAGCCCAGCACCACCATGGAGGCGGAGACGGTGTCCAGCTCCGTCAAGTGGGCGTAGCCGTTTCCCACCAGGACGCCGAAGGAGTCCGCCAGCAGGATCTTCTTGGCGCAGCCCAGGACGATGGCGTAGAGCCCGGCGGCGGCGTCGGTCCAAGTGGGGTGGAGAAAGCGCCCGTCCGAAAGCTGGGGGAAGAAAGCCCCGGGCCGCAAAATGGGCCCCGAGGACACCGTGGGGAAGAAGAAGGAAAAGAGGGTGAAGTCCACCCCGGCGCTCAGGCTCCAGCGGGAGGGGATGAACTGGCCTGTCCAGATTTCCTTGAGATACCACAGCTGCTGGAAGGTGAAAAAGCTCAGGCCCAGGGGCACAAAGGGGACGCTCACTGCGCCGCCGGTGAGGAAGCCGGTGTACTTGAAGGCCACCAGCACGGCAATGTGCCAGATCAGCGCCAGGGCAAAGACCGCCTTGGCACTGCCGTCGCGCTGACGGCGGGCGGTGAGATACCGCCCGGCGGAAAAGCTCACCCAGCTGCCCGCCAGCAGTACCACGAAGCCCAACAGGGCGTTCTCCTCAAAGCCCCACAGATAGAAAAGAAGGCTGGCAAGGGTCAGCAGGGCCTTGGCCGCGGGTACGCTGCGCCGGGCCGCCGGCAGGCACACCGCCAGCGTCACGGCGAAAAAGAGCAAAAACTCGTAGGACTGAAAGATCATGGGCCGTCCCTCACTCCTTCATCAGGCCGCCCAGGCGGGTGTCGGTGTTGTGGAGCACCTGGGTCACGCTCTGGCACCGGCCGGGATAGGCCTCGTGGAGATGCTCGTCGGACAGGTCCGGGAACTCCTTCTTCTCCTGGCGCTGGCGCTCCAGGGCCCGGGCGTAGCGGACCTGGGAGAGCTTCATGTCGGCGCTGACCGCGTCCAGGGTAAAGAGGTCCGGCTCGGCGCTGAAATAGTCTTCGTTCCGGCCGGCGCAGCGGTAGAGGTGGCGATAGAGCTGGTACACCGCGCTGCCCAGATAGGCCCCCGCCGCGTTCACCGCGTCCCGGTCCCCCAGGCGGCCCAGCAGGTCGAAGAGGACGGAGATGGCGCCGGAGAGGAGCTTATTCTGCAGCGTGGCCAGCACGGAACCCTTCAGGACACCGGTGCGCTCCGCCTCCGGGTCATAGACCTCGTCGGAGGCGATCATGGCCCCGTCCTTGGACAGCGTCCGGCCCAGGATGTAGTCGGCGGATACGTGATAGTAGTCGCAGGCCCGGACCACGAAGGGCAGTCCCGGCTCCCGGATGCCGTTTTCATAGTGGCTCAGCAGGGCCTGGGAGATGCCCAGGTCCGCCGCCGCCGTCCGCTGGCTGACGCCCCGCTCCTGCCGCAGCAGGGAGAGCTTTTTGGAAAAGTCGGAGTTCATATCTCTTTCTCCTTTGTCACACAACACGCCGCCGGGCGTTCCCTCCGGCGGCTCAAAATACGTACCGTATACTTTAACACGATGATTACAATTTGTAAAGACACCATATTTTTTGTTAGGCAACCTAAAAATTATTTGGCATTATGCACAGTTTTTGGCTGTGAAAATGCACAAATTTGGAGAATCTTTTTCTCAAAACTCTATGGACTCGTAAGACGAATCCTCTTTGACTATTGGAAGAAAATGTTGCATAATAATAATGGTTTCAAACGGTTTAGGGGGAAGTGCGCCCCTTTCCGGTCAAAATTGGAGAAAGGTGTGGAGGAAGGACACAGACAGATGTGTCCCGCTTGCAAGATGGATTTCGCCCTAGGCGAAATTTTTTTAGGCATTTTTAAGCATCCACCGCAAAAGAGAAATATCCGACTTCAAGAAAAAGGGAGCGTGGCTATGGAGAAAGCATACTTGGTTTTGGCCGACGGTCAGGTCTTTGAGGGCCTGCGCATCGGCGCCGACGGCGACGCCGTAGGCGAGCTGGTGTTCACCACCGGCATGTGCGGCTATCTGGAGACGTTGACCGACCCCAGCTACTACGGACAGATCGTCACCCAGACCTTCCCCCTCATCGGCAACTACGGCGTCATTGAGCCGGACTTTGAGGGCCGGTGCTGCGTCCGGGGCTATGTGGTCCGGGAGCTGTGTGACACCCCCTCCAACTTCCGCAGCCAGTATGCGCTGGACGCCTACCTCAAGGCCCAGAACGTGGCCGGCATCTGCGGCATCGACACCCGGGAGCTGACCCGCATCCTGCGGGAGCACGGCGTCATGAACGCCACCATCTGCTCCAAGATCCCTGACGACCTCCAGCCCGTGCGGGAGTATGCCATTGTGGACGCGGTGGCCTCCGTCACCCGCTGTGCTCCGGAGGTGTTCCCTGCCGAGGGGGAGACGGCCTACCGGGTGGCTCTGCTGGACTACGGCGCCAAGCGCAACATCATCCGGGAGCTCCAGAAGCGGGGCTGTGAGGTGACCGTGCTGCCGGGCACCGCCTCCGCCGAGGAGGTACTGGAGGGCAAGCCCGACGGCGTGATGCTCTCCAACGGTCCCGGCGACCCGGCGGAAAACACCTATCAGATCCGCCAGATCCGCGCCCTGATTGGCCAGGTGCCCATGTTCGGCATCTGCCTGGGCCATCAGCTGACGGCCCTGGCCATGGAGGGCAAGACCTTCAAGCTCAAGTATGGCCACCGGGGCGTCAATCAGCCTGTCCGGGACGTGAAGGGCACCCGGACCTTTATCACCAGCCAGAACCACGGCTATGCCGTGGATGCCGACTCCCTCTCCTGCGGTACCGTTCGCTATATCAACGCCAACGACGGCACCTGCGAGGGTATCGACTACCCCGAGCTGCGGGCCTTTACGGTGCAGTTCCATCCCGAGGCCTGCTCCGGCCCCCGGGACACCTCGTTCCTCTTCGACCGGTTTGTGGACATGATGAAAGGCGGTGAGCAGTAATGCCTCTGGATACCAGTATTAAGAAAGTACTCGTCATCGGTTCCGGCCCCATCGTCATCGGCCAGGCCGACGAGTTCGACTACGCCGGCGCCCAGGCCTGCCGCGTGCTCAAGGAGGCCGGGGTCAACGTGGTCCTGGTTAACTCCAACCCCGCCACCATCATGACCGACAAGGCCCTGGCGGACGAGATCTACCTGGAGCCCCTCACCGCCGAGACCGTCAAGCGTATCATTGAAAAAGAAAAGCCCGACTCCGTGCTGGCCACCCTGGGCGGCCAGACCGGCCTGACCATCGCCATGCAGCTGAACAAGGAGGGCTACTTTGAAAAGACCGGCGTCCGCCTTCTGGGCACCGACGCCGAGGCCATCACCAAGGCCGAGGACCGGGAGCTGTTCAAGGAGACCATGGAGGACATCGGCCAGCCGGTGATCCCCTCCGACATCGCCTCCACCGTGGAGGAGGCCCTGGCGGTGGCGGAGAAGATCGGCGGCTATCCCGTCATCGTCCGTCCCGCCTTCACCCTGGGCGGCGGAGGCGGCGGCGTAGCCAACAGCCCCGAGGAGCTCCGTGTCATCGCCGCCACCGGCCTGGACGCCTCTCCCATCACCCAGATCCTGGTGGAGCGTGCCATCCACGGCTGGAAGGAGATCGAGTTCGAAACCATGCGGGACGGCGCGGGCAACGTCATCGCCGTGTGCTCCATGGAAAACGTGGACCCCGTGGGCGTCCACACCGGCGACTCCATCGTGGTGGCCCCCACTCTGACGCTGTCGGACAAGGAGTACCAGATGCTCCGCAGCGCCTCTCTGGACATGATCTCCGCCCTGGGCATCGTGGGCGGATGCAACTGCCAGTTTGCCCTGAACCCCAACTCCTTTGAGTATGCGGTCATCGAGGTCAACCCCCGTGTGAGCCGCTCCTCCGCCCTGGCCTCCAAGGCCACCGGCTACCCCATCGCCAAGATCACCACCAAGATCGCCCTGGGCTACACCCTGGACGAGATCGCCAACGACATCACCGGCAAGACCTGCGCCTGCTTCGAGCCCACGCTGGACTATGTGGTGGTGAAGTTCCCCAAGTGGCCCTTCGACAAGTTCGCCGACGCTGCCCGCACCCTGGGCACCCAGATGAAGGCCACCGGTGAGGTCATGGCCATCGCTCCCTCCTTTGAGATGGCCCTGCTCAAGGCCGTCCGGGGCGCGGAGATCTCCATGGATACCCTCAACCGCAAACCGGATCCGGAGGATGAGGCGCCTCTGAGCGAGCGGCTGCGGCGGGTGGACGACCGCCGGCTCTTCACCGTGTTCGAGGCCCTCAAGGCCGGCATGAGCGTGGATGAGATCTACGACATCACCCGCATCGACCGCTTCTTCCTCTGGAAGCTCCAGGGCCTGGCCGAGTATGAAAAGACCATTGCCGGCGGCCTCACTGAGGAGCTCTACGCCCGGGGCAAGGTCCTTGGCTACACCGACGAGGCCCTCCGCCGCCTCTCCGGCGCCGACACCCTGCCGGAGCACCAGAGGGCGGTCTACAAGATGGTGGATACCTGCGGCGCCGAGTTCGACGCCGAGACCCCCTACTTCTACTCCACCCGGGACACCGTCTGCGAGTCCCGTGCCTTCCCCCGGTCCGGCAAGCCCGTCATCATGGTCCTGGGCTCCGGCCCCATCCGCATCGGCCAGGGCATCGAGTTCGACTACTCCTCCGTCCACTGCGTCTGGACCCTGAAGAAGCTGGGCTACGATGTGGTCATCGTCAACAACAACCCCGAGACCGTCTCCACCGACTACGACACCGCCGACCGGCTGTACTTCGAGCCGTTGTGCCCCGAGGATGTCATGGACATCATCGATGCGGAAAAGCCTGTGGGCGTGGTGGTGGCCTGCGGCGGCCAGACGGCCATCAAGCTGACTAAGTACCTGGACGAGCACGGTATCCCCATGCTGGGCACCAGCGCCGAGTCCATCGACATGGCCGAGGACCGGGAGCGGTTCGGCTCTCTGCTGGAGCAGTTCCCCAGCAAGCGTGCCCGGGGCTGTGGCGTCTCCGGGATGCAGGGCGCCCTGGACGCGGCCCATGAGCT
>CALXDZ010000139.1 GCA_944387205.1 uncultured Oscillospiraceae bacterium
GCCGCCGTGAAGCCCGGCGGGCAGTCAAAGAGCACCACGTCCACCTCCCCGTCCTCCGCCACCGCCTCCAGAAAGTCCCGCAGCACAGTGAGGCTGGAGGTCCCTCGCCGGATGGCCGCCAGATCCAGCCGGTAGAGCTCCTGACTGGCCGGCAGCAGCCAGAGGCCCGGCCTGACAGAGAGCACGTTGTCCTGCCAGTAGGGCTCGTGGGCTCCGGTCAGCACCTCCGCCAGGGTGGGCGCGTCCGGCACCTGGCCCAGATAGAACCGGGTCAGATTGCACTGCCCGTCGCAGTCCACCACCAGCACCTGCTTGCGGTAGTCCTCCACCAGGATATGGGCCAGGGAGATAGTGGTCACCGTCTTCCCCACCCCGCCTTTCAAATTTTCGATCGCTATCGTTCTCATGGTCGTTCCTCCTCAAAAGGGGTTGTCTGCGGTGGGAGCTCATGAAATTCGATTTGTTTCCCTACCAGCTCCCATCCGTACATACGGTCCGGATTCCCTCCGGGCCCGTAGAACCGCTTGCTCTTGGGATCAAAGAGCAGCTTGATCTCTTTGCTGCCGCCGAACATACGGTTTTTGAGGCATGACAGCACGGTTGCCGATACGAGTTTGCCTCTGTCCTCCCATTGACCAGCCTCCAAGGCAAAGACATTGTCCGCCCGGTTGGTGAGATCTGCGGATCCGCCCACATCATCGCTGCGGAGCCGTTTCCGTCCGCTTTCCGCTTTCCGGGGATGCGCAACCAAATGGACATGGACGCCTCGGCTCTTGGCAAACTGGACCAGCCTCCCGGCAAAATTGCTCTGGGCCCGGAAATAATCCCCGTCCCTGCTGCGGCTGAGCCCCACCGTCATAATGTTGTCCACCAAAAACACGCTGGCGCCGTAGCAGCGATTGGCGTTTTCAAACGTCCGGAGGATGCTGTCCTCACTGTGGCTGCTGGCGGTTCCCACGTCATAGAGGAAAAAGCGCCGGTCCCACCACTCGTCGATGCGCTTTTGTACAGTCACGGCAATGGCCGTCATTTTCCGACCGGTCTCCTTGTCCTCGTACACGCCCACATGGGATGGCCCTGCGGCCTGAACGGAGACCCACTGCTTGAACTGCCGCTTGTCCAGCTCCCCAGAGTAGGCGCAGACCGTCTTATCCTGGTCAATGGCCTCCAGCAGGATCTGTCCCAAAAGCGTGCTCTTGCCTTTTCCCCGCTCCCCGGTCCAGAGGCTCAGCTGTCCGGCAAAAAAGCCGCCGGTATAGCGATCCAGCTCCGGGAGACCGGAGCTTGTCCGCTCCAAGTCTGAGAGGCGCATGGGTTCAACATCCGCCAGATTGACAAGTCCATAGACCGGCAGCTCTTTGGCATCGATCAGCAGCTCCCGGACACGTCCGGGGCCAAACTGATCTCGGAACTCTGCCACGGACTTGCAGCCGTGAAAGGCTCGTTCCGAGGGGACATAGAGGCTCAGATCCGGTAAAACCTCCTGCAAAGCCTCCACCACCTTACGCCTCCGGAGCGGATCCGGAATGGCGACAAAGACGTAATAAAAAGCCCTGAAAAAACTTTCGCAGCTGCGCAAGTCGCTCCACTTTGCCCCGTCTGCCAATTTGACGGCATTGATGGTCACTGCGTAGACATCCTCCGCCGTATCACACAGCCACAGGCCGGTAGACTGCACAGGATCCAGGAATTTAGGGTCAAAGGTGAGGAAGCTCCGGGCCCTGACGATCATATCGGCGCTCAGCATGGCGCATCTCCCTCCACCCTGTCCACGGATATGCTGTCCCAGGGATCCCCACTGGTTTCCGCTGTGTCAGGGACAAACGCAGGATCTTCCTCATCCTCCCATCGCCTCTGATTGAGCCATGTGGCCGGATAGGGGATGAACTGCCCGGCGTCCTTGGCCCAGTCCCGGGACCGTTTCTGGCGCTCCAGCGCCTCCATCATGGCCCGGAACAGGACAGGCCCCGGCCGCAGCCGCAGCCACGCCCGCCTTGCCGCCGGCTTGGATCTCTTTTTGGGGTACGCCTCCCAGAAGCGCTCAAAGAGCTCGTCCTCCGACACCGGTGCCTGCGCAGGCGGCGCCTCTTCCGGCGCTTCTGCCGGCTCCTCCAATGGGGGACTATAGGGGGTATATGTAATATCATGGGTATTACATGGTAATGGTTCGCCCGTTTGGGCAAGTGCAGTTGCCCGTTTGGGCATTTGCATTTGCCCATTTGGGCAAATGCATTTTCCCGAAATGGACTCACCGTAAAGGGCAAGGAGCTCGTCGCTGGGAGAGTACCAGGCCGTACGGTCCCGCCGGTCCTTGTTGTACTCCCCCGACAGCAGAGCGCCCTGGGCTTTGCACCGCTCGATGATGCGCCGGATCTGCTTGCCCGACCACCAGGGAAAGACCTGCTCATAGGCCTTCACGGAGTTGTGTGTCCACCACCGCCCGTCGAAAAAGTTCCGGTCATCTCCCCGGTTTGTCCGATACCAAAACAAAACGGCATCCAGAAAGATGGCCTCTTCCACCCCATAGCGGGCGGCCACTGCGCCGTCTCCCCGCAGCTGTGTCAACGGAGTCATCTCTTGCCGTTACCTCCCCTCGATCAAGTCGATCACCCGGGCAAGCCCTCTTGTGGCCGTGCAGACACCCAGCACGACAAAGATCAGGCCCAGACCTGTCATGGCAGAGACACCTCCTCCCTGCCTCTTTTGTAGGCTTGCATTTCCCGGGAAATGTGATATAATAATTCTGCTATTGTTCTCGGGTGCAAGCCCCTGAACCGAACGTCGTGATGTGCCAGCATCCCGGCGTTCTTTTTTTATGCCGGTCATTTCCTCACCCCCAGGAGCTGCAGCGCATCGTCTGCGGGGATCTTCAGCGCGGCCACCAGCAGCATCAGATCCATCTGGGACCAGCTGCCGGCCCGCATCTTGTAGGAAAACGTGTTCCGGTTCATCTTCACCAGGTCGGCAACGTCCTTGCCGTATCGCATATTCCGCTCGATCATGGCTTTTCTGATGATCTTGGCCGTGGTATGGGCCAGGCGCTCCCTCTGGAGCTCAATGGGGTCTTTCCCCAGGTTTACTCTCGGCATATTACCTCTCCCTTTCTGTCGCGGCCTGCACCTCGAAGCAGACCTTGCTCAACGTCCGCAGCTCCTCCAGGATCTCGTCCAGGATGGGCCGCTCCTCCGGTGTGATGACCCCGTCCTCCGCAATGCGCAGCAGCCTCCGGTCCGGGTGGGCTTCCACGAAGTCCATGACCACGTTGTACAGGCGCATGGCCGCCGTCTGCAGGGAGATCTGCTCCACCGCCGGGATGATGCTGGCGGCCAGCTGGCTCACCAGGCGCAGGTGCTCCACCGCCAGGTACTGACTGTTGTAGAGCCGCACCATGGCATAGGCCAGATCGTCCGGCACGGGCGACTCCCCGGCCTCATACCGGGCCAGCTGCCGCACCGAGCAACTCAGCAGCTCCGCTGCCCGCTCCTGGGTGTAACCGGCCTGCTCCCGGCAGATTTTATAGATGCTTTTGTCTATGTCTGTCATGGTCTTTTCTCCTCCTGCGCGGTATGCTTTGGTCATCGGGTAGCCTGGGGCGCTATGCGCCGGCGGTGTCCCGGCCCAGGATGGCGTCGGTGGTAGTGTGCAGCACCTCCGCCAATCTTTCCAGATTGGTCAGACTGGGCCGGTTTTCTCCAGTCTCCCACTGTGCCACCGCCGGGCCGGACACGCCGATCCGCGCGCCCAATTCCCTCTGGGACAGCCCTGCCGCCTCTCGCAGCTCCTTGATTCGCATGGCCTCACCTCCCTCTTGTCATCAGTGTTTCCTTGTGATATGCTAATCTCAGGTTATTGCCCGGAGGGGATTATAAATGCTGGATAAACTCAGCAAAAGCCTGTTGAATGAGCTTAACAAGCCAAAAAACGCCGCTGATCTGGTTTATAATTTCAGCGAAGATCTCAGTGCCTTGGCAAAAACGCTGCAAACAGACGACGAGACGGTCCGGGCGGCTGTACGGTACCTGCATGAACTGAATTATCTGAAATACGAAACCACCAGCAGCCAGCATATCACGGGATTTTATTTGGATCACAAAGGACTCCACTGGCGGGAATTTCGCAGGCAGGAAATCATTAAGTATCTGGAAGAAAAGTGGGTTGACTGTGTTGCCTTGCTCTTGTCTGTTGTTGCGTTGATTTGCTCTTTAGCCTGATAATAAAACGGCCATGACAACGAGATTGACGAAGCCCAAAACCAAAGCCGCCATTGCGAAAATGGAATTTTTTTCGATTACCGCAGTGTACTTGTAGGGGACGGAGGCAGGAACTTCAAACAAAATGTCATCTTTGAAAAGTTCCAGCGTAGCCGGCAAGTCGATCATGGCACACCCGTTTTTATCTCGCTTTGCCCACTCGGGATCAAACGTGAGGCAGCATTCCCCGTGCTCGGATGACGGGTTATGAGCGCAGTCGGATTTCTCGCAATTTGAAGCCCGTTCCGGGTCACAGACGTATAGGATTTTTACAGGTTTCATTTTCTTTTTCCCCCTTTATCTCCGGAAATATCACGAATGGCTGCAAGAGAATCTCTGAAAAAAGATGCGCCATCTGGGAGTCCGAGCTTTATTTCGCAGGGCTCTTTATCCTCTTCGCTAAACTGCCACAGCGTCGCCAGTCGGCCGATGTTCAAGCCGGCCGAAAACGCCAGCAGAACCACCAGAATAATCAGAAAAATATTCATGCTGTTCCTCCTTTCTTATCGCAGCGATAGATCATCCCCAAAATAACGCCAAAGGTAAAAGACATGAACCTTGACCAACTCTCCCCAGAAGATCAGCAGCTTCTGGCAAAATTCCGTTGCCCCTATGCTCCGGGCCCGGACGAGCAGGCGCGTTTTATAGGCCTGAAAGAGCGGGGCTTTGTCAGCATTCACCAGTTCAAGCTCGTCCAGCTTGGCGAACTTGGGAATCATATGGCTCCGGACACTTGGATCATCACTCCTGCCGGAGAGGACGCCCTCTTACAATTTGAGGATGTGCGCCGTCAGGAGGCCCAAAATAAACGCTTTCAAACACGTCAGGAGAAAATTGCAATAGCTGCAATATTTGCTTCGTTTCTCATCTTCGCTTTGGGATTCATAATAAAGCCTGATACCGGCCTTATCTCTGGCCTTGCGGAGTTCCTTGGGCGGTGGATCAAATAGCCGGTCCATCATCCGAAAAAGCACCCTCAGTTCCTCCTTTCTTTGTTCGCTAATCTGTGGTTATAACTATAATCGTAGTTTCTTCGGTTGTCAATCGAAAAAACGAAATTTATTCGATTTTGTAAGAAGGTCACAATTATACAATCGAAATTTTTACGTTTCGAGGTGATTCCAATGGACATCGTAGATCGTCTCTTTGAATTGGTCGATGAAAAATTCAAGGAGCAAAAGGCTTTTGCCGCCGCAATTGGCGTGTCCGATGATACGGCCAGCAACTGGCGCCGCAGAAAGTCAGCTTCTTTCAGCAAGTATCTGCCTCAAATCGCCAATGCCCTGGGCACCACTACGGAATACCTCCTGACGGGTAAAAAAGAACCCGCCCCCACGAGTGGGGACGGGCTGAGTCCGGCCAAGCGGAAGCTGCTGGAGGCCGTGGACGACCTCACCGATGAGCAGTGTGAGAAGCTCCTGGGCATCGTGCTGGAGGCCAAGCGGCTTTTGTGATCACCGGCTGGAGGCGGCATTTTCGGTGGCGGCAAAGTCCCGTTTCATCTTTTTGAGCCGCTGCAGCACATAGGCGGCCTGCCGGTCGTTCAGGGTCAGGATCTCGTTTTTCAGGGTGGTTCTGGTGTCGGTGGGCTGTGTAGTCATGGTGTATCCTCCGATCGTCCTTTTACTTCTGCGGCGATCGATGGATAAGTTGCATCACGGGGTGCAACCAAAAATAAAAAGTGTCCAACTTGGACACAGGGAGAGATGGAATGTGAAAAAAGCAACAGCTCTGGGATTTGCGCTGTTTCTGATATTATCTCTGCCGGGATGCGGGAGCAACGAGGCGGAGCCCCGGATGACAGCAGATGAGTATACGTCTCAGTTGTGGGAAGCCTATGAAGCAGCCGGCTATGAAGTAAACGAGCTTGATGAAGGCTCACAAAGTTCTGGTACCGATTCAGACATAGGCGAATATGAATATACCGGACATATCGTCAGCGATGGCGTCTATGTCGCTACATATGAGCGGGACGGGGTACTGTTGAGGGTACATATCATGCTGGACTTTACGCTGGCAACTGGGCCGGATATAGAGCTTGGTGCATTTGCCGTTGGAAACTTACTTAGTTATGCCGATCCCGACTCCTCTGATGACCTTGTTGCGTCCCTTGGCCTGGACGATATGGATGAGGGGATATATGAAGCCGATGGTCATGCCGGACATTACAAGGCTCTAGTAGGGCCATTGACAACGCAGAGCATTTTTCTGATTTATACGTTAGACCCTATTCCTGAAAGCACCGACAACTCTTCTCAGTAAAGCTGTATCCTGATTCAATACTCTCAACACAAAAAGCCGCCCCATGGCGGGCGGCTTTCCTCAAGCAGTTGCCAGAGTAAAGTAGTTTCCCGCTAAAAGGCGGAAAATTAAAACGTGTCCAACTTGGACACAGAGGAGGACCCATATGCTTGACGAAAAAGATTTACAGGCCATTGACAGC
>CALXDZ010000140.1 GCA_944387205.1 uncultured Oscillospiraceae bacterium
CACAGCGGCGGTGCAGGGCCGTCCCCTCCTCCCGCTCCGAGAGGAGAATGGCCAGATAGGTGAAATCGTAGTTCAGGATCATTCGGGCCGCCGGGCCGTACCGCCGGCCCAGGGTGTGGCACAGTCCGCAGTACATCCGGCGGAAGCGGTCCAGTTCCTCCTGGGGCAGCGCCTGTACCGGCGGCCTGACATAGCCGAACACCGCCTCAGAACAGCCGCACGATGGTGAACGACAGCCCGCCCCGAGCCCGGAGCCGGCGGTCGTAGCGGATGGCAAAGATGATGCCCAGCACGAAGCCTGCCACCGCAACGGCGTACTGCAGGGCCACGCTGCCGCCCAGGGCGAAGGTCAGCAGATAGCCGACCAGGAACAGCGCCACCGGGATGGCGTAGACCAGCACCACGATGCCCAGCATCTTCTGAGTACTGCTCTCCACCACCACCTTCTGCCCCGGCTCGGCGCCGATGGGATTCTCGGCCCGGGCCTTGACCGCCGCGCCGGTGACGCCGCAGCCGGCGCACTCCTCACAGTCGTGGCCGCAGGCGGACTTCCGGGGAACCGAGATCTCCGCGTGATCCGCGTCCAGAATCCGCTCAACAGTTGCAATTTGGGTCATGGTAATTCTCCTTCATCTCTCAGGGGGTGTCCGGGTCCGGAGGCTCGTCCGTCGATCCCCCCGCCTCATCTGTGATGGTAACTTGGATGTTATAGGTGCCGGATACGCCCACATCTCCAGCGGTATCCACCTCAATCGTGGCGGGAACCGTGTAGGTGCCGGAGGCGCCGGAGTAGTTGGAGAGGTCCGCCACCACAGTGACGTCTCCGCCCGTGACAGCCGCCACGTCCGACGCCGTGCCGAAGATGGAAACCGTCATCTGCTGGGTCAGAATCTCCGCCTGCTTCCCATCCGGCAGGTTCTCATAGCGGAAGTTCTGCGTGGACACCTGCGTCCGGGACATATCCACGAACTCCACGGTCAGGGTGGCCCGCGTAACGCCGCTGAGGTTCTCACATCCCTCCGGGATGATGATGGGGAAGGTGTGCCGGTTCGTTCCGCTGCCCAGCAGGTCCAGCAGGTTCAGCTGGCCCAGGGTAATGGAATCCACATCCCGCAGCAGTCCCGCGTCGCCGGAAACCGTGATCGTCTCCGGGAAGATGTGCCACTCCAGGTTGGACGCCCGGGCGCCGGCGGACTCCACGAAGTCCACCACCAGATCCAGCTCCTTGATGACAAAGACCGGCAGCGTGGCCTCCACCGTGTCCACGGTGGGGTGCATGCCCGTGCTGTCCAGCAGCTGGTTATTCTCGTCGTAGTAGGAGAACTCCAGGGACTGGGACACCGTCTCCATGGCATCCTCGCCGATGTCCAGCGTCACCTGCACGTAGCTGACCTGGTCAACGTCCTCCTGCTGCCCGCGGATCTCCAGGGTATCCTGGGACAGCTGCAGCTCTCCGGCGGAGTAGCCGTCCGCCACATTGCCCACCACATCACAGATGATGTCCACCGTCTTGCTGTACAGCTCCGAGATATTGACGGTGGCCCGGGAGGGGCTGCGGCTCTCAATCAGGGTATTGGGGAAATCCGAATCCAGGAAGGCCACGTCCAGCGCGATGGTCTGCCCGCCGGCCCCCACCACATCGGTCAGGTCCGCCGTAACCCGAAGATCCTCCCGGCCGATCCGGGCCAGGGTGGTCCGGGCACCGGAGAGGGTCACATCCACCGTGGCGGTGGTGCCCTCATCCACCAGCATCAAGCCCCGGTCCGCCAGATCATCCTCACCGGTATAGGTGATGGGCACCTCGGTGATCGTGATCTCCTTGGAAAAATAACTGCCGTTATTGCCGAACATATCCACGAAAATCCAGATGGCAACCGCCACCAGCAGCGCCAGCAGGATATAGAGGATCTTGCGGTTCTGTATGATCTCACGCATCTTCATCGTCCGTCCCCCTATCCTTCCGGGCTCGCAGGAGACCCAGCAGATTGGCCTTCTGCTTGTCCTCCCCATCCTGGGGAATCAGTTCATTCCGCAGGATGTTTTCCAGGGTCTCCGGCTTCAGATGCCGCTTGAGCATGCCGCCGATGGCCACGGAGATGGAGCCGGTCTCCTCCGATACGATGACCACCACCGCGTCGGAGTTCTCGCTCATGCCGATGCCGGCCCGGTGGCGCATGCCCAGATCCCGGCTCAGGTTCACGTTCTTGCTCAGGGGCAACATGCACCCGGCACCCAGCACCCGGCCGTGGCGGATGATGACCGCGCCGTCATGCATGGGGGCCTTGACAAAGAAGATATTCTTCAGGAGCTCGCCGGACACGGCGGCATCCAGCACCGTGCCGCTGCGGGCCATATCGTCCAGGGAGATCTCCCGCTCGAAGACGATCAGCGCCCCGGTGCGGGTCTGGGACATCTCCGTACAGGCCAGCACCGTCTGGCCGATGGCCTCGTCCATGATGTCCCGAGCCTCCGTACGGTTGAAAAAGGCAAGAAAGCGGCGGCTGCCCACCTCTTCCAGGATCCGGCGGATCTCCGGCTGGAAGACAATCATGAGCGCCACCACGCCGAAGTCCATCATCTGGCCCAAAATAAAGCTGATGCCGTTGAGTCCGATCGCTGTGGAGAACGCCACCAGCGCCAGAAATACGAAGACGCCCTTCAGCAGACTGGCTGCCTTGGTGCTGCGCACCAGCCAGAACAGCCGGTAGAACACAAACGCCATGATGGCGATATCCAGATAGTCCGTCACTTCCAGCATCAGCAGATACCGCCCGATAAATGCAGGCAGGTCCGCCAAAGTCATGTTCATGGAAACGCCGTCATCCCCTTTCTCTCCCATTGCACTCGCTGTTTTATTATATAAAATATACCAGTCAATTGCAAGGAGATTCCGGGGAAAATTCACGGACTGTTCAGAAAGTCAGGAAAACACGGCCCGCAGGGCTTTCAGACAGCGGAAAACCTCCTCCGGCGTATTGAAATCCGAGAAGCTGATCCGGACGGTTCCCGTGTCCAGGGTTCCGGCAGTGCGATGGGCCAGCGGCGCGCAGTGGATGCCGCTCCGGACCGCCACGCCCCGCTCCGCCAGCGCCTGCCCAATCTCCTCCACGTCCCGGTCCTCCGGCACCAGGGAGACGACCCCCGCCTGATTTCTCAGGCCCGGAGCCGCGAAGACCCGCACGCCGTCCAGCTCCCGCAGGCCCTCCGCCAGGACCAGGGCCAGCTGCCGCTCCCGCCGGCAGATGTCCTGGGTCCCCCGCCGCCGGACGTACCGCACGCCCTCCAACAGGCCCGCGATGCCCGGCATGTTGTGGGTGCCGGCCTCCAGCCGGTCCGGCAGGAAGTCCGGCATCTCCTGCTGGATGGAGAGGCTGCCGGTCCCGCCCTCCAGCAGCGGACGGACGGAGACCCCCTCGCCGCACAGCAGCACCCCGGTGCCCTGGGGGCCGTAGAGCCCCTTGTGGCCCGGCATGGCAATGAAGGCCGCGCCCAGCGCCGTCAGGTGCAGGGGCAGCACTCCCGCCGACTGGGACGCGTCGATGATCAGCGGCACGCCCCGCTCCCGGCAGAGGGCCGCCACCGCCTCCACCGGCTGGATGAAGCCGAAGACGTTGGAAACATGGTTGCAGATCACGGCGTCCGTGTCCGGCGTCACCAGGCGGGCAAAGGCCTCCGCCACCGCCACCGGCTGGAACAGCG
>CALXDZ010000141.1 GCA_944387205.1 uncultured Oscillospiraceae bacterium
ATTTTTCACAAAAGAGATGCGAACCGTTTTGTACACATTGCTTGGATGTGAATGTCGCGTTTCTGTGGTTAAGTTCTGCTTCTTGCCGACCAAAAAGGGCGAGGGAGGATACCATCAAAGCAAAAAATGAAGAGGGATGCGAACGAACTGGGGAACATTTTGGAAAACAGCTTAGAAACGCCTGAGCTACAGGCCCATAACTCCCTCAAAAAAGTTACAAAAAAGCCGTGAAACTCAACATTTCACGGCTTTTTGTGGTGGACTCGAAGGGATTCGAACCCTCGACCTCTCGGATGCGAACCGAACGCTCTCCCAACTGAGCTACGAGCCCGTCTTTATTTAGTTTGCATAAATTTTTCTTATTTGGATTGTGCGATTTGCTGGAACACCTGGGCCTGCGTTATGTTGCCTTTGCTCTCCCAGACTGAGCTACGGGCCCAAATCAACAGTTCCAAAAGCGGAACAGAAGAATAAAGCAATATGAAATTATAGATGTGGCAAAAAACTGAACCCTTTGCGCTCCCAGCTGAGCTACGAGCCCATGTACATCTAAAAAAGGAACTGTGGGGGTAAAACATTCTCCTTGGCAACAGACTGCCTCCCCGCAGGACAAATGGTATTATACCATAAAATTCAAACTTGTAAAGCCTTTTTTCCAATTTGGATCGGCCGCAGCTCCAAGAGAACGGAAAAAGGGCGGGGCCGGAGCACAGGGCTCTGGCCCCGCAGGGGGAAAGAGGAGGCTTTACATATAGAAGAGAATATCACTGTAAGAGGGATAGGGCCAGTACTCCTTGGCGGTGACGGTTTCCAGCGCGTCTGCCAGCTCCCGGATCCTGGACATATCCGCGGCTACCGTCTCGTGGAAGTAGCGCACCTTTTCCTCCAGCTCACCGCCGCAGCGGCTCAAGTCGGCTTCCAGCTGGTCCGCCGCAGCCATCAGCGTATCGGTCTTTTCCGAAATATCAGCGGCTAGAGTGGTCTCATACCGGCAGGAAAGGCCCTTCTTCTTGTCGGCCCGGCCGCACAGCTCCGCGGAGTAGGCGGACACGGCGGGCAGGACATCCCGGCGGATCATGCCCAGCAGCGTCAGGCCTTCAATGGACAGCAGCGTACAATAGTTCTCCATATGGATGTCCTGGCGGGCCTGCATCTCCTCTGGCGTAAAGATCCCATGGCGGGTGAAGAGAGAGACATTCTTCTCGGCGGTATAGCAGGGCAGGGCATCGGCCGTGGAGGTCAGGTTGCAAAGGCCCCGCTTCTTGGCCTCTTCCACCCAGGACTCGTCATAGCCGTTGCCGTTGAAGATGATGCGCTGGTGCTCTGTAAAGACCCGACGCAGCAGCTTCTGCAGGTCGCTCTGGAAGTCCTGGGAGCCCTCCAGTTCATCGGCGAACTGCTGCAGCTCCTCGGCCATAATGGTATTCAGAGCGATGTTGGGGCCGGCAATGGACTGAGAGGAACCCAGCATCCGGAACTCAAACTTGTTGCCGGTGAAAGCCAAGGGGGAGGTGCGGTTGCGGTCGGTGTTGTCCTGGGGAATGGCGGGCAGCACGTCCACGCCGATTTCCAGGTTCTTCTTGCCGGGATCGGCATACTCAGTGCCCCGGATAATGGCATCCACCACGGCGCTCAGATCGTCGCCCAGGAAGATGGAGACGATAGCCGGCGGTGCCTCCTGAGCGCCCAGCCGGTGGTCGTTGCCGGCAAAGGCCACAGTGACCCGCAAAAAGTCCTGGTATTCGTCCACGCCCTTGATAAAGGCCGCCAGGAACAGCAGGAACTGGGCGTTCTGGCTGGGGGTGGAGCCGGGCTTGAAGAGGTTGCGGCCTGTATCGGTGCTCAAAGACCAGTTGTCGTGCTTGCCGGAGCCGTTGACGCCGGCAAAAGGCTTTTCGTGGAGCAGGCACACCAGGTGGTGCTTCTTGGCCACCTTCTTCATCACGTCCATGGTCAGCTGGTTGTGGTCGCAGGCGGTGTTGACGTCGGTATAGATGGGGGCCATCTCATGCTGGCAGGGTGCTACCTCGTTATGCTTGGTCTTGCTCAGCACGCCCAGCTTCCACAGCTCCTGATCCAGGTCCTGCATATAGGCGGCAACCCGGGGACGGATGGCGCCAAAGTAGTGATCCTCCAGCTCCTGGCCCTTGGGGGGCTTGGCGCCCAGCAGCGTCCGGCCGCACATCCGCAGGTCCGGCCGCTTGGCAAAGTCGTCCTGATCAATGAGAAAATATTCCTGCTCCGGGCCCACCTGGGGGATGACCCGGCGGGTCTGGGTGTCGCCGAACAGGCGCAGGATCCGCACCGCCTGGCGGCTGACCTCTTCAATAGAACGCAGCAGAGGCGTCTTTTTATCCAGCACCTGGCCGGAATAGGAGCAGAACACCGTAGGGATATACAGCGTGCCGTCCCGCAGGAAGGCGAAGGAGGTGGGGTCCCAGGCGGTATAGCCCCGGGCCTCGAAAGTGGCCCGCAGGCCGCCGGAGGGGAAGGAGGAGGCGTCAGGCTCGCCCCGGACCAGCTCCTTGCCGGAGAATTCCAGGATCACCCGGCCTCCGGGGGCGGGGGTGATAAAGCTGTCATGCTTTTCCGCAGTATAGCCGGTCATGGGCTGGAACCAATGGGTGAAATGGGTGGCGCCCCGCTCCACGGCCCACTGCTTCATGGCCTCGGCGATGTCATTGGCGATGGTCAGGTCCAGGGGAGAAGTGTTTTCGATGCACTTTTTCCAGGCATTGTAAGAGGCCGGGGAGAGGCGCTGCTTCATGGTGTCCTCGTTGAAGACCATACTGCCGAAGAGCTCGGGCAGGTGAGAGGGATTCTTTTCCATAGAGACTGACTCCTTTCCTAAATGAACGGCTGAGAGAAACCGGCGGGATCACATGCCGCTGGCACCGTAGTTGGACAAAACACGAGCGGAGGGGTCACTGACATCACAGCCCTTCCAGGAGCGGTTGGGCATCCAGAAGCCGGAGACCATGGGGGCCTGGCCGGGATAGCTGGCCTCGAACAGCTCCCGGTACAGCAGGCTCTCCTTGGTGAAGGGGGCGGCGAAGCTGTACAGCCGGCTGCGGCGGGCAAACTCCAGGTCGGTGTAGAGGCTCTCGGCATACTCCTTCAGGTCGTCCACCATGGAGTGGCCCACGGCGTCGGAGAAGGCGGCCTTTTCCCGCCACAGGATGTCCCGGGGCAGCAGGTCTCCCTCGAAGGCGCGGCGCAGCAGATACTTGCCCTTGCCGTAGGTGTTCACCTTCATGCGGGGGTCGATGGACATGACATAGCGCACAAAGTCCAGGTCTCCGAAAGGCACCCGGGCCTCCAGAGAGTTGACGCTGATGCACCGGTCCGCCCGGAGCACGTCATACATATAAAGCTCATCCACCCGCTTTTTGGCCTCCGCCTGGAAGGCGGCGGGGGAGGGAGCAAAGTCGGTGTACTTATAGCCGAAGAGCTCATCAGAGACCTCGCCAGTGAGCAGGACCCGGATGTCCGTGGTCTTGTGGATGGCCCGGCACACCAGGTACATGCCAACGCTGGCCCGGATGGTGGTGATGTCATAGGTGCCCAGAGCGGCCACCACCTCCGGCAGGGCCTGGATCACATCGTCCCGGGTGATGATGACCTCCGTGTGGTCCGCACCCAGGTAATCCGCCGTCTGACGGGCGTACTTGAGATCGATGGCATCGGTGTCCATGCCGATGGCGAAGGTGCGGATGGGCTTATCCAGCGCCCGGGCGGCGATGGCGCACACCAGGCTGGAATCCAGTCCGCCGGAGAGGAGGAAACCCAGCGGCGCGTCGGCGTCCAGCCGCTTTTCCACGGCAGCGGTGAGCTTTTCCCGGATGGTGCGGCAGACCGTGTCCAGACTGTCGTGGCAGTAGGCGGTGACGGTGGTCAGATCGGCGTAGCGGACGAACTGGCCGTCGGCATAATAGTGGCCGGGAGGGAAGGGGCATACCCGGTCGCACAGACCCACCAGGTTTTTGGCCTCGCTGGCAAAAACGATGGCGCCGGTATGGTCATAGCCATAGAACAGCGGGCGAATGCCGATGGGGTCCCGGGCGGCAATCAGCATATCCTTTTCTCCGTCATAGAGCACCAGGGCGAACTCCGCGTCCAGCCGGGAGAACATCCCCAGGCCGTATTCCCGGTACAGGGGCAGCAGCAGCTCGCAGTCGCTGTCGCTGCGGAAGGTGTAACGGCGGGAGAGCTGCTGGCGCAGGGTGCGCCAGCCGTAGAGCTCGCCGTTGCACACTACCATGTCCTTGCCCAGGGAGAAGGGCTGCATGCCGCTCTCATCCAGCCCCATGCTGGCCAGACGGTGGAAGCAAAGATACCCCGACGGGGTCTCCAGGATCCGGGACATGTCCGGTCCCCGGGACTGGGTCCGGTCGAAATACGTCCGTACCTTGTCCTTGCTCAAGCTCTTCTTGCTGAATCCCATAATTGCACACATGAAAAAAGCACCTCCGGATATTGCGCAGCATTCCTAAAAATTTTAGGACGAATGCTGCGATCCGCGGTGCCACCTAATTTGCTGTCCTGAGACAGCCCCTTCAAGGCTCTGACAAGCCTGTGCGCGGTAACGGGCGCAATCCGTCTCCCCTACTGGCCGACCCTGTGGGGCGGCGTTGGGTTCGCAGCTCCGGAGTGTTCTTCTCACAGTCTCTTGCTGCAGGGTTTCCACTCTCCCCCGCTCACTGGTGCAGAACCTCTGCGGTACTTTTCTCCATCTAAGCTTTATCACTATGAAATTCTTACGGTGTTGTTGCAAAAATTATGTTTCGTACTTTACCACCACAAAGCGCTGTTGTCAATGACAAAATACACAAAATGGAAAAAACAGGCTGCGGAAATTTCTGACATATGTCCTTGGGCGGCGGACAAAGCGGAAGGAAAATAGCAAAATCAACGAGGGAGGGGAAATGATGTCTTGAACTTTTGGGCAAAACCGTGATATGCTGACAAGGAAAACGCATAGGCTGACATGGTGCAAACAGCGCACCGGAACAGGAGGAATCTATGAAAGTATTGCTGCTCAACGGAAGTCCTCGTCCTCAGGGCTGCACCTATACTGCTCTGCGGGAGGTGGCGGATGTCCTGGAGCATGAGGGCGTGGAGACGGAATTTTTGCATGTCACATCTCAGACGGCGGGATGCTCTGCCTGCGGACAGTGTGCCCGGACGGGGAAATGTATCGTGGATGACCAGGTCAACGCCGTGCTGGCACGGCTGGAGGAGTGGGACGGCCTGGTGGTGGGCTCTCCGGTATACTACGCCGGGGCTGCGGGCCAGCTGACCGCCTTTTTGGACCGGCTGTTTTATGCCTCCGGCGGCCGCATGGCGGGAAAGCCGGCAGCGGCGGTGGTCTCCTGCCGCCGGGGCGGCGCCAGCGCGGCCTTCGACCGGCTCAACAAGTATTTCACCATCAGCGCCATGCCGGTGGTGTCCTCCCGGTACTGGAACCAGGTCCACGGCAACCGGCCCGAGGAGGTGCGCCAGGACGAGGATGGCATGCAGACCATGCGCATCCTGGGTCAGAACATGGCCTGGCTCCTCAAGTGCATCCAGGCCGGCGCTCAGGCCGGCGTCACTCTGCCGGAGCCGGAGGCGCCGGTCAAGACCAACTTCATCCGCTGACTGGGCCCCTTCCACAATTTTCTCCGGCTCTTTTTGCCAAAGCCTACAAATCCGCCCTCCGGGGCGGATTTGTGCTTGACCGGGGGAAAGGGGAGGGGTATAGTGTGGATAGTCAGAAAAATAACAATCTTTCAGAGGGCCTTTTGTTCCCCCCCCCGAAGGACCGGCGCAGCGCCCCACCTGACATCGAAATCACGCATTGAGATGGAAGACGACCGCCTGCCGCAGCAGCTGCTCCCAAAGGGGGCTTTTTGTGCTTGGCCGCGTCTTCCCAAAAGCAGGGAAGGCGCGTTTTTTATTTTCCGGCTCGGGCGGAAAACTGTCCAATGCAAAACAAGGAGGAAACGGCATGGAGACCAGAGTGGCCATCATCGGCATCATCGTGGAGAACGAGGACTCCGTGGAGGAGCTCAACGGCATCCTCCACACCTACGGCAGCTACATCATCGGACGCATGGGCATCCCCTACCGGGCCCGGGGCGTCAACATCATTGCCGTGGCGGTGGACGCGCCCCAGGAAGTCATCAGCGCCCTGTCCGGCAAGCTGGGACGGCTCAATGGCGTCAGCGCCAAGGCCGCCTACTCCAACGTCATCACCAAGGCATGAGAAGAGCGGCAAGAGTAGGGGGGCTGTCCCCCCAGGCCGCTGTGGTGCTGTGCCTTCTGCCGGTGGCGGCGGCCCTTGTCTCACTGTGCATCGGGCGCATGGGACTGCCCCTGGGGGAGGTGCTGCGGGGCATCGGCGCCGCTCTGGGACTGGATGTGACGCTGGGAGATCAGACGGAGCAGATCCTCTGGACCATCCGGATGCCCCGGATTTTGCTGGCGCTGCTGGTGGGGGCGGGACTGTCCGTTTCCGGCTGCGCCTTCCAGAGCCTCTTTGCCAACCCCCTGGCCACGCCGGACACCCTGGGGGTGGCCTCCGGGGCCAGCTTCGGCGCAGCCCTGGCGCTGCTGATGGGGTGGCACCTGCTGGGGGTCCAGGCCCTGGCCCTGGTGTGCGGCATGGGGGCGGTGGCCCTGACCTGGTTGTCCGTGGCCGGCCGGGATCGGACCAACAGCACCGTCATCCTGGCGGGCATCATGGTGGGGTCCTGGTTTTCCGCCCTGGTGTCCCTGGTGAAGCTGGCGGCGGACACCGAGTCCCAGCTGCCCGCCATCACCTACTGGCTCATGGGCAGCTTCAACTCCGCCGGATACAGCTCCCTGGCTCTGGGCGCGCCGCCCATTCTGCTGGGGATGCTGGTTTTGTATCTGCTGCGGTGGCGGCTGAACATCCTGCCCCTTTCCGAGGACGAGGCCCGGGCCAGCGGCACCGACGTGCGGCTGCTGCGGGGCGTCACCGTGCTGTGCGCCACCGCCATCACCGCCTCCTGCGTGTCCATGTGCGGCCAGGTGGGTTGGGTGGGGCTGCTGGTGCCCCACATGTGCCGGATGAAGTTCGGCAACAACCACCTGGCCCTGGTGCCCGCCTCCGCCTGCGTGGGCGCCGCCTTTCTGGCGGCGGTGGACACCCTGGCCCGCAGCATCTCCTCGGCTCAGATCCCCGTCTCGGCCCTGACGGCGGTCATCGGTGCGCCCTTCTTCATCGCCCTGGTGCGCAAGACAGGGGGGTGGCGGCTGTGAGACTTTCCGTGGAGCACGGCTCCTTTTCCTACCGGCCGGACGCCCCGGTCCTCAAGGACGTGAGCTTTGCCGCCGGGCCCGGAGACCTGGTGGCCATCCTGGGCCCCAACGGGGCGGGCAAGACCACACTGCTGCGGTGCATGATGGGCTTTCTGCGCTGGTCCTCAGGCAGGAGTCTGCTGGATGAAAAGGATATCCGCACCATTCCTCACCGCAAGCTCTGGCAGGCCCTGGCCTATGTGCCCCAGGCCAAGGGGGCGGCGGTGGCCTACACCGTGGAGGAGATGGTCCTCCTGGGCCGGGCCAGCCGCTGCGGCTATCTCGGGCAGCCCTCCCGGGAGGATCTCAAAGAGGCCCGGCAGGTGATGGAGCGGCTGGGGCTGACGGCCCTGGCCAAAAGACGGTGCACGGAGCTCAGCGGCGGACAGCTGCAGATGGTGCTCATCGCCCGGGCTCTGGCGGCCCGGCCCCAGGTGCTGATTCTGGACGAGCCCGAGTCCAACCTGGACTTCCGCAACCAGCTTCTGGTGCTGGACACCCTGTCGGAGCTGGCCCGGGAGGGGCTCACCTGCCTGTTCAACACCCACTATCCCGCCCACGCCCTCCAGCGGGCCAACCGCTCGCTGCTGCTGGGGGCGGATGGGGAGACCCGCTTCGGCGACACCGCCCAGGTGGTCACCGAGGCCAACCTCCAAAGCGCCTTCGGCGTCCGGGCGGTCATCGGCGAGATCGAGACCCCCTACCGCATGGTGCGGGACGTGGTGCCCCTGGAGGCCGCCGACGGCTCCGCCGCCCTGACGGCGGAGGACGGGCGGGCCATCGCCGTTGTGGCCATCATCACAACGGACTACGAGGAGGCGGGGCAGATCAACGCCCTGCTCCACACCTGCAAGCCCTACATCGTAGGGCGCATGGGGATGCCCTATCCCGACGGGGGCGTCTTTATCATCAATGTCACGTTGGACGCGCCGGAGACGGTGGTGCGGTGCCTGGTGGGGCAGCTGGAACGGCTGCCCGGCGTCAGCGTCAAGACCACCTTCGCCCGGCCGGAGCAGGAGAGAGGAGGGACGGACCGTGGACAACCGGGAACTGCTGCACAAGCTCCATGAGGAGCAAAACCTGACGCCGGAGCAGTGGCGGCAGCTGCTGGGGAGTTGGACCGAGGAGGACCGGCAGCTGGCGGCGGAGCTGGCCAGGGCCGTGGCTCAGGCGCGCTTCGGCCGGGACATCTTCTTCCGGGGCATCGTGGAGTTCACCAACTACTGCAAAAACAACTGCTGCTACTGCGGCATCCGCCGGGGCAATGAAAAGGCAGTGCGCTACCGCCTGACGCCGGAGGAGATCCTAGAGTGCTGCCAGGAGGGCTACGCCTTGGGCTACCGCACCTTCGTGCTTCAGGGCGGCGAGGACGGCTGGTGGACCGACCAGCGCCTTTCTGCCCTGGTATCCGTCATCCGGGAGACCTTTCCCGACTGCGCCGTGACCCTCTCCGTGGGGGAGCGGAGCCGGGAGAGCTACCAAAGGCTCTTTGACGCCGGCGCCGAGCGGTACCTTCTGCGCCACGAGACCATCTCCGAGGCTCACTACGGCCGCCTCCACCCGCCGGAGCTGTCCTGGAAAAACAGGATGCGGTGCCTGCGGGACCTCAAGGAGATCGGCTACCAGACCGGCTGCGGGTGCATGGTGGGCACACCGGGGCAGACGCCGGAGATGCTGGCGGAGGAGATGCAGTTCCTCACCGCCTTCCGGCCCCAGATGATCGGCCTGGGCCCCTTTCTGCCCCACAAGGACACCCCCTTCCGAGGAGAAAAGCCCGGCAGCCCGGAGACCACCCTCTTTTTGCTGAGCCTGTGCCGTCTGGCCCTGCCGGATGTGCTGCTGCCCTCCACCACTGCCCTGGGCACCGCCCGGGACGACGGACGGGCCCTGGGGGTGCTGGCGGGGGCCAACGTCATCATGCCCAACCTCTCCCCCAGGTCGGTGCGGGAGAAGTACATGCTCTATGACAACAAGGCCGGCACCGCCCTGGACGCCCGGGCGGGGCTGGAGACCCTGGGGCGGCAGATGGAGGCCATCGGCTACCGTCTGGTGTCTGCCCGGGGAGATTACAGGGAACGAGACAGAGAGGAGAAATGGCCATGATCAAACTGGCATTTTATGGAAAGGGCGGCATCGGCAAGTCCACCACCGTGTCCAATCTGGCGGCGGCCATGGCGCAGCAGGGGCTGCGGGTGATGCAGGTGGGTTGCGACCCCAAGGCGGACTCCACCATCGCCCTGCGCCGGGGCCAGGCGCTGCCCACGGTGCTGGAGCTGGTGCGGCAGGGAAGCTTTGCCCTGGAGGACATGGTCCGGGAGGGCTTTGCCGGCGTGGTGTGCGTGGAGGCCGGCGGCCCCACCCCCGGCGTGGGCTGCGCCGGCCGAGGCATCATCACCGCCCTGGAAAAGCTCCAGGAGAAGGGAGCCTATGAGGTCTACCGGCCCGACGTGGTGCTCTATGACGTGCTGGGCGACGTGGTGTGCGGCGGCTTTTCCATGCCCATGCGCAAGGGCTATGCCGACGAGGTGTTCATCCTCACCTCCGGGGAGAACATGGCCCTCCACGCGGCGGCCAACATCGCCATGGCCCTGGACCACTTCAAGGACCGGGGCTATGCCCGGCTGAGAGGCCTGATCCTCAACCGCCGGGACGTGCCCCGGGAGGAGGAGAAAGTAGCGGAGCTGGCGGAGGACCTCCACAGCACCATCATTGGCTCCCTCCACCGCAGTGAGACGGTCCAGGAGGCCGAGGAGCTGGGCAAGACGGTGCTGGAGGCCTTCCCGGACAGCGCCATGGCGGAGGAGTACCGGGCCCTGGCCCGGCAGGTCCTCGGGCAGGCAGGAGGGGAGCAGGTATGCTGACGAGAGTGAACGGTCCGGTGGACGACACCGGCGCGGCGGTGGCTATAAAGGATGCCTCCTTTCCTGCGCCCTTTGCCTCTGGGCTGGAGTACGCCGCCCCGGCCCGGGGCACCTGGAACATCGTCCATGTGGGGATGCTGATCCCCCAGGCCCACCAGATCTTCGTCTGCGCCCAGGGTTGTCTCCGGGGCGTGGTGCTGACGGCGGCGGAGATGGGGGCCCAGGAGCGGTTCTCCACCGTGGCCATCGAGGAGCACAACGTGCTGGAGGGGGACCTGGAGGAGCTGCTGGTGGACGGTGTCACCGACATTCTCCGGCGGCTGCCCAAGCGTCCACCGGCGGTGCTGATATACACCAGCTGCATCCACCACTTCCTGGCCTGTGACCTGCCCCTGGTCTATCAGCGGCTGGGGGAGCGGTTCCCGGAGGTGGACTTTGTGGACTGCTACATGAACCCCATCATGCGCAAGAGCGGCCTGACCCCGGACCAGCTCATGCGGCGCCAGCTCTACGCCGCCCTCAAGCCCCGGCCCCGGGAGGAGCGCACCGTGGGCATCTTAGGCAACTGCTTCCCCCTGGAGGAGTCCAGCGAGCTGATGCGGATGCTCCGGGGCGGGGGATGGACCGTCCGGGACATCCACTACTGCCGGAGCTATGCGGAGTATCAGCGTCTGGCCGGATGCGAAACCTTCCTGACCACTTTCCCGGCGGCCCGGGCGGGGGGAGAGGCCCTGGCCCAGCGGCTGGGGCGGGAGCACCTGTATCTGCCCGGCTGCTGGGGCTACGACGAGATCGGGAGGAACCTGGACACCCTGGCGGAAGCCTTGGAGCTGCCCCGGGAGGAGGACGGTGAGGCCGTGGAGCGGGCCGAGGAGGCCCTGGCGGCAGCCCACCGAATCATCGGGCAGTGCCCGGTGGTCATCGACTACACCGCCACGGCCCGGCCTCTGGGTCTTGCCCGGCTGCTCTTGGCGCACGGCTTCCAGGTCCGGACGGTATATGCCGACAGCTTCTCCGGCGAGGAGAAGGAGGACTTTTTGTGGCTCCAGGCCCACGCGCCGGAGCTGACGCTGCGGCCCACGGTCCAGGTGAAGATGCGCCTGCTGCCCCGGCAGCGGCCGGAAAAGACCCTGGCTATCGGCCAGAAGGCCGCCTACTTCACCGCCAGCCGCTTTTTCGTCAATCTGGTGGAGGGCGGCGGCCTTTACGGCTACGACGGCGTCCGCCGGATGGCCCAGCTGATGCTGGACGCCTATCTTCATGAAAGGGACACCAGGACCCTCATTCAGGTGAAGGGCCTGGGGTGCGGGTGCTGCGTATGAGACAGACAGCCAGTATCATTTCCACCTACACCGCCGACGTGTCCGGCGTGTGCTCCGCCCTCTTCGAGCTGGGGGGCATGACCGTCATGCATGATGCCTCCGGCTGCAACTCCACCTACAACACCCACGACGAGCCCCGGTGGTACGACACCGACAGTCTGGTGTTTCTCTCCGGCCTTTCGGAGCTGGAGGCGGTGATGGGGGACGACGAGAAGTTCATCGGGGACGTGGCGGAGGCTGCCCGGGAGCTCCATCCCGCCTTTATCGCCCTGGCCGGGACCCCCATCCCCATGGTCATCGGCACCGATTTTGCCGCCCTGGCTGCCCTCATCCAGCAGCGCACGGGCATCCCCACCTTCGGCTTTGCCACCAATGGGATGCACTCCTACCTCTCCGGCGCCTCCCAGGCCTTTGCCACCCTGGCGGAGCGTCTGGTGCAGGAGCCCCGGGAGAGGCGAAAGGAGCTGTCCGTGAACCTCCTGGGCGTGACGCCTCTGGACTTCTCCGTGGGCCCTATGGTGGGCTCCCTGCGCCGCCGTTTGGAGGCGGAGGGCATCGCCGTGGCCTCCTGCTGGGCCATGGGCGACAGCCTGGAGAATATTTGCCGGGCCGGCGAGGCGACGGTGAACCTGGTGGTGTCCTGGTGCGGCCTGGCGGCTGCCCGGGTGCTGCGCCGCCGGTTCGGCACCCCCTATGTGGTGGGCGCTCCTGTGGGGGAGGCCTTCACCCATGTGCTGGCGGAGGAGATCCGGGCCGCGGCCCGGGACGGGCAGGACCGCCTGCCTCTGACCAAGCGGCCTCCGGCGGGGCCTGGGGACCTGACCCTCATCGCCGAAAGCGTCACCGGCGGCTCCCTGGCAGCAGCCATGGCCCTGGAACAGGGGAAACGGGTGCGATTGGTGTGCCCCCTGGAGACGGAGGATGGCTTTTTGCTGCCCGGCGATGTGCGGGCCCGGGACGAGGTGGAGCTGGAGCCCCTTTTTAAGGAGGCCGGCGGCATCATCGCAGACCCCCTCTATCGTCCTCTGTGTCCGCCGGAGGTGCCCTTTTACGAGTTGCCCCATGAGGCCTTTTCCGGCCGCATCTATCGCCGGGACATCCAGGACTTTATAGACCACATCCCATTTTTTGAAGAAAAGAGGAAGAGATCATGAAACTGTGGAAAAGAAGCGTATGTCTCCTGCTGGCCCTGACATTGGTCCTGGCCCTGGCCGGATGCGGCCAGTCGTCCCAGCCCGCCTCCTCCGGCGGGGAGGAGAGCCAGGAGGGCGACACCATCACCATCGTGGACCACAACGACAATACGGTGCAGGTGCCCCGGGACGTTCAGCGCATCGTGGTGTGCGACATCCTGCCCCTGCCCTCTGTGCTGGCGGTGTTCTTTGACTCCGCCGAGAAGATCGTGGGCATGACCGACACCAGCATGAGCGCCGCGGCAAACGGCCTGCTGGGCCAGCTCTACCCGGAGATCCTGGACGCCGAGACCGGCTTCATCTCCGGCACGGAGGTCAACATCGAGGAGCTGATGACCCTGAACCCGGACGTGGTGTTCTACAGTGCCTCCAGCCCCCAGCTGGGCCAGCAGCTCACCGAGGCGGGCTTTGCCGCTGTGGCCATCTCCGCCAACAAGTGGGACTATGACTGCATCGAGACGCTGGAGAATTGGTTCGCCCTGCTGGGCCAGATCTTCCCGGAAAACGACAAGACCGAGCTGGTCCAGAGCTACAGCCAGGAGGCCTATGATCTGGTCCAGGAGCGGGTGTCCGGCCTCAGCGACGAGGAGCGGGAGCGGGTGTTCTTCCTCTTCAAGTACAGCGAGAACTCCATCCTCACCTCCGGCACCCACTTCTTTGGCAACTGGTGGGCAGAGGCGGTGGGCGCCGTCAACGTAGCCCAGGAGCTGGATGTGGACAACCAGGCGGAGGTCAACCTGGAGCAGGTCTATGCCTGGGATCCGGACATGATCCTCATCACCAACTTCACCTCCGCCCAGCCTCAGGATCTGTACGACAACACCGTGGGCAGCTATGACTGGAGCGGCGTCTCCGCTGTGAAGAACCAGCAGGTGTACAAGATGCCCCTGGGCATGTACCGCAGCTATACCCCCGGTGTGGACACGCCGGTGACGCTGCTGTGGCTGGCCCAGACTGTGTATCCCAATCTCTTCGCGGACATCGACATCGTGGAAAAGACCAAGGACTACTACAAGACCGTGTTCGGCGTGGAGCTGACCGAGGAGCAGGCGGCGTCCATCTTCGCCCCCGTCTCTGACGCGGCCGCCGGCTTTTAAGGGGACGGGCCATGGGACTCAATGACACGCCCTCCGGCGAGCGGGTGCACATCGGCTTTTTCGGCCGCCGCAACGCGGGAAAATCCAGCCTGGTCAACGCCGTCACCGGCCAGGAGCTGTCGGTGGTGTCCCCCACCGCCGGCACCACCACCGACCCGGTGCGCAAGGCCATGGAGCTGCTGCCCCTGGGGCCGGTGGTGATCCTGGACACCCCGGGCTTTGACGACGAGGGGAGCCTGGGGCAGCTGCGGGTGCGCCGGACCCGGCAGACCCTCAACCGCACGGACATCGCCGTGCTGGTGGTGGACGGCACTGTGGGCCTGACAGGATGCGACCGGGAGCTGCTGGACCTTTTCCAAGAGAAAAATATCCCTTATCTCACGGTGTGGAACAAGGGGGACTTGCCGGAAAGCTGTCCTCCGCCTGAGTACGGCGCCCTGGTGGTCAGTGCCCGCACCGGAGCGGGCATCCGGGAGCTGAAGGAGCGCATCGCCGCCCTGGCTCCCAAGGAGGAGGCCATGCCGCCTCTGGCCCGGGACCTGGTGGGGCCGGAAGGACTGGCGGTGCTGGTGACCCCCATCGACAGCGCCGCCCCCAAGGGGCGGCTGATCCTGCCTCAGCAGCAGACCATCCGGGACCTGCTGGACGGCGGAGCCGGGGCGGTGGTGACCCGGGAGACGGAGCTGGAGGAGACGCTGAAGCGTTTGGCTAGCCCTCCGGAGGTGGTCATCACCGACAGCCAGGCCTTCCGCCAGGTGGCCCGGGTGGTGCCGCCGGAGGTGCCGCTGACCTCCTTCTCCATCCTCATGGCCCGGCACAAGGGCTTCCTGGAGACGGCGGTAAAGGGCGTGGCAGCCATAGAGCGTCTTTGTGACGGAGACACGGTGCTGATGGCTGAGGGCTGCACCCACCACCGCCAGTGCGGTGACATCGGCACGGTGAAGCTGCCGAAGTGGCTCCGGGAGCACACCGGAAAGCAGCTGAACTTTGCCGTCTGCTCCGGTGCCGACTTCCCGGAGGACCTCTCGCCCTATGCCCTGGTGGTCCACTGCGGCGGGTGCATGCTGGGGGCCCGGGAGGTGCTCAGCCGGATGCGCTGCGCCGGGGACCAGGGGGTGCCCATCACCAACTACGGTACCTGCATCGCCGCCATGCTGGGCATCCTGCCCCGTGCGCTGGCCCCCATCCCCGGGATGGCGGAGCTACTGAAAACTGGAAAATAAAAAAGCTGTAAAGCAGAACTCCTGTTCAAAAAGCGCCTGCCGCCTCAAAAGGACGGCAGGCACTTTTTGTGGAAAACACGCAGGGGAGAGGGATTACCTGCAGACAAGGTCGGTGCGTACATGGGCCGCAGGGCCAGACAAGGGAAGCTTTAAGGAGCAAAGGGACAGAAAAAAGCAGCGCCCGAAAGCGGACGCTGCTTTTTTATCCAAATAGGAGGGACGGGACCTTTACAGGTACTTGAGCATCCCGTCGGTGGCCTGGCTGGGATCGGCGCTGATGGTGCAGGTGAACTTGATGTTGTTCTTCTCACCGAACTGGTCCAGCCAATTCAGGAACTGCTCCGTCTCGCGGCCCACCTCGCCGCCGGTGATTTTGCAGAGGTTGTCGATAAAGACGTGGGAAATATCATAATTGCCGGCATACAAGCCGCTGATAAAGCCGCGGAACACGTCGTAGTTATTGATCTTATATTCCACAGCGTCAATCAGACGGATGTGGTAATGGATGTCATAGGTCATAATGGTGCCTGCTTCGATGCAGACCACATTCCCGGCTTCAGCTTTGGCAGCGGCATTGACCAGCTCGATCAGCTGCTTGGTCTTTCCGGAGCCCTTGAGGCCCATAATCAATCTGACCATAGTATATCACTCCTGTTCATCGAATTGCGGGGGCTGCGTTTGTTATGGAAATAGCATAGCATAAATTCACACGGATTACAAGCCAAAAGCAAATTTAATCTTTGGACAAAGTGTGAATTGACAGGACTTTTCTCCCATAGTTTGCTCCCCGCACCGCTGACAGATTCTTACAGCTGGCGCAGGGCGTCCACCAGGGCAGTCTTTTCAGAGGTGCCCGCGTCCTTCATCTTGATGATCCGGGCGGGGCAGCCGGCCACCACGGCGTTCTCCGGCACGTCCTCCACCACCACGGCTCCGGCGGCCACCACGGCGCCCTTGCCGATGTGGACGCCCTCAATGACCACGGCGTTGGCGCCCACCAGCACATCGTCCTCCACCACCACGGGCACGGCACTGGCGGGCTCCACCACGCCGGCCAGGACCGCGCCGGCACCGATGTGGCAGCGGCTGCCCACGGTGGCCCGGCCGCCCAGCACGGCGCCCATATCGATCATGGTGCCCGGGCCCACGATGGCGCCGATGTTGATGATGGCGCCCATCATGATGACGGCACCCTCGCCGATCTCCACCTTCTCCCGGATGATGGCGCCGGGCTCAATGCGGGCGGGGATCTCCTTGAGGTCCAGCAGGGGCACGCCGGAATTGCGCCGGTCGTTTTCCACCACGAAGTCGGCGATGCTGCCGGCGTTGTCCCGGAGGATGACCTGGAGCTCCTTCCAGTCCCCAAAGACGATCTTGCTGCGGCCCTCGCCAAAGACCTTGGCTCCGCCGTAGTCGATGGGGGCGGTCTCATTGATATAGAGCTTCACAGGGGTCTTTTTCTCGGAAGTTGCGATATAGTTGATGATCTCCTGTGCGTCCATAGAGTTTCTCACTTTCCAAATAAGATGTCCTGGAGGTCATAGACCCCCGCCGGCATGGCCGGCAGCAGCCGGGCCACATGATAGGCCCCGCTGGCAAAGATCTGGCGGCTGGCGGCCCGGTGGGTGATCTCCAGCTCCTCGTCGGTGCCGAAGAAGTGGACCGTGTGGGTGCCGGCCACGGTGCCGCCCCGGAGGGCGTGGATGCCCACCTCGCCGCTCTTGCGGGGGCCGCACAGGCCCTCCCGGCCGTAGACCGGGGTCAGGGCATGGTCCGGATCCAGGGCCTGGAGCAGCAGCTTGGCGGTGCCGCTGGTGGCGTCGGCCTTTTTGTTGTGATGGGTCTCGGTGATCTCCACGTCAAAGTCCGGCAGCAGCGTGGAGGAGACCTGGGAGAGGATGCGGCACAGCACCGCCACGCCCAGGGAGAAGTTGGCGCTCCACAGCACCGGCGCGGCCGCCCCGGCGGAGCGCAGCAGCGCCAGCTGCTCCTGGCTCAGCCCGGTGACGCCGGAGAGGTAGGGGGTGGCGGTGGCCTTCACATATTCCACCACTGCCTCCAGAGCCGCGGGGGAGGAGAAGTCCACCACCACGTCGGCGCACTTGCCCAGCTCCCGAAGCCGGCCCAGGTCCTCCCGGCCCAGGGCGGCCACCACCGTGTCGCCCCCGGAGAGGGCGGTCTTTTCCAGCAGGGAGCCCATGCGGCCCCGGCCGATCAGAAGAAATCTCATACCAGGCCCGCCTCGGCCAGGGTGGCCCGCAGGGTGGCGGAGGCACCCTCGCTCATCTCACAAAGGGGCAGGCGCATGGGCCCCACGCCCATGCCCATCATGTTCATGGCGGTCTTGACGGGGATGGGGTTGACCTCCAGGAACAGGTGGTTCATCACCTGCAGGTACTTCAGGTAGATCTCCCGGGCCTTGTTCTGGTCGCCGGTCAGGTACTCCTGGACCATCTGGTGGCACTCGGCGGGCTGGATGTTGGCCCAGACAGAGATGACGCCGCTGCCGCCCAGGGACAAAATGGGGATGGTGATGTCGTCGTTGCCGCTCCACAGGGCAAAGTCAGGTCCCACGCAGTGGGCGATCTTGGCGGCATAGCTCATGTCGCCGGAGGCCTCCTTCATGCCGCAGATGTTGGGGTGCTTGGCCAGACGCTCCACTACGGACACGGGGATGGAGCAGCCGGTGCGGCCGGGCACGTTATAGACCAAGCAGGGGATGTGCACCGCGTCAGCCACGGTGACGAAGTGGCGGTACATGCCCTCGGCGTTGGCCTTGTTGTAGTAGGGGGTGATCAGCAGCAGACCGTCGGCACCGGCGGCCTCATAGGCCAGGCTCTTTTCCAGCATGGTCTGGGTGCAGTTGGAGCCGCTGCCGGCGATGACGGGGACCCGGCCCGCAACCTGCTCCACTACGAACTTGCACACGGCCAGATCCTCCTCATGGGTCATGGTAGCGGACTCGCCGGTGGTGCCCAGAGTCAGGATGCCGTCGGTGCCATGGGAGATGTGAAACTCCACCAGCTCACCCAGCTTGTGGAAATTGACGGAGCCGTCCTCGTGGAAGGGAGTGATGAGGGCGACGATGGAACCAGTCAGACCATTGAGCTTCATAATTGTATCCTCCTTGTGTTTGATTTGCCTGTCGTTTCTGGTCTCGGCGACAAAAAAAGTCGGTAGAGACGCTCTCTACCGACATCTTCAGCGCGGGCCCTTTTCCTGCCGCGATGTTTCCGTAAGCAGATAGCGCAACCGCGGCAGCGCCGCGGACAGTCCCGGAGATGTTCTCCCCGGGCCCACCCCGCCTCCATACCTGGAAAGCGGAATTCGGCGGAGTCGCTTCCTGCCACGCTCACAGCCCGTCGGCTCCCGTGGCGCTCGTCTCGTCCGCACCTCTATCGTTTTGCAAATCATACCACCTTTTTCCCGCCTGCGCAAGGGGGTTATGAGGGGAAAACCATTCAAAAAGTGCTCTCCTGCCCGAAAATTCCAGAGCAGGAGGGGAAAAAGGGTGTTTTCCTTCCCTGGAAAAAATTTTTGTGCTACAATGGCCAAAAGAAACCAAAGCCGCAGAAGGAGGAATCCAATATGACCGTTGTGAGCCATCGCCGTCGCCTGCACCAGATCCCGGAGCTGGACCGGGAGCTGCCTCAGACCCTGGCCTATGTCCGGGGTGTGTTGGAGGAGCTGCCCTGCACCGTTTTCAGCCCCACGCCGGGGTCGGTGTGCGCCTTTTTGGACGCCGGGAGGGAGGAGACCGTGGCCTTCCGGGCGGACATGGACGCCCTGCCGGTGGAGGAGGAGACCGGGCTGCCCTATGCCTCCCGCCATCCGGGGAAGATGCACGCCTGCGGTCACGACGGCCACACGGCCATGCTGCTGGACCTCCTCCGCCGTGCAGCGGAACAGAGGGATAGGCTGCCCCGGAACGTGCTGGCGGTGTTCCAGCCGGCGGAGGAGACCACCGGAGGGGCGGAGGCCCTGTGCCAAAGCGGCGTGCTGGAGGAGCACCGGGTGAGGCGGATCTTCGGCCTCCACCTGTGGCCGGGCCTGCCCGCGGGCACGCTGTGGAGCTGCCCTGGGCCCCTGATGGCCCGCAGCAGCGAGGTCAGCCTCTATGTCACCGGCAAGGGGGTCCACATCTCCCGGGCGGAGGAGGGGCGGGACGCCCTGTGGGCCGCCTGCCGCTTCCTGCAGGAGGCCTACCGCCTGGCCCGGGAGCTGCCGGGGCAGCGGCGGGTGCTGCGGTTCGGACGGATGGACAGCGGCTCCGTCCGCAACGCCGTCAGCGACTGCACGGAGCTTTTGGGGAGTCTCCGGTCCTTTGACGACGCCACCTTTGAGGCCATGAAGGCGGGGCTTCAGGGCGCGGCGGAGCAGGTGGCGGAGGAGACGGGCTGCCGGCTGGACCTGACCATCAGCAGCGGCTATCCGCCGGTGAGAAACGATGAGGCGCTCTATCGGGCTGTCTGCGAGGCTCTGGGAGAGGGAGCCCCGGGCCCTGTGGAAACGCCGGCACTGGCGGCGGAGGACTTCTCCTTCTACCAGCGTCAGGTGCCGGGGGTATTCTTCTGGCTGGGCGTGGGGGACACGCCGGAGCTTCACGCCCCCAACTTCGCCTTTGACGACGAGCTGGTGCTGCCCCGGGGGGCGGACTTCCTGGAAAAACTGATGCTGCTGCCTTGATCGGGAGGCGCAACGGCCGGTTGCGGCTTTGACAGCCCAAAGCGGTGGCGTTTGGGCCGATGCTCTGGTATGCTGGGGAAAACCAAGAAAAAGGAGGCGGGGCCATGACGCTGGGGGAGAAGCTCCAGGATCTGCGGATGGAGGCAGGCCTTTCCCAGGAGGACCTGGCAGAGGAGCCTATATTGGAAGAATCGAATTTTAGTATGAATGGGGAGTGAGGTAACAGATGACGGACGCTTCGCGTTATGCGCTGTTTGGCATACTGGCATTGATTTCGTTCATTTTCTACCCTGTG
This sequence comes from uncultured Oscillospiraceae bacterium, assembly GCA_944387205.1. GTDB lineage: Bacteria > Bacillota > Clostridia > Oscillospirales > Oscillospiraceae > Oscillibacter. The sequence goes on from CALXDZ010000141.1 coordinate 19,983, forward strand.
GTTTTGGGCCGGATGATGAAACAGGTGAAGAAGGGAGAAACCACCGCTCTGGAAGGGTTCATCTTAGCCGTGTTCGGGATCTGCATCTATCTGTGGATCCTTTCGTTCGCTTGACCAGGCGGAAGACCTTTGCCCAGCAGAAGGTTTGCGCTTTGTAAGCACGATAGAGAGAAGGACGGGGGCGGGTCCGCTCCCGTCTTTCTCTTTGCGCCTGGGGGAAGCGTGGGCGAAGCGCTCCGGGGGCAAAGGCGGGACCCGTTCCCCCCGGGGCCCCGGCCGCACTGAAACGAGGCCTAGCGCATATCGGCGCCAGGCCTCGTAAAGCCTTTCTCTTATTTGGTCCGGGGACTGGGAAAGCCTGCGCGCGCTTCCCGCCGCGCGGTTCGGCTGTTTCCTCCGGAAAAGATCACAGGCTTTGGAGGAACCGCTCCAGCCGGTCCATGCCCTCCTTCAGGGCGTCGTCTCCATAGCAGTAGGAGATCCGCACGAAGCCCTCAGCGGAGAAGCAGGACCCGGGAGTCAGGGCCAGGCCCGCCTCCTGAATCATCCGGGTGCAGAATTCCCCAGAGGGGATGCCATATTTTTCAATGGACGGGAAAAGATAAAAGGCACCCTCCGGCTTTTCCACCTCCAGGCCCATGGCCTGCAGCCGGCCCCAGACATAGTCCCGCCGGCGGCGGAAGGTCTCCTTTTCCTGGGAGTTATCGTATTGCAGGGCCTCCACGCAGGCTTGCTGGGTGAAGGCGGACACGGACACCACGCTGTACTGGTGGACCTTCTGGATCTGCTCCACCACCGGGGCGTCCGCCAGCAGGTAGCCCAGGCGCCAGCCGGTCATGGAGTAGGGCTTGGAGAAGCTCTGGATCACCACGATCCGGTCCCGCAGCTCGGGAAAGGCGGAGAAGGCGGGGCAGGGGCCGTCGTAGCACAGCTGACGGTACACCTCGTCGCACAGCACGAACACCGGCTGATCCCGCAGCACCTGCCGCAGGCCCTCCAGGGTGGCCCGGGAGTAGACCCGGCCGGTGGGGTTGTTGGGGGAGGTGAGGATCACGGCCTTGGTCCGGGGCGTCAGGGCGGAGCGGAGGGCCTCCTCCGTCAGCTGGAAGCCGGTGCGCTCCGTGGGGACCTTCACCGGCACGCCCCGGCACATCTGCACGATGTATTCATAGAGGCCGAAGGCGGGAGTGGGGATGATGACCTCGTCCCCCGGATTCAGGATGGCGAACAGGGCGGCGAAGATGCCCTCGGTGGCGCCCACGGTGACGATGACCTCCTCGGGGCGGTAGGACAGACCGCTGCGGCGGGCCTCAAAATCGGCGATGGCCTCCTTGAGCCAGGGGCGGCCGTTGTTCTCCGGGTAGTGGGTGTCCCCCTGGTCCAGGGCGGCCTTGGCCGCGGCCCGGATGGCGGGGGCGGTGTCAAAGTCCGGCTCTCCCAACGTCAGGGTCATGCAGCCGGGGGTCTGGCGGGCCAACTGGGTAAACACCCGGATGCCGCTGCGCTCCACGCCCAGCACCGCCTGATTCATGGTCAGTTCCATCGCTCAACGCTCCTTACTCTTTTTTCGTGTCAGTATACTGCCCCGGAGGGGGAAAGTCAACGCAGACGGACGAAAAAACCCCGGAGCCGCAGGCTCCGGGGACAGAAACAGCATATTTCACAGAAACATACTCAAGAGACCGGCCGCAATGGTAATACCAACCAGGATGCAGGCCAATGGCCGGCGATGGGGCACCAGAAAAAACAGTGCCACACCGATCGCCATAGGCAGTAAGCTCAGCCAGACCCAGGAGTTCCGGCTTTGGAGATTGGCGGGACGGCCCACAGTGCTGATAAGCGTCAGCAGAAAGCCGATGAATACAGCGGACAGAAAAAGGGCAATGGACCAGTTTTGCTTTTTCAGCGCAAACATCAGTGTGGTGACCACAATAGCGACCACACCAAAGGAAATAAAGAGGAGAAAAAAGATCGCGATATGCGTCACCCCCCCCTGAAACGATGCTGCCGGAAAGCCGACGCAAAAAGAAATGCGGACAGCTTGCCCTTGGCTGACAAACATTTGGCCTGGGGCCATTATAACAGACATCTTCTGCCGGGGCAAGGGGGACAGGGAATTTTGTACCCGGCTAAGGAAACAAAAATACAGAAAAAGCAAGCAGGAAGAATCATATGTCCCTCCAGAATGAAGAAAGTGAAAAAATGGAGGGGAAACCGAATTTTTAACAGCACTTTGTGAAAAAAATCGCAGGCTTATCTTGCAAAACAACCTGAGAACCGATATAATGTAAACGAATCAATGGGAAATTTACTATTTTTGGATATATCATGGGAGGAAAAGACCTTGAGAGGAATTCACAGCGTAGTTGACGACATCCGCCGCAACGTGTTTACAGAAGTGGCACGTTTGGCCTATGAAGGCGGCGACTATTCCCGTATCGATCTTTTACCCTATAAGATCGTACCCGGTGAGGAGGCCCGCTACCGCCACGATATCTTCCTGGAGCGGGCCATTGTCACTGAGCGGCTGCGCCTGGCTTGCGGCCTGCCCCTGCGGCCCGTCAGCGTCCATGCGCCTGCCAGCGACGGCATTGAAGAGGCGGCCCTGCCGGAGAAGTACTATGAGCCGCCTCTCATCAACATCATTCCCTTTGCCTGCAACGCCTGTCCCCCCAAGGAGATCCGCGTCTCCTCCAACTGCCAGGGCTGCCTGTCCCATCCCTGTCAGGCCGTCTGTCCCCGGGATGCCATTGTCATTGGCAAGGATGGCAAGAGTTCCATCGACCAGTCCAAGTGCATCAAGTGCGGCAAGTGCCAGAAGGAGTGCCCTTACAACGCCATCAGCAAGCTGGAGCGGCCCTGTGCTGCTGCCTGCGGCATGGACGCCATCGGTTCCGACGAGTTTGGCCGGGCCAAGATCGACTATGACCGCTGCGTTTCCTGCGGCATGTGCCTGGTCAACTGCCCCTTTGCCGCCATTGCCGACAAGAGCCAGATCTTCCAGCTGATCCACGCCATCAAGTCCGGCGACGAGGTCATCGCCTGTGTGGCCCCTGCCTTTGTGGGCCAGTTCGGCAAGGATGCCACCCCCGCCAAGCTCAAGGCTGCCATGCGCATCCTGGGCTTTGCTGATACCGTGGAGGTAGCCATCGGCGCCGACATGTGCACCGTGGAGGAGGCCCATGACTTCCTGGAGAAGGTGCCCAAAGAGCAGCCCTTTATGGCCACCTCCTGCTGCCCTGCTTGGAGCATGATGGCCAAGAAATATTTCCCCCAGTTCAAGGACTATATCTCCATGGCCATGACCCCCATGGTGCTTACCGCCCGGTTGGTGAAAAAGGAGCACCCAAAGGCCAAGATCGTCTTTGTGGGACCCTGTGCTGCCAAGAAGCTGGAGGCCTCCCGTCGGACCGTCCGCTCCGATGTGGACTTTGTGCTGACCTTTGAGGAACTCCAGGGCATGTTTGATGCCAAGGAGATCGACTTTACTCAGATCCAGGCTGATCCTGATGACGACTTTACCGCCGGCACCGCTGCGGGCCGGGGCTTTGCCGTGGGCGGCGGTGTGGCTGCCGCCGTGGCTGAGGCCATCCGACACATCGATCCGGACCGGGAGGTCAAGGTGGACTACGGCGACGGCTTGAAGGAGTGCCGCAAGATGCTCATGCTGGCCAAGGCCGGCAAACGGGACGGCTATCTGCTGGAGGGCATGGGCTGCCCCGGCGGCTGCGTGGCCGGCGCTGGTACCATCCGCTCTGTCCATGATGCGGCTATGGATGTCCAAGTCTATAAGACTGAAGCGGAAAAGCAGAGCGCTTTGGAGAGCGAGTATGCCGACCGTTTGAAGGACGTGGAGGAGTAAAGGGAAACTCCTTGTGTGAAAATTAAAGAAGGGCGCATTGCGGTAAGCGATGCGCCCTTTTCCTTTGTCGGATTTTGCTGAACAATTTTGGCTTGAAGCTGGAAAAGACGGAGCGCATTGCATAAAAAATGCAAAAAAACGGCTGAAAGGGGTTGACAAAGACTGGAAACCGTACTAGACTGGCCACAACAAATCAATACCGTATTGCTTCGGTCGTCCCAAGGCGGCCGGAGACAGTGGTAGAGGCGCGGGACGCATCAGTACCTCTCTCCCAGGGCTACAGGCAGCCGGAGGAAGGGAAAGGGCCACCGCCGAAGTGGGAACGCCGCCTGAAGGGCCGACCTGCTGGGACGCCGGAGAAGATCCGTCGGACTGTCACGTATGTGGAGCGCTATCATTGGCTGACAGGATTTTTCCTGTCCCTGCATCGTTACGTTGCGGCCATGGATGTTTCACACACATCCATGGCCTTTCTCATTGTCTGGGCAATGCGGCTGCGATTGGAATTTTTGGAAGAAAAGGAAGGTACCCAACAATGAGAAGACTGTTTGCCCTGATTTGTGCCATGGTCATGACCCTGTCTCTGGCCGCCTGCGGCAGCGAGACCACGACCACCTCCAGCTCCGACACTTCTGGCACCCCTGATTACAGCTCGGTGGAGATCCCCGAGGTGCCTGATCTGACCGGCACCGACACCAGCGCCATTCTGGGCGTGGAGGATGGCGTGCTCACCGTGGGTATGGAGTGCGCCTACGCTCCCTACAACTGGACCCAGACCGACGACTCCAACGGCGCCGTTCCCATTGTCAACAACCCCGGCTCCTACGCCAACGGCTATGATGTGATGATGGCCAAGCGCATCTGCGAGGCCTATGGCTGGGAGCTGGAGGTCATGGCCATCGGCTGGGACGGCCTGAGCCCCGCTCTGAATGCCGGTCAGCTGGACGCTGTTATCGCTGGTCAGTCTATGACTGAGGAGCGTCTGGCCGAGGTGGACATGGCCGGTCCCTATATCTACGCCTCCATCGTCTGCGTGGCCAAGAAGGACAGTGAGCAGGCCAAGGCTACCGGTATCTCCAACCTGAGCGGCTCCTGCACCGCCCAGACCGGCACCATCTGGTATGAGTCCTGCCTGCCCCAGATCCCCGACGCCGAGATCATGCCCGAGGCGGAGACCGCTCCCGCCATGATCATGTCCGTGGAGAGCGGCACTGTGGACTTTATCTGCACCGATATGCCCACCGCTCTGGGTGCCACCTCCACCTATGACGATCTGGTCATCCTGGACTTCTCCGGCACCGACGATGACTTCCAGGTCAGCGAGGGCGATATCAACATCGGCATCTCCGTGGCCAAGGGCAACACCGCCCTCAAGGACGCCATGAACGCCGTTCTGGAGGGAATGACCGCCGAGCACTTCAATGCGCTCATGTATCAGGCCATTGCCGTCCAGCCTGAGATCTAAGGCATACACCAAGAAGCTGTGCCAAAGTTCCGCATGTCCGGCCCCAATTTTTGGGGCCGGATCATGTCGGTTTATGGGAGAAAGGAACGATTTACTCCATGGAGAAATTTATTAAGCTGGGCAGTGATATCAGCGCCCTGTGGGGACATTACTGGCTGCAGTATCTGGTTGGTATCCGCAACACATTGATCGTAGCTGTGGTGGCCACTCTGGTGGGATGCATAATCGGCCTGCTCTGCGGCATTTTGAACACCATCCCCTATGCCAAAAATGATCCCCTGCCCAAGCGGTTCTTTCTGAAGCTGGTTCGGGTGGTCGTGCGGATCTATGTGGAGGTGTTCCGGGGAACGCCTATGGTACTCCAGGCGGTATTCATTTACTATGGCCTGCCCTATTTTACCGATGGAGCGGTCGCTTTCAGCGGAAATGCGGGCATCTGGATCGCCTCCTTGGTGGTAGTGTCCATCAATACCGGCGCCTATATGGCCGAGTCCGTCCGGGGCGGCATCATCTCCATTGATCCGGGGCAGACCGAAGGCGCCAAGGCCATTGGCATGACACACGTTCAGACCATGACCAGCGTCATCCTGCCCCAGGCTATCCGCAACATCATTCCCCAGATCGGCAACAACTTCATCATCAATATCAAGGATACCTCCGTCATGTTTGTCATCGGTTTTGTGGAGTTCTTTGCCACCCACCGGAATATCGTGGGCCTGAATCTGATGTACTTCCCCTCTGCCACCATTGAAATGGTGGGCTATCTGACCATGACGCTCATCGCCTCCTTCCTGCTGCGGCTGGTGGAGAAGCTGATGGACGGCTCTGACAGCTATGAATTGGTTCAGGAGGACCAGCTGACCATGACAGCCGGGACTTACAGCCATCCTGACCGGGGAACGCCCTTTGATGAGCGCAGCAAGGAATACCGGAATCGGGTCCGGGAGAGTTTGAAGAACCGCAACGGCAGTACGAGAGGAGAGCGCTGATATGGATGAGATGATTTTAGAGATCCGCCACCTCTCCAAGACCTTTGGAAAGAACGAGGTGCTGCGGGATATTGACTTCTCTGTGGCCAAGGGCGATGTCACCTCTATTATCGGAGCCTCCGGCTCCGGCAAGTCCACGCTGCTGCGGTGTATCAATCTGCTGGAGACCCCTACCTCCGGCGAGATCCTTTACCGCGGAGAGAATGTGGCGGGGCGGGGCGTCAATGCTGCCCGGTACCGCTCCCATGTGGGCATGGTATTCCAGTCCTTTAACCTGTTCAACAATATGACCGTGCTGGAAAACTGCATGGTGGGCCAGGTGAAGGTGCTGGGGAAGAACAGGGTAGACGCCCGCAAGAGTGCCATGAATTATCTGGAAAAGGTGGGTATGGCTCCCTATATCAACGCCAAGCCCCGGCAGATCTCCGGCGGTCAGAAGCAGCGTGTGGCCATCGCCCGGGCCCTGGCCATGGACCCGGAGGTGCTGCTGTTCGACGAGCCCACCTCCGCTCTGGATCCGGAAATGGTGGGCGAGGTGCTTAACGTCATGCAGGCTCTGGCCAACGAGGGCATGACCATGCTGGTGGTGACCCATGAGATGGCCTTTGCCCGGGATGTGAGCAGCCAGGTGGTTTATATGAATGGGGGCATCATCTGTGAGCAGGGAACTCCGGAGGAGGTCTTCGGCAATCCCCAAAAGCAGGAGACCCGGGACTTCCTGGCCCGGTTCCGCAAGAACTGAAAGGCCCCCTTTAAAAAAACGCAGAGGCCGCCGGTTATCCGGCGGCTTTTTCCGTTCTGGAGCGGGGAGAAAAATTTGCGGGGGCGTGCACGGGGACATGCACGAGAGCGCAGCCTTACACCTTTGGGTGTAAGGCTTTTTCCGCGGGAGCGATACCAAAAGAGGCGTCCTCGACGATGAGCCTTGCCCTTTGGCCGGGACGGGTCCGCTCTGCCCGGACCGGCAGAAAAGGCGGGCGGCGGAACGCGCGTTCCGCCCCGCCGAAAAATGCTTTATACATGTGTTTTCAAAAGGAAATCGGGGCCAAAAAGGCGCGGGAAACCGTGCGCTGCTTCCCGTCCCGAAAAAGAAGAGCTGTCCTGCGGCTGTTTGGCAGAGGTGGTGCTGTTGGCCACTTCCTTGGCGCTGGAGACGCCCTGGGTGACCTTACTGTTGCTGCCCACGATGACGAAGTTGTTCTCATATTTATTTCTGGAAGCCTACTGGGAGAACAGCCGGAGCCTCCGGCAGGGGGATGCACGCAGACGTGCATGAAAAGGAGGACGGCTCCGCTTTTTTGAGCGGAACCGTCCCGGTTGCTCCGGTGGGAGGAAGCGGATACATTATATTAATATAGACAGCAAATGCAAAACTGTCCTCTTAGAAAAGACACAAGAGGACGCTGGGCAGACAGACCTGCGGCAGGCTGCTCCAGAGGTTCTGTAAACCGGTTGTTTTTGCGTAATTCCGAACATATCAGGGTGGAAAACACGCCAAAATACGGAAAATCAATAAGAAAAGCGCTTTGTTACAATTAGATTACAAACCATCGATGCCTCTTGCGAAATCAAAAGGGCCGTGATAATATACATCATGCAGAGCGGCCCGGCTCTTGCGTTGGCTCCGGTATAGATACAGGACCGGCTAGCCACGGTATGTGTGCCGGAAAAAGCGTAAGGTCGGAAGGCTCTGACAACTCAATACCGGTAAGGGGAGTGAGAATGCTATTCTGCCCGTCTTTCCGGTAAATATGCAAGGAGGAAAACTATGAAGAAGTTCCTTTCTCTGGTGCTGGCTCTGGTGATGACCATGTCTCTGGTCGTTGTCAGCGCTGGTGCCACCGAGTTCAAGGACCTCGGCGATGTGGACAGCATCGAGCACAAAGAGGCCGTTGAGCTCTTCAACAAGATCGGTATCATTACCGGTTATGAAGATGGTTCCTTCCATCCCGAGAAGACCATCACCCGTGAGCAGGCCGCCAAGATCATTGCGATCATGGCCCTGGGCAATGACGCCGCTTCCAAGCTGGGCGTGGAGAAGGCTCCCTTCCCCGATGTCCCCGCTACCAGCCAGTTCGCCGGCTACATCGGCTACTGCGCTTCCACCGGCATCATTGACGGCTACAAGGACGGCACCTTCAAGCCCAAGGGCACTCTGACCGGCTATCAGTTCGCCAAGATGCTGCTGGGCGTTCTGGGCTATGGTGTCAAGGACGAGTACGTGGGCAACAACTGGGCTCTGAACGTGGCCCGTGACGGCGCTTCCATCGGCCTGTTCGAGGATGCCACTGTCACCGCCGGCCTGATCGACCGTGACAACGCCGCTCAGATCGCTTTCAACGCCCTGACCTCCAGCCTGGTCACCTATTCCGAGCTGCTGGGCACCTACACTGCCTACAACATGATGACCCAGACCCTGCTGGGCACCCTGGCTGAGAACATCTTTGACCTGACCACTTCCACCAAGACCGATGGCTATGGCTACAACACCCACGCTTGGAGACAGAGCGGCAAGGTCATCACCAACTACTACATGAGTGACAAGATCCTGGGCACCGAGACTGATTCCAGCCTGACCGGCAACCAGATCTTCAACGCTTACAGCTGGGACGTGAATGATAACGGCACCTATCCCACCATTCCCGTCTATGTGAATGGCACCAAGGAGATGGACCTGAACCCCGGCACCAATCTGAAGTCCGTGGCTACCAAGTACATCGCCAAGGGTTACACTGTCAACTTTGTTGACGTGAAGGAGAACATCGGTGGTGTTTCCCGCTTCGACGGCAATGTGGAGAAGATCATCGTCACCATCCCCTATCTGGCTGAGGTCACTGCTGTGAAGGCTGCTACCACCTCCACTGACCGTTCTGTCACTCTGAAGGTCTATGCCGCCAAGGCTGGCCAGACTTCTTCCTGGACCATCACCGGCGTGGAGACCGAGGAGTTCGCCAAGGGCGATTACATCCTGGTCACTCCCTCTTCCAACGACGCTGCTGGTTTCCAGGAGCCCCTGAGCATGGTCAAGGCTCAGACTGTTGAGGGCAAGGTCACTGCTTACTACAGCAACAGCGTCAACGACAACAACGGTTCTGTCACTGTGGACGGCACCAAGTACAACTACAACTTCATCTTCGCTAACACCAACAACATTGCTCTGGGCGATAGCCTGGCTCAGGGTAACTACCTGCTGAACAAGTCCATCTACACCTTCTTCCTGGATGACGTGGGCAACGTCATCGGCGTGAAGGTCAAGGAGGACGCCATCAACGACTATGCTTATGTTATTGCTGTGGGCCACGACTCCTTCGGCAAGAACAACATTGTAAAAGTCCTGACCAGCGACGGCAAGATCGGCACCTACACCGTGTCTTCCAAGTCCGATGAGATCGCCTATGACGGCGCCAATCCCTCCGATGATGGTAAGTACGCTTCCGCTGGTGAGATCTATGCTTACAGCATCAACTCCAGCAACGAGATCGTTCTGGACAAGGTTGAGGATCTGAACAGCGCTTATGACCAGGTCCTGTTCAGCCAGGACGGCAACTCCGCTGCTGGCAAGAACGGCGACTTCAGCAAGGGTCAGATCACCAAGTTCACCAAGGGCTACTCTGTGATCACCACCGATAGAGGCGGTGTGGTGTATGCCACTGACTCCACTGTGTTCGTCTATCGTGATGGCAGCACTGTGACCACCTATGTGGGCAAGTCCAATGCTCCTTCCATCACCAGCGCTAAGTACGCTTCTGTGATCCGTACCAATGTGACTGAGGACAACAAGACTGTTCCCTACGCTACCTACATCGTCATCGAGAGCAAGCCTGAGAACACCATGACCGATAACTACCTGTATGTCACGGGCAGCTACTACGGCACCACTCAGGATGTGAACGGCGACACCGTGTACCTGTACAAGACCATCAAGGACGGCGCTGTGGTCAACCTGGCCATGGATGCCAACACCTATGGCGCTGGCGTGTATCTGTACGGCATGGATGAGGCCAAGTACGCTGGTGACTCCGCTAACAGCGTTGAGGCTGGCGTGTACAGCCTGACTCGCGCCACCGCAGGCGTTGTGGGTGGCGGCACCACTGGCGACTACAAGGCCAATGTGGTTATCGGCGTGTCCTCCAACGACAACGTCATCGTCACTCCCGCCAACAACGATCAGTTCGTGATCTCCCCCGACACTGAGATCACCGACATCAGCAATCTGAGCGACATCATCACCGATGCCTCCTTCAAGATTGGTGATACCATCGTTGTGGTGTACAAGACCGTCTCCGGCCTGCAGGTTGCTGACGCTATCTACATCATGTCCCACGCTGCTGTGACCACCACCACCACGGTTGATACCACTGGTGCAGATGTCACCGCTAAGGGCAATGGTGTTTACACCGGTACTACTGCCTCTGGCATGAACGTTCCCGGCTGCAACGCTACCAGCGAGTCTCTGCTGGTCTTTAAGTTCGCGATGCCCGTTGCCACCTCTCAGACCGTGACTCTGACCCTGACCAACAGCAAGGGCGAGCTGGTCTACAAGGATTCCGGCACCATCGCTAACACCGATGCTCACTACTTCTTTGCTGCTACCAGTGGTACCATCAACAACACTGGTTCCGGCGCTCTGGCCGGCAGCGGCTCTCACAGCCTGCCTGCTGACACCTACAACTACACCATCGAGGGCACTGTCTCTGGCCTGGTCCAGACCGGTTCCTTCACCGTGGCCTAAGTTGTAAACAGCTAGTCCTGCAACGCACAAGCGTGTAAGACACAAGAAAGGCCCCGCACCGAAAGGTGCGGGGCCTTTTTCTCTGCTTATTGGGAGTCAGAAACCTGCTCTGCATCAGGGAACCAGTTGTCAGGTACCTCTCGTTGCACCAGAGTTTGTGTGCCATCTATCCGACAGACTAATACATCGATTGTCATGCTCTCACCCCATATATCCGTACTTTGGTGCCCGGCAATACCGGACGACTGCCGGAACAATAAAAATTCAGCTGTCTTAAATTTGCTGGCACAACAGTTCCGGGATTGACCGCAAGAAACATCTCGTTTACCGTGGGGCGAGGATCATCCGGCTCGGCGTACAGGTTTCTCCCCAGAAGAAAGTTATCCAAGATCAATTCCACTTCACCCGCTCCCATGTCTGTGTCATAAGAGGTGCAAAAGGTTGCGAAATAATCGCCTCTGCTGTAGATCATATCGGAGCGACCGTTGAGCCGGAGGAAGGCTGCATGCACGGTATCCGTTTTGATCATCGGGTGAATGATGAGCCGGTCGTACTGGGTGAGATCCACCTCCGAAAGGTCCACGTCCAACTGCTGGCAGCTCTGGGTGGTGGTCACATCCGCTAGCTTTTCAAAATAGTTTCCGGCCTTGAGGGCCGCCATGGTTTCGTCGATCTTCTGGTTGTCGCTGTTGAAGTCCTCCTGCAGGATGCTGACCTCGGCATCCCACTTGCAGAGGCCATAGTGATGCGTTTTTTTCATGCTCTACCCCTTTCCGGGCGTTTTCTCCCGCCGCAGACAGACGGCAAAAGAGGCAGCGGGAGAAATTTGCCCTACACATACGTGTAGGGCAAGGGGGTTCGTGCATGGAGACATGCACGGGGACGAAAAAAAGTTTTTTCAAAGTCTGTTGCACGGAAACGTGCACGAAAACGAAGCCTTACACGCTTTGGTGTAAGGCTTTTTTGCGGGAGCGATACCAAAGGAGGCGTCCTCGACGATAGGCCTTGCCCCCTTAGCCGAGACGGGTCCGCTCTGCCCGGACCGGCAAACCATAGGCGGGCGGCGGAACGCGCGCCGCCGCCCGCCCGGAAAAAATTTGCTCACTACAGGCGTTTTCAAAAAAGCACCGGGGCCAAAGGCGCGGGAAAAACCATGCGCCGCAGCTTGCTCCGGAGAAAAGGAGAGATACCTGTTGAGAAAGACGGCAAACTATCAGCTCAGCCAGTGGGATGCAGAGGACCGCATCCTGAGGGAGGATTTTAACAGCGACAACCAGAAAATCGACGCGGCCATTGCCGATGCCAACCACACCGAGAAATTGCTGGACATCACCACCCGGGAGGAGGCGGTTCAGGTGGAGCTTTCCCTGGAACAGGTGGAGTGGGAAAAATACCGGGACCTGATACTCTATGTGGAGACCAGAGGCGTTCAAGCCAGCGGAGATCAGGGATATTACAACATTTATGTGACTGTGGATGGATTGACTAGCGGATACACCTTGTATGAATATGGTGGAGGGACCAATATATCCGGCAGCATCACCTATATTGCCTCTGCGGAATTTAGCTCCAAACAGATCCGATTTCCTGTGCTGGCGGAAAAACAGATCTGTTATCCCGACGACTGCGCCAAGGTCACCATGCCCCAGGGAATTATGCAGTCCCACAACATCACCATTTTGGCGGCTCGAGATGATCGGCCTATTCCCACAGGCTCCAGGTTCATTCTCTATGGCGTGAAAAAATAACGCTGCATGAAACAAAAGAGGCCCGCGCCATTCGGTGCGGGCCTCTTTGTTGAGCTGTGGGTACAGCTTAAGGGGTTCTGATTAGATGGTGAAGCTACCAGCCATCAGAACATTGCCGTTGGCATCCACAATGCTATAGGTGTGAACGCCAGTGCTCAGAGCAGTGTTCTTCAGAGTGCCAGTACCTGCGTTGCCGCTGATGGTGCCAGTGACCTGGACATAGAAGAAGTGCGCGCCAGGAGCAAAGGAACCAGTGGTCTCGGTGTAGACAGAGGTGCTGTCAATGGTCAGAGTGACAGCAGCGGTATCCACGCTGGTGAACTTGAAGAACAGGTTGTCGGTGATGTTGCCGCCAATGGTGCCATTGAGGTCACCACTGGTGATCGCAGTGTCCAGCTTGTACACGCCATCGCTCAGCAGCTTGATGTCAGCAGAGCCGGTAGTGGCAGTGTTGGTGTGGCTGGTAACGGTGCTGGTGGCGATGTTGGGTCTGCTGGTGATGTACACCGCGTCAGCGACCTGCAGGCCGGAGACGGTCTTGTAGACGATGGTCACGGTGTCGCCAACCTTGAAGGAGGCGTTCTCGACAGCGGGGGACTCGGTCAGGTCGGTGATCTTGGTCTCAGCGCCGATGACAAACTGATCGTTGTTGTTGGGGGTCACGATGACGTTGTCATTGGAGGAGACACCGATCTGGACGCCGGCCTTGTAATCCTTGGTGCTGTCAGCGGTGCCAACAGTGCCGGCGGCCATAGAGTCGGCGTTGTACACACCAGCCTCCACGCTGTTGGCGGAGTCACCGGCGAACTTGTCGGCGGTGTAGCCGTACTTGTAGGGCACACCCAGAGAGGCGACCTTGGAATCCAGGGCGATGTTCACCTGAGCGCCATCCTTGATGACCTTGTAGTAGTAGATCTTGTTGCCGTTGACATCCAGGCCCTCACCGAAGGGGTTGTTGCCGGTCAGGACATAGAAGTAGTTGCTGCCAACGGAGTTGACGGGCTTCTCATTGACGACCACGAAGGTGGCATAGGGAGTGCCGTCGGTGTTCTTCACCACGATGGAGGCCTTGGCGCCGGTCATGGACGGAGCATTGGACTTACCGGTGAAGGTGGTTACATTGCCGTTGGCATCGTAATACACGAACACGGTGGTGTCGGTGGCGTAAGCGACCTTGTTGGTGTTGTAGGTGATGATAGAATAGCCCTTGGTGAAGGTGGCAGTGCTGTTGGCAGTGATGGTGGTGTCGCCATGATTGATGCTGCTGTTCTGGGCGGTAGCGGCATCGTTGTAAGCCACCTGGCTGTAGCTGCCGGTCAGCTTATCCAGCACGATCTGGTTGTCGGAGTTGATGCTGTAGCTCCAGATCTCGCCGGGCTGAGCATGCGTAGCGTTGTTGGCCTTGCCCCAGTCGCCGCTGTCGGCAGCCTTGCCGTCATAGGCCTCGGTGGCGGAGGTGGAAGCGACAGTGTAGGTGGCGATCTTGCCCTCGCTGGTCAGGACCTTCACGGTGTTGTACTTGCTGAAGGCGTCATGGCCCACGGCGATGATGTAGGCGTAATCGGACACAGCGTCGTCCTTCACCTTCACGCCGATCACGTTGCCCACGTTGTCCAGATAGAAGGTGTAGGTGCCCTTGTTCAGGGTATAGGTGGAGCTGCGGCTCAGATCCTGACCCAGAGCATAGGTGCCGGCGAAGATGAAGTTGTAGTTGTACTTGGTGCCGTCCACGGTGACGGAGCCGTCGTTCTTGCCGGTGGTGTTGTTGTAGAAAGCGGAAACCTTGCCGTCAAAGGTCTGAGCAGCGGTCATGGCTGCGGGCTCCTTGTAGGCGGCGGTAGCGGTGGTGGCGCCCACTTCCTTGTAGTCGGGGGTGACCAGGATGTAATCGCCCTTGGCGAAGTTCTCGGTCTCCACGCCGGAGACGGACAGCACGCCGGTCTCATCATAGACCTTCAGGGTGACGCTGCGGTTAGCAGAGGAGGTAGCAGCCTTCACGGCGGTGACCTCAGCCAGAGCGGGAGCGGAGATCACGATCTTCTCCACATTGCCGTCAAAGACCCAGGGGCCATCCTTTACCAGCTGTTCCTTCACGTCAACAAAGTTGACGGTGTAGCCCTTCTGGATGTACTTGTCAGCAAAACCCTTCAGATCGGTCTTGGGGGTGAGGGTGGTGGCGACCTTGTTGTTGTAGATCACCTCCACAGTGCCGGTCTCATCCCAGCTGTAAGCGTTGTAGATCTGGTTCTTGGTCAGGCTGGAGTCGGTCTCGGTGCCCAGGATCTTGTCACGGACATAGTAATCAGTGATGATCTTGCCGTTCTGTCTCCAGGCGGTGGTGTTGTAGCCATAGGCATCCACCTTGTTGGCAGTCTCGGTCAGGCCGAAGATGTTCTTGGCCAGGGTGCCCAGCAGGGTCTGGCTGCCAAAGTTGAAGTAATACATGGAGTAAGTGCCCAGCAGCTCAGACCAGGCAACCAGAGGCATGGTCAGAGCGTTGAAGGCGATCTGGGTGGCATTGTCACGGTTGATCAGGCCGGCAGTGACAACAGCGTTGTCAAACAGGCCGGTGGTGGCGCCGTCACGGGCCACGTTCAGAGCCCAGTTGTTGCCCACGTACTCGTCGTTGACGCCGTAGCCAACCACGCCCAGCAGCATCTTGGCGAACTGATAGCCGGTCAGAGTGCCCTTGGGCTTGAAGGTGCCGTCCTTGTAACCGTCAATGATGCCGGCGGACACGCAGTAGCCGATGTAGCCGGCGAACTGGCTGGTAGCGGGGACATCGGGGAAGGGAGCCTTCTCGGCGCCCAGCTTGGAAGCAGCATCGTTGCCCAGGGCCATGATCGCGATGATCTTGGCAGCCTGCTCACGGGTGATGGTCTTTTCGGGGCCGAAAGAACCATCCTCGTAACCGGAGATGATGCCGATCTTGTTGAAGAGCTCAACGGCCTCTTTGTGCTCGATGTTCTTCACATCGGTGAGGTCCTTGAACTCCGTGGCGCCAGCGCTGATGGTGACCAAAGACATGGTCATAACCAGAGCCAGCACCAGAGAAAGGAACTTCTTCATGGTATTCCTCCTTAAAAATTTACCGATTTGGGTCGAAAAACCTTTAAGGGGCTTCTCACCCCCCTTTCTCTGCTGCTTGACTAAGCGGAAAACCCTTGCGCTCCAATGGATTGCGGGTTCGAGAAATTCTGCAGGTAGAACAAAAGGTAGGATTTAATATCCGCCGCCGGGGTGTTTTGTGCCTGCAAACCCTTGCGGTGCAAGGATTTACATGGTAGACATTTGGTAGACATGAGGCTGTTTTCAGCTTGTTTGGAACGCCTTTGGCCCCGGAACGGCGCTGTTATCCCATCTTTACAAAGCTCCTCCTTCTTTTGCAAAATTTTTTCACTACATAAAAGGAGGAATGATCCATGGCAAGAAAAACCGTATCCCGAAACATCGCCTATGACGAGGTAAAGCGATGCTACTATGTAACCTTTCACTACGGCACTGACGCCTCCGGACATCGGGTCAAGCGTACCCGGACTTACCATGACCTGGGCGTGGCACAGACAGCTCTGCGGCAGTTTGAGCAGCAGCGGCGCCGTCTCACTGTGGCCCATATCACCATGGAGGTCACGCTGGAGGAATGGCTGCACTACTGGCTGGAAAAGATTGTAAAGCCCAACCGGGAAAAATCCACAATCTACGGCTATGAGAACATCATCCGCAACCATGTGGTACCGGAGATAGGTTCCACGCCGCTTTACTGTCTGGAAGCCGTTGAGATTCAGCGCTACTACACCCGAATGCTGGACAAGGGTTTGAGCCTTAACAGCATCCGTAAGCACCACACGCTGCTTCATACGGCGCTGAACACCGCTGTGCGGCAGAAGGTGCTCATGGAGAACTGTATCGACAGCGTGGTGCCGCCCCAGGTGACCGAGCCCAAACACTACTTTTACGACGCCCAGCAGCTGCACCAGCTCTTCCGCCTCTCAGAAGGCCATCCACTGGAGCTGGCTGTGAAATTGGCGGGCTATCTGGGTCTGCGCCGCAGTGAAATTTGCGGGCTGAAATGGAGCGCTGTGGACCTGGAGAGAGGGGTGATCTTTATCTGCGCTGCCCGAACGGCTGTGGGCGGGGTGGCGGTGGACAAAGGGCCCAAGACTGCCTCCTCAGAGCGGCATCTGAGCATTGGCGCCATTCCCGACCTGCACTGTCTGCTGGAGAGGCGCTGGCAGGAGCACTGCCGCCAGCGGGAACTGTTGGGTGAAGCGTACAATCCGGGGAACTACGTGCTGGTGACGGCAGAGGGGGTGCCTTATCAGCCGGACTATGTCTCCGGATGGTTCTCCCGGTTCATCCGCCGCCACCGTCTGCCGCCCCTGACGCTCCACGGCTTGCGCCACAGCTTTGCCAGCGTGGCCAACAGCCAGCGCATTCCACTTTTTGATATTGGCAAGGCCCTGGGGCACAGCAATACGGCCACCACCAGCCGCATCTATACCCATCTGTTTGACGACACCCACCGGGACATGCTCAGCCAGGTGGCGGGCGCAATTGCCAACGATTACGAGGAATATCAGGGGGCATGAGGATTAAACCACAGAGGCCGTCCCCGTCGGGACGGCCTCTGAAAAATTTCTTTTTTAGGCATGCACAGGGTTGTGCACGAAAGGGGGTGCTCTACACTTTGTGTAGAGCAAATTTTTTAAGGGGATGAGAATTTGAGAAAGACGGCAAATTACGACTTGTGCCAGTGGGATGCAGAGGACCGCATCCTGCGGGAAGATTTTAACAGCGACAACGAGAAGATCGACGCGGCTATTCACCAGGCCAACCGGATGGTCCATCTGATGGATGTGGTGACCAGTGCTGCGGCTACGCAGGTGTCGGTGGATCTGTCGGATCTGGACTTAACCCTCTATGACCGGCTGGTCCTGCAGACCCGCCTCAAAATGCCGGGGGTGACCATCGACAACGAATACGGCTGGTTTCAAATCAACGGTGAGATGGCAGTGAACCAATACGAAATAAACGCCATGGTGTATGGGCAGACCAGCTACGGCGTGGGCGCGTCGGAGATCGAACTGGTTTTGTATCCCGATCTGGTGGGGTGCGCCACAAAGACGTTTCGGCTGGCCAAGAACTCCTCTTTGGCCTATGCAGGCTCCGGAGAATATTTCTTCAACGTGACCCCGGAGACTCTCCGGACTGTGGACTTTCTGGTCAGCAACGGGACGGAGCTGGCGGAGGGGTCGGAGATCGTGGTATACGGGGTGAGAAAATGACGATCCAGGTATTGCTGTGCCGCCCGGACGGCACCCAGGAGCAGACCACCCGGCAGGTGCCGGAGGACTACTTTGTTCCCGTTCCTTCGGAGGAAGCGACGGAAGAAACCGGGGCATGACGGAAAAAGGCCCGCACCCTTTTGGGTGCGGGCCTTTTTGCCGTCAAACTGGTTCCCGCAGGAACATCAGATGAGATTAGGCGATGCCGTCCACGGTGTAGACAGTGACTGCAGCGCCGTTGGTGACAACGATCTTGTCGCCATCGACCAGAGCGCCGGCAGCATTGAGAACATTACCGCCGTCGCCAGCACCATTGTAGGTGGAGTACACCAAAGCGGTAGCACCCTCGCTCAGGGACAGCACGCCGTCCAGAACAACGCCGTTGTCACCGTTGATGGTGCAGGCGGCCTTGTTGGCGCCGGTCAGGATCAGGTTGCCGGTGGTGGCAGCGGTCCACTGAACGGTGCCCACCACGCCGGTGACGTGGAGGCCGGTCAGCAGAGCGGACTGGTCATGGGCCAGGATGTAGACGGTCTTGGCCACGTTCAGGCCGCTGACCACCTCATAGACCACGACCACGGTGTCGCCCACCACATAGTTGGCGTCGAAAGCGATGTTGCTGGTGTCGGAGATGTCGATGACCTCAGCCTCGCCGGTCAGATACTGAGCAGCGTTGGTGGCCTGATCCACGATGACGGTGTCGCTGGAGGACACAGCCACCACGGTGTTGGCGCTGACAGTGTTGGCAGCGGGAGCGCCGGCGGTGTAGACGCCAGCCTGGACCTCATAGTCGCCGCCGTAGGTCATGCCGGCAAACTGGTCGGGATTGACGCTGTAGACCCGGACACCGGTGGGAACGTTATTGGCGTCGAAGGCCAGGTTCAGACGCTGACCGTTCATGATGACAGGATAGAAGAAGATGTCATCGCCGTTGACGTCGGTGCTGGTGCCGAAGAAGGTACCCAGGACGTAGACGTAGTTGGTGCCCATGGTGGCGGCGGGATCACCGTCGATCACCACGAAGGTGGCGTAAGGCGTACCGTTGACAGTGCGCACAGCGATGGAAGCTGCGGCATTATCCGCATCCTCGATGGTGGGAGCGTTGGCCTTGCCGGTGTACATGGCCACAGTGCCGTCATCCTTCAGATAGCAGAACACGGTGTTGTCGTCGGCATAGGCATACTTGGTGCCGCCATTGCTATAGACGATCACAGAGCCGCCCTTGGTGAAGGTATCCAGAGTGTTGGCAGTGCTGTCAGACACCTGGGCATAGCGGCCGGTGAGGGCCTTCAGGACGATCTCGTTGGAGCTGTTGATGCTGTAAGCCCAGATAGTGCCTTCGAGAGCCTGGCTGCCGTCATCGTTGGGGGTATTGTTCAGGTCGCGGGCAGCATTATCGGAGTCGCTGGAAATGTTATAGGTAGCGATCTGGCCGTCGCTGGTCAGGACCTTAGCCACGTCGCTGACCTGGAAAGCATTCTCGCCCTTGGCGATGATGTAGGCATAGTCGCCGATATCATCGTCCACCACCTCGGCGCCGATGACATAGCCATTGGCATCCAGGTAGAAGTTGTAGGAAGCGTCAGTGCTCAGAGAGTAGTTGACGTTGTCGCCATCGTCAGCCAGATCGAAGCCCAGAGCGCGATCCTCACCGGCATAGATGCCATTGTAGGTGTAGGTAGTGCCGTCCACCAGGACGCTGCCGTTGGGGTTGGTGTTAGTCACACGATAGAAAGCGGTGACGGAGCCGGTGACCACCTGAGGAGCCACGATCTCCAGAGCATTGGCGAAGTCGTGAGCGCCAGCAGCGGTGAAAGCGGGAGTCACCAGAACCATGTCGCCGGCGGCAAACTCCTCGCAGTCAGCGGTGGCGGTGACGCGGCCGCTCTCGGTGTAAGCGGTGAAGGTGATGCGGCGGTCAGCGGTGGAGGTAGCGGCGGTAACGCGGGTCACCTCGGCCAGATAAGCATTGGTCACGATGACACGGTCCACAGCGCTGTCCTCATCCTCGTCCAGCAGGACGATGGTGTGGCCGCTCATGGTGTTGATGGGAGCATCCGCAACATCGGCGATCTGAGAGCCGATGGCGAAAGTGCGCAGGCGGTCGCGGCCGTCGAACAGCTCGTCGCCGGTGGCATCGCCCAGATCACGGCCGTTGTAGTACACGGGGATCTCGACTTCCTGGCTCTGATTGTTCATCTCCCAGGTGTAGTCGTCATACAGATTGTTGCCGGTGATGCTCATGTCGGTGATGGTGGCCACGATGTCACCGGTCAGATAATAGTCGGTGATGACCTTGCCATCCTGACGATAGGCATGGGTGGGATAGCCGAAGCTGTCGGTCTTACCCACAATGCTCAGCTCAAAGATGTTCTGAGCCAGAGTGCCCAGCAGGGTCTGGTTCATCTGGTTGACCATGATGTAGGAGCCCAGCAACTCGGACCAGGCGACCAGGGGGGACCACAGGGCGTTGAACGCGACCTGGGTGGCGTTGTCACGGTCGATCAGGCCGGCGGTGACGACAGCGTCGTCAAACAGGCCGATGGAAGCGCCGTCACGGGCCACGTTCAGAGCCCAGTTGGAGCCCACATACTCGTCGTTGACGCCGTAGCCGATGACGCCCAGCAGCATCTTGGCGAACTGATAGCCG
>CALXDZ010000142.1 GCA_944387205.1 uncultured Oscillospiraceae bacterium
AACACCGTGGCATACTGGAACATGGAGGAGAAGTTCTCCGTGGTAAAACTGCCGCTGCGGTTGGTGAGGGCGTACACCACCACCAGGATCAGCGGCGCCACCACAAACATGGCCATCCAAACCACATAGCGGATGGAGATACCCTTACTCTTCATAGCCTTCCTCCCGCAGCTCCTGGTCCTCTTCCTCGTCCAGGGCCTCTACGTCGGAAAGCTCGTCATATTCCTCACTGTAAGAGCTGTAATCGCCAAACATACCGGAGTAGGCGCTCTTTTTCATGATGTGGAAGCCATCGGGGTCGATCTTCACGCCGATGCGGGCACCTACAGGGGAGTGGTCCGTGGTCTGGATGAGCCATTTAAAGCCCCGGAAGTCCACAATGATGTCGTACTGCATGCCCTTGAAGGTGACGCCGGTGACGGTCCCCACCAGCTGTCCCTGCTCCACGGGGACGATGTCGATGTCCTCGGGCCGGATGACCACGTCCACAGGCTCGTTGGGAGCAAAGCCGCCGTCCAGGCAGGGGAACTCCCGGCCGTACATCTTGACCACCTTGTCCCGGACCATGATGCCGTCGATGATGTTGGACTCGCCGATGAAATCCGCCACAAAAGCGTTTTTGGGTTCGTTGTAAATGTCCTCAGGTGTGCCGATCTGCTGAATGGAGCCCTTGTCCATGACCACGATGGTGTCGGACATGGTCAGGGCCTCCTCCTGGTCATGAGTGACGTAAATAAAGGTGATGCCCACCTGCTGCTGGATGCGCTTGAGCTCCATCTGCATGTCCTTGCGCAGCTTCAGGTCCAGAGCACCCAGGGGCTCGTCCAAAAGCAGCACCTTGGGCCGGTTCACCAGTGCCCGGGCGATGGCCACACGCTGCTGCTGCCCACCCGAAAGCGCGTCAGGCTTGCGGTGCTCAAATCCTTTGAGGCTCACCACCTCCAGCATCTCCATGACCCGCTGCTGGATCTCCGCCTCCGGCACTTTCTTCAAACGCAAGCCGAAGGCAACGTTTTCAAAGACGTTGAGGTGGGGAAACAATGCGTACTTTTGAAATACGGTGTTGATCTGCCGCTTATAGGGCGGAACATCATTGATCCTCACACCGTCGAACAGGACTTCACCGGATGTAGGCGTGGTGAAGCCGCCGATGATCCGCAGCGTTGTGGTCTTGCCGCAGCCGCTGGGCCCGAGCAGTGTGAGGAACTCCTTGTCGTTGATATACAGGTTGAGGTGATCGAGAACCAGCTCGTCGTCAAACGCCATGCACAGATCCTGCAGGCGAATCAACTCTTTGGACATTTATCCTCCCCCGTTTCCTGAAAAATCTACCGTTTGATCCAGAACCAAATGACGGTTCCAGACGGAATTCGGCAATATGAAACTATATCGGAAAACACCTGAAATGTCAACTAAAAAAGGAACATTTTACAAAAAGAAAGGGGCAGATTTTTCAGCCCGTTTTTCAGGAGAAAAATCAGGTGATGGGCCGGAGAAAAATACGGGTGACGGCAGTTGGTTTCAGGTGCTGCAGAAGGCCTCTTTACAGTATGCTGAAAGGGGACGAACTCAGGCAGGAACCATGAAAAAAATGGATAGACTGGAGGGAACCGGAGCCGCGACTGCGGCCGGTCCGGTCCAAACGGAAAAAGCACCCTTCCAGTTGGAAGGGTGCTTAAAAAGCTCAGGCTATCTGGACTTGGGGGTTCCTTCACCGGAGGCGGGAAAGTAGGTCTCCCGAAAGGGAACATAGTCCACCTGGAAAGTTCGGCCCCGGAGATATTCCAGCATCCCCGCGTCGGTGGGGAAGTCAAATACCAATTTATAGGAATAGAGGGCCTGGCGGGTCTCGCGGTACTTTTTGTTCATGGCTCCGTTGCCGTATTTGCCGTCTCCCAGAAGGGGATGGCCGGCGTCGGCAAAGGAAGCGCGGATCTGATGGGTGCGGCCGGTGAGCAGCTCCGCCTCCACCAGGGACAGTTCCCCCCGGGTCTCCAGGGTCCGGTACAGCGTGACGGCAGACTTGCCGCCAGGCACGGGGCGATGATAGACCGATACCTGCTTTTTGGCCTCATCCTTTAATAAAAAGCACTCCAGCTTTCCCGCCGGCGGCTTCATCCGGCCCAGGGTGATGCAGAGATAGAACTTCTTGATCTCCCGGTCCCGGATCTTGTTGTTGAGGATGCGCAGGGTCTCGGCGTTCTTGGCGGCGATGACGATGCCGCCGGTGTTGCGGTCGATGCGGTTGCACAGCGCCGGGGCAAAGGCGTTTTCCCACCGTGGATTCCACTCTCTTTTTTGATAGAGGTAGGCCTGGATGTGGTTGATGAGGGTGTTGACCTTTTCCGTCTCGTCGGCATGGACCACCAGTCCTGGACGCTTGTTCAGCAGCATCAGGTTCTCATCCTCATAGACGATGTCCAGCTGGGGCTTGAAGAGGGTCAGAAAGAGATTTTCCTCTGAGGGCTTTTCAAAAAACTCGTCGTTGATGTATAATTGCAGTACGTCCCCGGCCGCCAGCCGCACATCCCGCTTGGCACCCTTACCGTTGACCTTGATGCGCTTGAGGCGGATGTATTTTTGCAGCAGGGCAGGAGGGAGTAGGGGCAAGGCCTTGGACACAAAACGGTCCAGCCGCTGTCCGGCGTCATTTTTTCCAATGGTGAATTCCCGCATAAGCTGCCTCCGGCTGTCAAAAATAGACCTGGAGCCCGTCGCCTGGGCCCTTGTCAGGTATTATTTTAGCGTCTTTACAGATTTTTGCAAGAAAATGTTTGACAATCGGCGGAGAATCCACTATAATATCACTCGTGTCATTGCGAGGTATGCTATGCGTTTAGATGTAAAACGAATCCTGAATACCCCGGGAGCGGAGCTTCCGTTCCGGTTTTCCATGGACCTTTCCGATGTGGAATTCAACGGCTATTTCCCCGTAGCGGAGCCGGTGGAGGTGGAAGGCCTGGTGCGGAACGAGGCGGGCGTACTGGTGCTGTCACTGACGGCCCGGACTACGCTGGATTCGGTCTGTGACCGATGCGCCAAGGAATTCCGTAATCCCAAGTCCGTGGACTTCAGCTGTGTTCTGGCGGAGGAAAAAGAGGACGAGGAGAACGAAGATATCGTTTTGCTGGAGGAAGGTACGGTGGATGCCGAAGACCTTGCCCGTACAGCATTCATCCTGGGAATGGACACAAAGACATTGTGTTCGGAAGATTGCAAGGGACTATGCCCGCGGTGCGGAGCCGATCTGAATCTGGGCCCCTGCTCCTGTAAAAAGGAAGTAGACCCGCGGTTGGCCGTCCTGGCAAAGCTTTTGAATAAAAGTTCCGACGAGCAGTAAACACAAAGGCAGATAAGGCCCGTCCTTTGCCTTTTGACCAAGGAGGTGTCACTATGGCAGTACCTAAGAGAAAAGTTTCCAAAGCAAGACGCGACAAGCGGCGCAGCTCTCACTGGAAGCTGGCGGTTCCCGGCCTTGTTGCGTGCCCCAAGTGCGGTGCACTGCATCTGCCTCACAGAATGTGCCAGGAATGCGGTACTTACAACGGCCGTCAGGTCAAGGTTGTGAAGTCCGTGGTTGCGAAGTAAGCACGAAGCCGTAAGGACCGTAAGGAGGGAAGAAGCATCTTCCCTCCTTTCTTTTTGAGTTGCGATTCCTGGAAAAATTGGCTATACTGAAACATACCAGCGGTTGCCTCCGTCCCGTTCGGGAACGCTTGGGCACCGCATATGCAGAGGGGGAAGACCATGAGTACAGTCGTCACATCTGTGGACCGCCGCAGTCCGGCTCAGCGAGCCGGCATCCAGGCGGGGGAGAAGCTGCTGACGGTCAATGGACATGAGATCGTGGACGTGCTGGATTACCGGTTCTACTGCTATGATCCGGTTCTGGAGCTGGAGCTGGAGGAGCCGGAGGGCGGACGGCGGAGGCTGGAGATCCGCAAGCTGGAGGGCCAGGAGCTGGGGTTGAATTTCGACTCCTATCTGATGGACGAGCCTCGTCCTTGTTCCAACCACTGCCTATTCTGCTTTGTGGATCAGATGCCCCCCAATATGCGGGACACACTCTACTTCAAGGACGACGACGCCCGGCTGAGCTTTCTCATGGGCAACTATATCACCCTCACCAACCTGACGCCCCGGGAGGCCCAGCGGATCATCGATCTGCGCATCAGCCCCATCAATGTCTCTGTCCAGTCCACGGAGCCGGAACTGCGCAAACGGCTGCTGGGCAACGTCCACGCGGACAAGAGCCTGGAGTATATGCGGTCCTTTGGCCAGGCGGGCATCGAGATGAATGGACAGATCGTGGTCTGTCCCGGCTGGAATGACGGAGAGCACCTGCGCCGCACCATTGAGGATCTGATGGATATGGGCTTTGGAAGCTGCTCCATCGTGCCGGTGGGCTTGACCAAGTACCGCAAGGGCCTGGCCAAGATCGGCATGGTAGATGCCCAGAAGGCCGGGGAGATCATCGACATCGTGGATAAATACGGTGCCATCTGCCTGGAAAAATACGGGACGCGGAAGTTTTTCTGCGCCGATGAGCTGTATATCAAGGCCGGCCGGGAACTGCCGCCGGAGTCCTATTATGAGGAGTACGGTCAGCTGGAAAACGGCGTGGGGATGCTGCGGTCCCTGATGACGGAGTTTTCCCAGGGCCTGGAGGATGTGGACCCTGATGCGGAGTACCTGAGCTTCACCAGCGCCACGGGAATGTCGGCCCAGCCCTTCATCGCCGCCCTGGTGGCCCAGGCCAAGGAGAAATGCCCCTCCCTTCAGGGAGAAGTGGTGGGTATCCGCAACGACTTTTTCGGCCATACCATCGATGTGGCCGGTCTTTTGACCGCCCAGGACATCATTGCCCAGCTCAAAGAGCGGCGGCTGGGAGACCACATCCTGCTTCCGGCCAACGTGCTGCGCCACGGCGGAGATGTGTTTTTGGACGATCTGACCGTGGCGGATGTGGAGCAGGCCCTGGGCCGTCCCGTCACCGTGGTGGAGCAGGACGGTTTCAGCCTGGTGGACGCGATTTTTACAAGGAAGGAACGTGAGCAAAGATGAAACCCATTGTCGCCATCGTAGGGCGGCCCAATGTGGGCAAGTCCATGCTTTTCAATAAATTGGTGGGCCAGCGCCTGAGCATCGTGGAGGATACGCCCGGCGTCACCCGGGACCGGATCTATGGAGAGACGGACTGGAACGGCCGCACCTTTACCCTGGTGGATACCGGCGGTATTGAGCCCCGCACCGATGACCAGATCCTCAGCTTCATGCGGGAGCAGGCCCAGATCGCCATTGATAACGCTACGGTCATCGTCTTTTTGACCGATGTCAAGACCGGAGTCACTGCCGCTGACCAGGAGGTGGCCAATATGCTCCTGCGCTGCGGCAAGCCCATTGTGCTGGCGGTGAACAAGGTGGATCAGGGTATGAGCCCTGACGTCTATGAGTTCTATAACCTGGGTTTGGGAGATCCCATCGCCGTCTCTGCCGTCCACGGTCACGGCACCGGCGACCTGCTGGACGCCTGCGTGGCCTATTTCCCGCCGGAAGATGAGGAGGAAGAGGAGAGCGACGCCATCAAGGTAGCTCTCATCGGCCGACCCAATGTGGGTAAGTCCTCTCTGACCAACCGCATCCTGGGCCAGCAGCGGACCATCGTCAGCAACGTACCCGGTACCACCCGGGACGCCATCGACTCTGCCTTTGAAAATGACAAGGGCAAGTATGTGTTTATCGACACTGCCGGTATGCGGAAAAAGGCCAAGGTGGAGGAGGCCATCGAAAAGTACAGCGTCCTCCGTGCCACCATGGCCATCGACCGGGCTGATGTGTGCCTCATCCTCATCGATGCCACCGAGGGTGTCACGGAGCAGGACACTAAGGTGGCGGGCTTGGCCCACGAGGCGGGGAAGGCCTGTATCATCGTGGTGAACAAATGGGACCTGGTGGAGAAAGACGGCAAGACCATGGACAAGATGCGCCAGGAGGTCATGCGGGATCTGAGCTATATGACCTACGCTCCCATCCTTTTCCTTTCCGCTCTGACGGGGCAGCGAGTGGACCGTCTCTTTGACCTCATCAACTATGTCCATGAGCAGGCCTCCACCCGCATCACCACCGGCATGCTCAACAATGTCCTGGCGGATGCCCAGACACGGGTCCAGCCGCCCACGGACAAGGGCCGGCGGCTGAAGATCTACTATATGACCCAGGTGGGCATCCGGCCTCCCCACTTTGTGGTGTTCTGCAATGATAAAAAGCTCTTCCATTTCTCCTATCAGCGGTATCTGGAGAACTGCATCCGCAGTACCTTTGGACTGGAGGGGACGCCGATCATCCTCTCCATCCGGGAAAAAGGCGACAAGGAGGAGTAAGCGATGGAGGAATCTGTCATTTGGTGTCTGTCCCAGGTGGAGCCTACCTTTTTTCTCTGGGCGCTGGTGGTGGCGGTGGCGGCCTATTTCCTGGGCTGCTTCAACGGTGCAGTCATCGTTTCCAAGTACATCCTGCGGGATGATGTACGGGGCCACGGCAGCGGCAATGCGGGCCTGACTAACTTCTACCGGACCTTTGGCGGAGCGCTGACCTTTGTGGTGATATTGACGGATGTGCTCAAGGCTGTGATTGCCATTTTGCTGGGCCGGTATCTCTTCAGTTTTGCTGGCTTTTGGGAACTGGAGCTTCTGGGTAAATATTGGGCGGCTCTCTTTTGTCTGCTGGGCCATATGTTCCCCTGCATGTTCCACTTCAAGGGCGGCAAGGGCATTCTCTCCGGAGGCACCATCGCCATCATGATGGATTGGCGCATTGCGATGGTGGTATGGGGCGGCTTTTTGATTTTGGCCATCGTGACCAAGTATGTGTCCTTGGGCTCTGTGTGGGCAGGAGGCAGCTTTCCCTTCATCTCCTGGTACTGCTATCCAGATCCGGTGATCGTAGTGCTGGCCTTTGTGGTCGGCGGGCTGGTGGTGTGGCAGCACCGGGGAAATATCCATCGCCTTTTACATGGAACGGAGAACAAGTTCAGCTTCCATCATAAAAAACAGGAATAAGCGGAGGTTCGCCATGAAGATCACTGTTTTGGGCACCGGCGGCTGGGGCACGGCCCTGAGCCAAGTGCTGTGCGACAATGGACATACAGTCACCCTTTGGTCTCACAATCCGGAGAAGGCGGAGCAGATGAGCAAGACCCGGGAAAATCCTCTGCTTCCTGGTGTGAAGCTGCCGGAGTCGCTGATTTTTACCGGCAGCATGGAGCAATTGGGGCAGCAGGATCTGGTGGTGTTTGCAACACCCTCCTATGCGGTCCGAACCACCGCTGCCAAGGCGGCGCCTTATCTTCGGCCCGGTACACCGCTGGTGTCTGTTTCCAAGGGCGTGGAGCGGGATACCCATAATCTGATGAGTCAGATCATTGAGGAAGAGGTCAGGAAAGACTGTAAAGTAATTGCGCTTTCCGGTCCTTCTCACGCAGAGGAAGTGGGACGTCGTATTCCCACAGGCGTGGTGGCGGCCCATCCGGATGAGGCGGCTGCCCGTCTGGTGCAGGACGCCTTTATGAACGAGTACTTCCGGGTCTATACCAGCCCCGACATCGTAGGTGTGGAGCTGGCGGCGGCTTTGAAAAACGTGGTGGCGCTCAGCTGTGGCGTCATTGACGGCATGGGCTATGGCGACAATACCAAGGCTCTGCTGATGACCCGGGCTATGGCCGAGATGGGCCGCCTGGGGGAGAAGCTGGGCGGCCGGCGGGAGACCTTCGCGGGTCTGGCTGGTATGGGTGATTTGATTGTCACCTGCACCTCCATGCACTCTCGGAACCGCCGCTGCGGCATCCTTATCGGCCAGGGCAAGAGCGCTCAGGAGGCCATGGAGGAGATCGGCGCCGTGGTGGAGGGCTACTATGCCGCTGATAGCGTCCGCCAACTGGCGGAACAGGCCAAGGTGGAGATGCCCATTTGCCGTTGCGCCTATGAGGTGCTTTATCAGAACAAATCCACTCAGTCCGTGGTGCGGGAGCTGATGACCCGGGCCAGAAAGCAGGAGGACTGAGGGGTGCGCCCCTGGTAAGGACAGGAAAGAGCGTCTCATGGACGCTCTTTCTTTTTGCCTTAGTTACCCCGGTGATCTGCCGGAGCCTGTGGCCTCACTCTCGTCTGGAAAGTGAGGAATAACTTGTATTCAAGCAGAAAAAATGCTATACTAACTCTGTATTTTGATTGGCCGCGGCTGGAAAAGGAGCGATCTGCGTGCACTATCTGGAAAATCTCTTCCGGCAGCTGGACTTTGCCTCCATGGGGGCCCTTGTGCTGCGTCTGGTGAGTGTTTTTTTATGCCTGACGGTCCACGAGACCTGCCACGGCGTGGCGGCATACGCCCTGGGGGACCCCACGGCCAAGCGGATGCACCGGCTGTCTCTCAACCCCCTGCGCCACATCGACTGGTTCGGCCTTGCCATGATGGTGCTGTGCGGCTTCGGCTGGGCAAAGCCTGTGCCGGT
>CALXDZ010000143.1 GCA_944387205.1 uncultured Oscillospiraceae bacterium
AAGATACCGGAATCGTATTTTTGATTGACGCCTGGGCCAGTAAAGAAGAACTTTTGCACATGGCTGAGAGTGTTGATTTGGTACAAACGCCAAAATGAGGAAATAAAAGAAGAATCCTGTAACAAAATCTCCTTTTAAAACGTTGGGTATGATAAAATTAAAGTGAAAACCGCCGCTGCACACCATGCTGCCGCCAAGCGGGGGAAGAAAGGGAGGAAGAGACGATGAAAGAACGGCGTTGCCTGCTGTTTTTGCTGCTGACGGCGTGCGCCGCACTGGTCCTTATCTCCTGCGCTTCGGAGCAGCCGGAGACCTGGGATCTGGAAGCGGAGACGACCAGTGCCCTGAAAGAAGAGTTTGCGGGGGAACTTGCCTATCTGGAGGAGGCGTGGGGACAGCCCATCGACCAAATCGACCAGGCCTCCTTTTCTCAGTTCGCCGACGCGGTCAACCGGGCGATTCTGGATCCTGCGCTGACGGAGGGCTGTCGCTTTGGGGCGCTGATGGATGCCATCGCCCTTGCAAAGGCCAGAAGCGCCCACGCGGAGGTATATCGTTCCTACGGGCCGGTCACCGGGGAGTTTTTGGGCAGCGCCGCAGTGGGGACCACTATCGCGGAGATCCCCGAAAAGAGCTTTACCGTGGAGGAGGACTGCCTCCCCGGCATCACCCTGACGGGAAACCGGAACTGGTCCGCCCGGGCCAGTCTGGACGGGCCGGAAAGGGGTGCGCTACTGGATAACGGGATGAGAGCTACCCACTGCTATGGATGCGGCATCCTGTTTGCTACAATCCTGCGGGAGACCACCGCCTCGGGAGAGGTCTACTATCTTGCCAATCCAAACGCTTCGTCCTTTGCCAGCTGCGCAGCGGTCACCGCCCAGGGGACGCTGTTTGTGGACGCGGGTGTGCCGGCGTATGGGGGAAGTAGCTACTGGACGGGAAGAAATCACTTTGAGCAGACGCTTCGGTCTGACCCGGAGCTCTATTTGAAGGGACTGTAAAAGGAATGGGGAGGCGTTCCGTGCCACTGCCGAAGATGCTCTCTTGCGGAAAAGGGAGGGAGGGTGTCCCATGAAAAAACAGATCATCTGTCTGGTCCTGGCGCTGCTGGCCCTGCGCGGAGGCCTGCCGGTGTTTGCCGCTCCGGCGGAGGGGCTGGAGCGCAGGGAGGAGATCTTCCTGGAATACGAGAGCGCTGCGTCGGCGGGAGAGGAGTCCCTGGCGGCGTATGAGGAGCTGCTGAAAAAGCGGGCTGGGCTGCCGGAGGAGACTCTGACAGCCTACGGTTATACCGGGGAGCAGATCGCCCTTTTGCGGGCCTTTCAGACGGGAGAAAGGACCTTTCAGGAGGTGGCGGCGGCCACTTCAGCCTGCATGACTACCCGGCTTTGCTGCCTGCGGCAGACGCAAAAGTACTACGCTCTCTCCTGGGGATGGAAGTGGAGCGCGGTGCCTCTTTTCGGCGCCGGGGACGGGGCAGCGCTGCTCTGCTGTCCGCTGCGGGACGCCGCAAGGGGGATCGGTGTGCGGCTGGAGGCATACAGCAGCAATGTGAATTATTACAGCAAAAAGACCGGTACGCTCGCTTGCACCTGGCGGGGAGACCTGGGGGAGAGCAACGTCTGCTTTTTGTCCGCCGCTTTTCCCTGTGAGGCGGAGCGCTCTCTTTTGACAGACGGTCTCTGGGCCCGCAGCGGCGTGCTGTATCTGGCCCTGACGCCCATTGTTCCGGGGGCAGAGAACAACATCGCCCGGATGCAGGTGCGGACCGGATATGGGCACACCCTGTCATCAGATCCAGGCGCGGCTCTCTCCATCCGGCAGACGCCCGAAGGGGAGATGACCTTTTCCACGGCCCGGGAGGCTCCGGTGGCCCGGTGGATGGGGGACCATCTGCTCATCAGCGCATAAAAAGGGACAAGATTTGATTCAGGCATGGCCTGCGGAAAAAAGAGAGGAGGGAGCCTTTCCCGGGAAAGGCTCCCTCCTTGCTTTATTTTATGTAATTGAAAAAGTTGTGTAGCTGCTCAGGACTGTCCCGCATTGGCCCGGGGACGAAGAGAACGGCCCTGGGACAGCACCAGTCCCGCCAGGGTCAGAGCCATGCCGCCGGCAGCCAGAGGGGTCACCGGCTCATGGAGGATCAGGGCCGAGGTCACCACGGTGATGACGGGGCTCATGTAGATGTAGACGCTGGTGCGCACCGGGCCCAGCAGTTTCACCGCTGTGTTCCAGGTGACAAAGCACAGGGCCGAGGCCCCCAGCCCCAGGAACACCAGGTTCAGCAGATACACCGGCTGGGCCAGAGCAGAGAGATTCCACTGGACGTCAAAGAGGAACATGGCGGGGATCATAAAGGCGATGCCGTAGCAGAACACCCGCCGGGTGGTGATGAGAGTGGAGTAGCCATAGGCGCTGATCTTTCGGGTGAGGATGGAATAGCAGGCCCATACCAGGGCCGCCAGCAGCGCCAGCAGGTCCCCCAGGGGATTGAGGGCCAGGGCAGAGCCGTTGAAGCTGATGAGGGCGATGCCTGCCATGGCCAGCACGAAGCCGCCGAAGAAGCTGGGGCGCAGCTTCTCCGCGCCTTTGAACACCACATGGGACAAAATGGCGGTGAAGAAGGGGGCCACGGAGAGGATGACGCCCACATTGGAGGCCAAGGTATAGGTCAGGGCGATATTCTCCAGCAGATAGTATAGGCACACGCCGCACAGGCCTGCGGCGGCAAAGGTCAGCTCCTGCCGGGGCGTGGTGCCTCTGAGCCGGTGGGGACATACGATGACCAGGGCGATGAGGCCCAGGACGAAGCGGATGAACAAAATCTCCACCGGCTCAAAGGCCACCAGCAGCACTTTGGTGGAGATGAAGGTGGTGCCCCAGATCAAAATGGTCACCAGCGCGGACAGGTGTCCTGCGGCCTGCGGATTCTTCATGGTCTCTCTCCTTCATATGTGGATGGGCCGCTGCCCCGGATGGCAGAAAACCGGCCCTTTGTAAAGCAGGACGGCATGGCCTTATCAGCCATGCCGTCCTGACAGACGGTTCCTTTACTGTTCTTCCAGCAGCTTCTCGCCGGCCCGGTAGATGTCGCCGGCGCCCACCGTCAAAATCAGGTCCCCGGGCTGGGCCCGCTTGCGCAGCTCCTCCGTCACCTGGTCCAGGGTGGAGCAATAGATGGAGCCAGGGATTTGTTTACATAAGTCGGCGGAGCTGATGCCGATGGTGTTCTTTTCCCGGGCGGCGAAGATCTCTGCCACGATGGCCACATCCGGAATCTTCAGCTCCTCCACGAACTGGTCGAAGAGCGCCTTGGTCCGGGAGTAGGTATGGGGCTGGAAGGCGCAGAGGATGCGCTTGTAGCCCATGCCCTTGGCGGTGGTCAGCAGGGCGTGGAGTTCGCCGGGGTGATGGGCATAGTCGTCATAGATCTCCGCGCCGTGGAAGCTGCCCTTGTGCTCGAAGCGGCGGCCAGCGCCGGTGAAGGAGCTCAGTCCCTTTTCCACTGCCGCGCCGGGCAGGCCCAGCACATAGGCCGAGGCCGCCGCTGCCAGGGCGTCCAGTACGTTGTGCTGGCCAAAGACATGGAGGTCCACATGGGCATAGTGCTTGCCGCGGATCACCACGTCAAAGGAGGGCGCTTCATCGGAGAAAGTCAGATGCTCCGCCGTGCAGTCTGCGCCGGGCTGGAGGCCGAAGGTGAATACAGGGTGCTGAATGCCCTTAACGGAGTCCATGGCGCCCTGGTCGTCGGCGTTGACCACTACATAGCCCTTCTCAGGCACCAGCTGAGCAAATTCGTGGAAGGAGTGCTCCACGTCGTTCAGGTCCTTGAAGAAGTCCAGGTGGTCGGCCTCCACATTGAGGATGACGGCCACAGTGGGGAAGAAGCTGAGGAAGGAGTTGCAGTACTCGCAGGACTCCATGATGATGGTATCGCCGCTGCCCACCCGGTAGCCGGAGTGGAGCAGAGGCAGCGTGCCGCCGATCATCAC
>CALXDZ010000144.1 GCA_944387205.1 uncultured Oscillospiraceae bacterium
TTTTACCGTATGAAAAAGAAAAGATTCTTCAGCAAAATTTATCTACATTTATCTCACTAAATGTTGGCGTGCTTTTGTTTGACCCTAAAGGGAAAAAAACTAAATGGCTTCGACGTCCCAAAAAAGAACCTTCGATTTCCAAATGGCAAACGCTGTTTATGCTAGCGAAGATTTCAAACCAATATAGCAAGGAGAACAAGATTCCAATGTTAGAATGTTATCCAAATCCTATTGATTGATGAACAGCCGCTTATCTTTCTAAAATTATTGCCGTTTACAATAACCGCGGTGCTACCCCGGCCACGCGCGAAGCCCGGAAAGTCTTGTCCCACAAGGCTTTCCGGGCTTCGTTTACATTAGTGGCGGCGGGATACATAGGAGCGGCTGATGCCCAGTTCCTTGGCGATCTCCCGCTGCGTATAGGGCTGTATCCCTCCCAATCCGTACCGTTTACGGATGATCTGTGCCTCTCGTTCTGTCAGGCACTCTGCCACCAGACGGTGGAGCTGCAGCGCGCTGTCCCGGTCGTGTAAGTCCTCCAGCATGGTGTCATCCACGCCCACCACATCCATCAGCATTAGGGAGTTGCCATCCTTGTCTGTCTCGATGGACTCCGACAAAGACGCCTCTCCCTGGGTTTTTTTCTGGCTGCGGAAATACATAAGGATCTCATTTTCAATGCACCGTGCGGCATAAGTGGCCAATCTTGCACCCTTGTCGAGATTGAAGCTGGAGATAGCCTTGATAAGTCCAATGGTACCGATAGAGAGCAGATCCTCCTGGTCCGCGTTTTGGGTGTAATACTTTTTTATAGCAGCAAGCAAAAGGAAACTTCTGATTCAGGCGGCTTATGAAGGCAGAGCGTGGGCTTTCCCAATAAAACCGGATTGTAATTCCCGCCTATTTGTAATACACTAAGGAAAATGTTCGTCCCCGCCTTCTGTGAGGAACGAGAACCAAACATAGACGAGGTACCACGCCATGAATAAAAGTGACATTACCCGGGACTACTGTATGCTCAAAGGTCCCCTGGCAAAAAAGGGCTACGATTGGTGGTGGCACTCCTTCACCGCCGAGCACGCCAAAACCGGAGCACGCAAGTCTTTTTACATCGAATATTTCCTCTGCAATCCTGCTCTGGCCCAGGAGCAGCCTGTGCTGATCTGGAACGACCCAGAGGGGCGCAATGCCGGCCGCCACCCTTCCTACTGCATGGTGAATGCAGGTTTCTGGGGCAAGGAAAAGGGCCAACTCCACCGTTTCTTTCCCTGGAGTAAAGTCTCCATCCTCATGAACACACCGCTGAACTTGATGGCTGACGACTGCATCTGCACCGAAACCCGCATCAAGGGCAGTGTCCATGTCTCTGCCCAGGAGGCCGCCGCGCACCCCGAGTGGATGAGCGACGCAGGAGAAATGGAGTGGGACCTGCGGGTCCACAAGCAGGTGGCCTATCACGCAGGCTATGGGGCTTCCCAATTTTTTCGCGCCCTCAACGCCTTTGAGATGTTCTGGCACGCCGAGGGCATGAAGACCTCTTTCAGCGGCTGGGTCCGGCTCAATGGCGAGGAGTATCGGGTCAAACCTGAGACCTGCTACGGTTACGCCGACAAGAACTGGGGCAGCGACTTCACCTCTCCCTGGGTGTGGCTCTCCTCCAATGACCTGGTCAGCAATCTCACCGGCCAGCGCCTGCGCAACAGCGTCTTTGGGGTGGGCGGCGGCAGACCCAAAGTCTTCGGCATCTCCCTGAACCGCAAGCTGCTGGGCCAGTTCTATTACGAGGGCCGGGACTACGCGTTCAACTTCAGCAAGTTCTGGACCGGCAGCCGCACCGACTTCACTTGCACGGAGACCGACACCCAGATCCTGTGGAAGGTCACCCAGACCACCTTCCGGGCCAAGATGGAAGCGGAGATCGCCTGCAATAAAGACGAGATGCTGCTCATCCGCTACGAATCCCCCGACGGCTATATGCGCCACAAC
The DNA here is from genome assembly GCA_944387205.1 of uncultured Oscillospiraceae bacterium. Taxonomy (GTDB): domain Bacteria; phylum Bacillota; class Clostridia; order Oscillospirales; family Oscillospiraceae; genus Oscillibacter. The sequence goes on from CALXDZ010000144.1 coordinate 1,987, forward strand.
CGGCTCTGGAACGGCGGCAACGGCTTTGGCACCGTGCGGCTGTATGAAAAGCAGCATGGCCGGTGGGTCCTTATTGACGACGTGCAGGCCTGCAGCGTAGGCTGTGAATACGGAGAATACGGCTCTCCCCCCGAAAAAAGCGAGGGACAAGCGGAGCAGCCCCAGGCTCCAGGCGTCCGGCAACAGTAACACCGCGCCCAGAGCCCTCTGCACACCGCCCGGCACAGGCGGCGCTTCTTTCATATACCAGCAATACATAATTATAGATGCACCCGAAACCTCCGCCTTACGCAGAAGTTCCGGGTGCACTGTTTTTATCACTGACCTTGATGTACACGGAAGACTCTCTTAATGGTTGCCACAGTCTGTGATCACTGCTTTTGGAGCGTTCTGTTACAGGCGCTCTGCTTTTCAGATATCGATGTGGTGAAGCAAAACGACAGGTGTCAGCCGCATATCCCGGCATTTTTTTGCATATACTGCTGCCAGGTGATTGCATATGAAAAAACGCGCATGGAAGGTCTATGTCCTCTGGATTCTCTTCACAGAGGCTGTGGGCGCTCTCTCCGGCTTTTTGACCCGAAAGGGCAGTCAAATTTACACCCAGACTGTCATCAAGCCGCCTCTATCGCCCCCCGCCATTGTATTTCCCATCGTCTGGGGCATCCTCTTTGCCCTCATGGGCATCGGCGCCGCCCGGATCTATCTTGCGCCCCCCTCCGCCGACCGGTCCAAGAGTCTGCTGCTGTTTTTGCTCCAGCTGGCCTTCAACTTCTTCTGGAGCATCATCTTCTTCAGCCTTCAGGCCTTCGGCTTTGCCCTGATCTGGCTGGTTCTTTTGTGGGTACTCATTCTCTGTATGGTGCGCGCCTTCTGGAAAGTGGACAAAATCGCCGCCTGGCTGCAGATCCCTTATCTTCTGTGGGTGACCTTTGCGGCCTATCTCAACTTCGGCGTATGGCGGCTCAACTGAACTCTCCTAAGGTAACGGCGGCGGAAGCCGCCGTCTCTTTTTTACCAAATCGATACACATTTGTCACTTTTAGATAATATTTGTATCTGAATTGCGGTTTCTCTCCCAGCTTATGCCTGCTATAATCAGGCACGTTGCCGGGTAAGGAGGATCGCATGGCAAACACCCCACAACGGCAAGAGGATGGAGAAAAATCAGGAAAATCCGTATCAAACCGCTAGGAAGAAGCCATTTGGCAACATAAAGAAAGGAATCTGTCTCATGAAAAAACTCGTTTTTACTACCCTGCTGATGCTGTGCCTGGTGCTGTCTCTGGCAGCCTGCGGCCAGAACAACTCCAACAGTAATTCCACTCCCGGCAATGCACCGGAGAGCCTCACTCCCGAGAGCTCCATGCCGGAGAGTTCCATGCCCGAGGGCTCTGACGCCGAGGAGGCCCAGACCATCAGCGGCATTGTCAACCGTCTGGACAGCTATCTGGTGCTGCTGGACGACGAGGGCAACTATCTGGTCTTTGACTTCGGCGACGATGTGGACCAGAAGGCTCTGGCTGAGGGTGACCGTGTGACCGTGACCTACACCGGCGAGCTGGGCAGCGAGAATCCCGCTCCCGTGGCTGTGGACATTCAGGTTGCTCCCTAAGAGAATCAAGCAAAAAGCAGGACACTTTCGTGTCCTGCTTTTTTATCTATGGCAGAGGGTTTTCTTTCTTATTCCTTGGCCGCGCCCTCACCGAAGAAGAGCTTCATGTCCTCCTCCACGGTGCCGATGCCGGCGATGCCGAAGTTCTCCACCAGCACCTTGGCCACATTGGGGCTCAGGAAAGCAGGCAGGGTGGGACCCAGGTGGATGTTCTTCACTCCCAGGTACAGCAGCGCCAGCAGCACGATGACCGCCTTTTGCTCATACCAGGCGATGTTGTAGACGATGGGCAGGTCGTTGATATCCTCCAGGCCAAAGACCTCCTTGAGCTTCAGGGCAATGACCGCCAGGGAGTAGGAGTCGTTGCACTGGCCCGCGTCCAGCACCCGGGGAATGCCGCCGAGGTCGCCCAGGTCCAGCTTGTTGTACTTATACTTGGCACAGCCGGCAGTGAGGATGACCGTGTCCTTGGGCAGGGCC
>CALXDZ010000145.1 GCA_944387205.1 uncultured Oscillospiraceae bacterium
GGGGGGGGGGCGGGGGCGCGGTGCCGGCCGCCGCCGGGGGGGTGTCGGCGCGGGGGGGGAGTGCTGTGGTGTCCATGTCCTGCCGCCGTGTTGAGCGGTGATATGGGCCGTCAGCCGAATCTGATTGAGGCCGTGGGCCACCACGAACTCAAACTCCACCAGGCACACGGTGGGGTCGCTCTCCTCCGGGGTAACGGTGACGCTGCCGTAGCTGTCGATGATCTCGGAGCGCACCTTGCTCTCCAGCTCCACGATCACCTGGGAACGGATGGCGCTGCGGGTCTGGGCCGTATTCTTGCTGCGGGTGAACTTACTGCGCAGCGAAGTGCGGATGGTGGGGATCACGTCGTCCACAATGAGGATGGTGGTGGCCTCCCGCCAGGTGGCGTCGGCGCTGCCTCCGGTTGTAGTGCGGGTGGTGATGCCACGCACCGGGGAGAGGATGCCTGCCGACACCTCCAGAGGCGTCACGCCGCCCCGGACCAGCAGGTCGATGTCGTTGTCCCCATACTTCTCCGTCAGGCCGGAAAGGCCGTAGAGCGCGGCGCCGTTCAGGGGCACCGCCGGGTCATGGCTCACGGCGATGGCCGCCGCCACCGCCGCCGCGCCGAACACGCCCGGCAGCACCTTGCCCTGGCTGTCCAGCACGTCGGGGCCCACCAGCAGCACCCGCTCGGAATTGAGCTTCTCCGCCCGGGCCACCAACTCCGCCGCCTTGTCGCCGTCGCCGCCCACCACGGCGATGCGCTCCCGGCGGTTGGCGGAGGCCTCCTGCACGCTGTCCCGCAGGGATTGCTGCACGCTCTCATCCGCGCTGTCGCAGACCATGATCTGCACGCTCTCCTCCGCCCCCAGCAGGGCAAAGGCCGCCTGGTAGTCCTCCAGGGCGCCGGTGCCGCCTACAGCGGCGGCCAGCACGGTGGAGGCGCCGCCGGCAAAGAGCAGCTGCAGCAGCGTAGACATCCCGGGGGTCTCCTGATCCTCCCCAAAGGCCGCCACACCGGCCGCATAGCCGGTGACGGTCATCACAGTGCCGGCGCTCTCTCCGTTCCGGGCCAGGGCCGCCACGCCGATGACCTTGTTGGCCCTGCCTCCCGCCACAATGGAGGAGGCATCATAGGAGGAGTAGACTCCCGGCCGCTCATGAATGGTACTCAGCATTCCTTCATCACGCCTTTCAGTTCAAAATCCAGTATCTCGCCGGTCTCGGCGGAGGCAGTGGCCGTGAACTGGGCGGTGTACTCCGCCGTTCCCCGGCGCAGATAGAGGCCGCTGTCCTCGTCCCACTCCGTCTGCCCCCACTGCAGGCTCCGCAACCGCAGCCCCGCAGGCAGCCCGGCCATCAGCGTCTCCGCCGCCGTCTCCATGACGCTTTCACACGCATCGGCGCCACCGGGGGCGTAGACGTCCACGGACACGGTGACCTCCAGCATCCGGCCGTAGATCTCCCTCTCCGTTCCCGCGTCCGGGTCGTAGACAGTGCCGAGGTATCCCCCCAGGCCCATGGGCTTCCCGGCGGCCTGGGCCACGCCAATGACTGCCACCGGACCGGTGTAGCTTCGCTCCGCCTGGGTGCCGAAGCGGCCCAAGGCCGTCAGCCCCGCCCCCTCCAGGGCAGAGAGGATGGCCTCCTTGACCTGATTGAGTCCCGTCATGGCGCCGCCTCCCGTCTGCATTCCAAGGTGCCCCACCAGTGGGACAGGGCGTCTCCGATCCGAATGGGCTCAGCGGAGCGGACTGCGAAGTCCTGCCCCTGCCACTGCACCGTGTCCCCCACGGCCAGGGGCCCCTGCCCCAGGTAGAGCCACACCCGCCGGTCCCGCTTTCCCAGGGCCGTGGCGGTCTGGGGGAGCTCCCGCTCCCCCAGCGTGGGCTGGATAAAGGCCCGCACCTGCGTCAGCTGCCCGTCGTGGAGCAGCTGGGCCGTCCCACCGTACCGGGTCAGGACGCGGCCAAACCAAAGCCCGCTCATGCCCGCACCCCCCGGAAGCAAAAACCGCCGTCATCCAGATAGGGCGCCATCATCCGCTCCGCCAGCTCCCGCAAAGCCTTAGTGGAAGCGGTGCTCTCCCCTCCGGCGGAGGCCGTGACGGACACGTCCCCCGCCCGGAAGGAGACGCCTCCACTGCCGGCGGTGTCCGTTTCATAGAGGGCGGCGCAGGCAAGACAGGCCCCGGCGCAGGCAAAGGCGCTGCCGCACGCCTCCGGTGTCACGCCCTGGCGCAGCCGCCGCTCCAGCTCCTCCTGGGCCACCTGGCAGAAGGTCTCCAGCAGAGCGTCCTCCGCAGAGCCGCTCATGGCCCTGGCCAGAGTGATGATCTCCTCCAGCATCTTAAACCTCTCCCCTCTTCGCGTTCTCCTTCTCCGTTAGACCGTCAGCACCTTGGCCGCGTCCTGATAGAGCTTGGCAAAGCCGGAGATGGAGGTGATGGCCGCCCGCTCCAGCTGGCGGTCGATGAGCTTGTCGTACTCCACGGTCACGTCGCTGCCGCAGATCATCTCCAGGGCGTAGCCTCGGTCCAGACCGATGAGGGTGGAGGCGGGCAGGGCGGAGGTGCGCAGGAGCTTGGCCCCCAGAGGGGTGGTCAGGGTGCCGGTGCCCTGGAAGTTCAATCCAGTCAGGGGGTTCTGGAACTCCTGGAGCTTGAGCATGGCCAGCATCATGTCGTCGGACACCAAAAGCGTATTCATGGCATAGGGCGCAAACTGGCTCCAGAAGTCCAGCAGCGCGTCATAGCTCAGCGTGCCCGCCTGGCCGCCGATGGGGCTGGTGCCCACCTTCAGGGCCTCGGCGGCGTTGTCGTTGCCGTCGCCGTTCTGAATCACGGAGATGGCGTCCTCCAGGTGCATCCGGGCGATGTAGGCGCCGATCTGGCGCAGCGTCACGGAAAAGAGGTCCAGGCGCTGGAAGCGGATGGCCTCATAGGAGGCCACCAGCATCCTGCCCCGCTTGTGGAGGCGCACCAGATTCTCCTGGGTGCGGATGGTGGTGGTGGGGATGAAGCTGCCCTCCTCCACCCGCTTGAGCTCCTTGTCGGCCTCGGTGGGCACAGCGGCGATGGAGCGGTAGTCCATGCCGTCAAAGCGGGTCACCGTGGCGGTGATACTGGGCAGGATGTTCTCCTCCTCCATGCCCTGACGCACCACTCGGGAGACGAACTCGGGGAACAGCACGGCGGAGTCGGTGGTGTGGAAGAACTTTTCCACCATGTCGCTGCCGGCGCCCTTGACGTGGATGTCAAAGCGCTTGAGCTGGCGCTGGAAGGCGTCCAGCCCCTCCAGGGCGGTGCCCCGGTAGTTCTCGCTGGGGTCCATGTCCTCCAGCATCTGGGTGAAGCTGCGGCCCGCCTGGCCGTACATCCCCTTTTCCAGTTTCAGCGTCTCGTAATGTGCACTCATCGCTCTCACTCCTCCTTACAGTACAAAGGCCACAGTCTCGGCGGCCTCGTCCACATCCAGCACCAGATAGGCCGTGCCGCTCTCAGAAGTCTTGACGCCGCCGTTGGCATCGGCGGCCAGCTTGGTCCAGCCCGTCGCGGGAGCACCGCCGCTGTACTTCACGGTGGCCACGCCGCCCAGCTGCACAGTGCAGGCCTTCTTGTCCCTTGCCACATGGAGCACCACGCCGGCAAAGGTCCCGCTGTCCTGGCACTTCGCCACCGTGCCGGCAGCGGAGACCTGGACCACATGGTCCTCGGTCACGTCGGCGCATTCAAAGGTGGCGCCCCACTGGCCCACGCCGTCAAAAGAGATCTTCATGTCCATCCTCCTGTCAAAATATTGGTCGAATTTTCGCGTATCTTGTCCTTTTCCGTCGACACACAGCCGCCGAAAGAGGGAAACGCTCTCTCAGGACACCTCACACCAGAAAGGCGCCCTCGTCGCCGTTTTGCTTTCCGGCAGCGGCGGCAGACCGCAGCTGAGGCTCCGGGCAAAACCGCGCCTTGGCCCGGCGACGGTAGACCCGCCGCAGCTCCAAAAGCTCCGGCTCCTCCAGCTTGTCGGCGATGCCGCCGAACAGCGCCCCGTCCAGGGTGTCGTCGCTGAGCATGGCCAGCTTCACCACCTCGCTGCGCAGCTCCTTGAGGTAGCGCCGCCCCAGCTCCGCTTCCCGGCACAGCGTCTCCCACTGGGCGCCGCTTGGGCGCTTCTCCCCGTTGGCCCCCCAGCGCTTTTTCAGCACGCCGGCCTCCCGCTGGGCGGGCACCGCCACAAAGGACCACTCATAGGCGTCGGTGGGGTGGCGCAGCTCCTGGTAGCACAGCTTCCCGCCGTAGCTGCGGCCGGGCACATGCTCGCAGGGAGCGGTGCTGCCGCAGATGGAGCAGACGCACTCCGCCACGCTGCACCCCACGGAGACCTCCTTCTTGATGCCCGCCTCGATCTCGGCGATCAGGTCGGCGTTCTTGTCGCTGCGCAGCATATAGGCCCAGCCCTTGAGATAATATAGGCCGTCCCCTGCCGCCGTCACTGCGCCATCCTCCCGGTACACCTCCGTGCGGTAGATGCGGGCCGTCTGTCCCTCTGCGGACCACTGGTGGTCAAACAGGCCGCTCTTGCCCACGAACAGCTCGCCCAGCCGCTCCAGGGCCTCCCGGTCGAACCGCTGGAAGTCCCGGTCCACTTCGTTGTCGCAAAGGCGCAGGGAGAAAACGTAGACGTCCTCCGCCTTCAGCTCCCCCTTGGACAGGGCGTTGATCTCCTCCAGGTCCCGCTGTTCCACCTGTCCCGGCTGTGCCCCGGACTGTTCCTTCCGGATCTCCATCTCTCCGGTCACTCCTCTCTTTTCCCTTTTCTGTATCAAATGTTCCCTCTATTGGCCCCCGCGTTTCTCTCGGTCGTTTTCCAGCTGCAAGCACCGGGCCTCCTCCCGATACAGCGCCGCCCGGGCCATTCCCCAGACAGGCTCTCCTGGCCCTGTCCGAGGACCTCTGATTGTTTCACCTGCCTGGGCGGAAGTGAATCCCGCCCGGCATCAAGGCTTTGCCCTCCGGGCAAACCCTTGCACGCGCCTTCCCGGCGCGCCTCACCTGGAGGCTTCGGAAGCGTCCCGGCGGCCTATTGCCCAGCCCCGCGCTCCTCCCGGTCGTTCTCCAGCTGTAAGCGCCGGGCCTCCTCCCGGTACAGCGCCGCCCGGGCCTCTTCCACCTCATCCTGCAGATTGATGTCGTCCCAGAGCACCTCAAAGGCGCAGCTGTATCCGTGCATCCGCAACCACAGCCGGCAGATGCGCTCGATAATTGGGGTGAGGCTACGCCGAATAGCAGTGATCTCGGTGGTCAAAAGGTCCGCCTGCTGGGAGCTCATCCGCTCCGTGGAGGACCAGTTGAGGCCCAGCATGAAGGGCGGGATGCCGGTCTTGGCCACAATCTGCTCCAAAATCTGGCGCACAGGCACCTCGCTGTCCAAAATCTGGTTGTCGGCGCCGATGACCTTGATGTCCACATCGCCCACGGCCACAAAGTCCCGCACGCCGCCGGAGTGGCTCTCCTGCATGGCGGCAGACCACTCCCGGGCGATCTCCTGACTGCGCTCCCGGGCCAGGGTGCCGGACAACTCTCCCTCGCCGGGCTTGTACACCACGGCAAAGCGCACATTGCCGCACCGGTCCCAGTTGAGCCCCATGGCGTGATAGACCTTCATCAGCAGTTCCGTCAAAAAGGGCATGGACCGGAGCAGCGACACCCCGTAGGGGCTGTCGGTCTCGGGATTGAGCGGTGTGAACAGCAGCAGCTCCTGTCGGGGCAGCGGCTGCATCTGGCCCCGCTCGTCAGGACCGCACAGCAAAAACTCCAGAGGCGACGCCCCCTCCCGGATCTCCAGGTCCTCCACCCGGCCGCACAGCAGCGCAGCGATGTCGCTGCCGTCCAAGTAGGGCACGATCTCGCCTACCGCCCGGCCGCAGACCAGAAGGGAGTCCACATAGCAGTCCAAAAAGGCGTTGATGCCGAATTGTCCCCGGCCCACCGCCACGGTCCGCAGGAATTCCTGCAAAGCTGCCTCCGCGCTCCGGTCCTTGCAGGTGGCGGTGACACCGCCCACCATGCGCACGATCTTGTAGATGGCCGCGTCCACCACCGGCACAGCCTCCCGGATGGCCCGGTAGATCTGGATCTCGCCGCCCCGCAAGGGCACATACCGGTCCAGCACCCCAAAGGGCTGCCGGTCCACCGCCCGCAGCTGCACCGCCTCTGCGGCAGTCGCCTGGGCCTTTTTTCGTCTGAAAATCTCCATGTATTCCTCCTTGCGGGCCTCTTCCAGCCCTTTTTTGTCCCTGTCGGCCGTCTACCGCTCCACAAAGGTGGCGGCAAAGCCGCCGGAGCGCCGTCCCGCCACCGTGGCCGCGAAATAGCGCATATCGTCCATGGCGTGGTCGTTCTCCTTTTTGGGGGCATCCCGTCCGGCCTTGGGGTCCCAGCAGTACAATGCCATCTCCCGCAGGCAGTCTTTGCACCCCCGGCAGATGACCAGCCGCCCCTCTCGCAGGAGATCGGCGGTGATGCGGATGCCGTCGGCTACGTCGTTGACCGCCCGCACCACGGTAAACCCCGCCTGCCGCAGGGCCTGGATAAAGCTGGCGGCGGATGGGTCCACCACCACCTGCTCGATGGGCCGCTCTCCCACCAGGCGCCGCAGGTCCTCCACGTACTCCGCGTCGGTCTTCTGCCTCCCCTGGGCCCGGGAGTCGTAGTAGTACTCCGCCACCCGGTACCATGCGTTCCCCATCTGGCCCCATAGGCCGAAGGAGGCGGGATTGGTGGTGCCGTAGTCCACGGATACGCACCACCGGGAAAAGGGCCCCTCCGGCGCCTCCAGACAGTCCCGCTCCCGATCAAAGAAGTCATAGATGAGCCCCTCCGCCGCCGTCCATTCGCCTAAGATGAAGCGCCGGTAAAAGGTGCCGGTGTAGGAGTTTCGGTATCGGGCCCGGACCCGCTGGCTCAATGAGGGATTGTCGTCCATGGTGAAGTGGAGGTAGAGGGCGTTGCGCTCTTCGGCGCGCTGGATCCACTCCCGGTAAAACCAGTGCTCCGGCCCCTGGGGATTGCAGGAGAACCACAGCCGGCTGCCGGTGACGCTGCACCGGGCGCAGGCCTGCTCCACAAAGCTGCGGGGCATCAGGGCCACCTCGTCCAGCAGCGCTCCGGCCAGCGTCACGCCCTGGATCAGGGCGGCGCTGGACTCGTCGTGGCCGCCGAAGAGGAAAAAGCGGTTCTCCCGTCCGGCAAAGCGGATGATGAGGGTGTGTTCCGAGCGCTGCTCCCGACACTGGAACCCAAGGCTCCGCAGCAGCGGCAGCAGCTCTGTGAGCACATTCCGCCGCAGGGATACGATGCTCTTACCGCACAGGGCGAACTGCCGCCCGTCAAAGGCCGCCATGGCCCAACACACGAATCCCAGGCCCAGACAGAGGGTCTTGCCCGAGCGCACCGCCCCGTCGCAGATGATGGCGTCCCTGTCCCGGTCCGCGCCGCACCACCAGGTCAGCGCCCGCTTCTGCTTGGGAGAAAACCGGCTGATGCGGATGCAGCCTCGTCTCACAAGGCCTCCTCTCCCGCGTCCTCCAGGGCCCGGAACAGCTCCAGCGCCCCGTCGCCATTGTCGCTGAGCAATTCGCACAGGGCCTCCAGGGCCCGCACCCGGTCGATGAACTTGACCTCGATGGTGCCGTCCCCCCGGGTTTTCAGCTCCGCCACCGCCGCCAGATCCAGCTTGGCCGGGTCGCAGCTCCGGTCCAGGGCCAGACGCACCGCGTCGTTGGCCCGTCCATAGGCCAGCTCGCACAGCCGCCGCACCGCATCCTCCCGCCGGATCTGGCCGCTCAGGTCCGCCCGCCCCTGTTCCAGAAGCTGTTCCACGCCCTTGTCCCGCAAAGCCCGGAGCCCGTCCTTCAATCCGGCCTCCCGGGCCGCCTGCCAGGGGTCCATGGTCCGCAGATAGGCGGCGGAAAAGCGCCGCCGCTGCTCCTGAGATGCCTCCATTCCGCTCACGTCCTTTCGCTTTCAGGCTTTCAAAGAGGGGCCGCCGCACGGGAAAACGTGCATTTTTACATGCACCATTTGGCTTTTTCTTTTCAAAAATTCCTCCTGCGCTTCATCTGAAGGAGCGCAGTTTTGTTCCCGCTGCAAAATTGCCCACCTGCAGTGTGCTCTCAGAATTGTTCTTACTGCTTTTCGCTGAAATGCCCTATAAATATCAAAAAATATGAATAAAAGATTGACGGATACCGTCATCCGGCGTATGATTATTCAAGTTAAAATGCCAGAAACACAAAAACTTTTTTATCCATTAAAAGGGATTACATTTTTGTTGAAGGAAGCCTCCTGAAACAACATGAAATATAGGAAAGGGGCAAGGTGAAAATGGCAAGCTTATGGGGCGGCCGGTTTGAAAAAGACATGGATGAGATCGTGAAAAAATACAACGCCTCCATCTTTTTTGACCAGCGTATGTATAATGAGGACATTGACGGCAGTGTGGCCCATGTGACCATGCTGGCCCAGCAGGGCATCGTCACCGAGGCCGAGCGGGACCAGATCATCGCCGGCCTGGAGGGGATTCGGGCAGACATCGCCAGCGGAAAGATCGTCTTCACCGTGGAAGATGAAGACATTCATATGGGCGTCGAGAGCCGCCTGATCCAGCGCATCGGCGAGGTGGGTAAGAAGCTCCACACCGCCCGCAGCCGCAATGACCAGTGCCAGGTGGACGGCCGGCTGTATCTGAAGAAGGAGATCCGTGAGATCCTGGACAGCCTGTGCCATTTGGAGAGCGTGATTTTGGACAAGGCGGAGAAATACGCCGATGAGATCACCGTGGGCTTCACCCACCTCCAGCACGCCCAGCCCATCACCGTGGGTTTCGTGTTCATGGCCTACTTCCAAATGTTTAAGCGGGATATCCAGCGCCTGCAGGACACCCTGGAGCGCATGGACTATAACCCCCTGGGCTCCTGCGCCCTGGCAGGCACCACCATGCCCATCGACCGGCATCTGACCAGCCGGCTGCTGGGCTTTGCCGCTCCCTGTGAAAACGCCATGGACGGCGTCAGCGACCGGGATTATAGCCTGGAGTTCCTCAGTGACGCGGCCATCTCCATGATGCACCTGTCCCGCTGGGCGGAGGAGTTCGCCTGGTGGAACTCCTCCGAGTTCTCCTACATCGCCATCGATGACAGCTTCTGCACCGGCAGCAGCATCATGCCCCAGAAGAAGAACCCGGATATGGCCGAGCTGATCCGAGGCAAGGTGGGCCGGGTCTACGGCGACCTGATGCAGCTACTGACCGTCATGAAGGGCACGCCTCTTGCATACAACAAGGACTTCCAGGAGGATAAGGAGAGCCTCTTCGACGCCATCGACACCTGGAAGGCCACCATCCAGATCTTTGCTAAGATGCTGGACAAGACCGAGTTCCGCATGGATCAGATCCAAAAGCAGCTCAGCCGCGGCTTCCTGAACGCCACCGATATTGCCGAGCACCTGGCCAAGCAGGGCATTCCCTTCCGGGAGGCCCACTCCATCGTGGGCCGCATGGTCAAGACCTGTGAGAAGAAGGGCTGCGATTTTGAGGACCTGACGGCGGAGGATCTGGCCGCCATTGACGCCCGGGTCACCCCCGCCTCTCTGGGGGACATCAACATCCCCACCTGTGTGAATGCCCGCAAGTCCTTCGGCGGCACCTCCCCGGCGGAGGTGCGGCGTCAGATCGCTGTTGGCCGGGAGTGGCTGAATACTCTGGCCGGGGAGTAAATAGCGTCCTCCCATGTGGAGCAAAGCCGCCATGGCTACGCGGCAGTGGATACTCTTTAGCGCGGTGCAGCAGGAAACAGAGTTCCGATCTGTTTCATCGTGCTATATGAAAACGGCTCTGCGACCCGCCATTGGTGAACTTGCCACACTTGGATCCAGGCCTGTGAGAGCAGATGATTCGTCCTTTCTCCACTGACCTTCTGCAAATACAAAAACTGTGCCGACATCCTGACAGGATTCCGGCACAGTTTTTCTTTTTGTCCCTGTCCGCAGTCGATCTCCATACAGCCCCGGATGGGTTATGAAATTTTGCATTGTCAATCCCAACCATAAAAAATATGGGCAAGTATAGCAGAAACAAGATTAAAGCAAAGCAAAAGGGCAGTACTTCTGCACCGCCCTGTCATACCAGGCTAAAACCTTATAAAAGTTGATGCCTTTATTGAAAATTTATGCTCTCAGCTTGCACTGAAAAAGCAGATACAACGGAAAAAAGTCGCGCCCAAGAAATTGATGAACAGTTACAAGGAACATGGGTCGATGAAAGCGACAATGGTACTACTATGATATGGACATTTTACAACGGTCGATATGTAATGGATTTTTATAAAAATGGAGTGCGTTGTGATTTTCATATCGCAGGATTTTATGCAATAGGTCAAGAAACTATTGAAACTATCAGTGATGTAAAAGGTGCCATTCCGTATTCTTTTGAAGATGGTGAGTTAATTTTGGGAGAGGGAATGTATAGAGGTAACCTATAAACAGGGGCGGGAGCAATCCCGCCCCTGTTTATTGCAATGTCAATAGGCTATACCCCAATGACATATTGAAACACCCGCATTTTCCGTGTCACACAAGTTATTTTCTTGTATTTGAAATATTTCAAAATAATTTTGCACCCTATTGACATATTTTCGATTTTGTGGTACTATGATACCAGACAGAACGAAAGGGCGTGACACCATGCGGGTAGGATATGTGCGCTGCTCCACCATCGAACAGAACGAGGCGCGGCAGCTCAAAATGATGGAGGAACAGAAGGCCGAAAAGCTGTTCATTGACAAGGCCAGCGGCAAGAATACAGACCGCCGCGCATTCAAGGAAATGATGGCCTTTGTCCGGGCGGGCGACATGGTTATCGTGGAGAGCATTTCCCGTATCGCCCGCAACACCCGCGACCTCCTTTCCATCGTGTCGGAGCTGACGGAGAAACAGGTGGAGTTTATCAGCCTGAAAGAGAACATCGACACCACCACCCCACAAGGCCGTTTTATGCTGACGGTGTTCGGCGCTCTGGCGGAGCTGGAACGGGAGAACATCCTGGAGCGGCAGCGGGAGGGTATAGAGATAGCCAAGAGCGAGGGCAAGTACAAGGGGCGGAAACCTTTGGAGGTGGACGAAGCCCAATTCAAAGACGCTTGCAGGCGCTGGAGGGCCGGGGAAATAACGGCCACCGCCGCCATGCAGGAGGTGGGCTTGAAGCCCAATACCTTCTATCGCAGGGTAAAAGAAATGGGCCTGTAAAGGCCCGTTAAGACAATACCCTTTGTGCAACTTGTTTATTTAGGGACACTTTTCACGCGGGACACTTTTTCTTGATTCAAAATACAGAAAACCGGCGGCGGACACCCACGGGACACCGGCAGCGCAAAAAGAGAGGGAACCGGTTTCCCGATTCCCTCTCAAAAAGTGCTTACTTATCCGGTTTGGATTAGCCGAAGTAACGCTTCAGCAGGCCCTCGAAAGCCTTGCCGTGACGGGCCTCGTCGCGGGCCATCTCGTGGACGGTGTCATGGATGGCGTCCAGATTGTACTGCTTGGCCAGCTTGGCCAGCTCGAACTTGCCCAGGGTGGCGCCGTTCTCGGCCTCAACACGCATCTCCAGGTTCTTCTTGGAGGAGTCGGTGATCACCTCACCCAGCAGCTCGGCAAACTTGGCGGCGTGCTCAGCCTCTTCCAGGCCGGCCTTGTTCCAGTAGTCGCCGATCTCAGGATAGCCCTCACGATAGGCAACACGGGCCATGGCCAGATACATACCGACCTCAGTGCACTCACCGGTGAAGTTGGCACGCAGGCCCTCGATGATCTGCTCCTGAACGTCAGCGGGCACATCGGCGCCGAAAACCTTGCCCACGCCCACAACATGCTCAGCAGCCCAGGTCATCTCAGCCTTCTGCTCGGTGAACTTGGAGCCGGGAACACCGCACTGGGGGCACTTCTCGGGGGGCACATCGCCTTCATGTACATAACCGCAAACAGGGCAAACCCACTTCTTCATAGTCAATTTCCTCCTTATTTAATCAAAAAATTTTGTTTCTTCCCTAATTCCCCTTGGGATGTGATGAGTATAACAGGATATTTGATGTTTTGAAAGTTGCTTATGCAACATTTCAAAAATTTTTCGCTTCCAAGGCTTACTTTTTAAAAAGTCTGCCGTTTGACTGCGGCATATGCCACCAGTCAATCCTTGCGCCTGTCCGCCAAGGTTTCCAGTCATCCCGCACAAAGCAGAGGGACTTGTATGTCCCTCTGCTTTGCTGATTTCTGTATGAATTTATTCCTCTGCCATTGCCTTTGCTTCGGCAATAGCCTTCTCCTGAGCGGCAGGCGGGCAGTCTTCATAGCGGACAAAGTGGAAAATGAAGCTGCCGCGGCTCTGGGTCATAGCTCTGAGATCGATGGCATAGCTGCCCATCTCGGCCATGGGAACCTCGGCCTCAATGACCTGATCGCCGTCACCGGTGGGAGTCATGCCCATCACGCGGCCCCGGCGCTTGTTCAGATCGCCGATGACATCGCCCATGTAGCTGTCGGGCACGGTGACCTTCAGCTCGCCCACAGGCTCCAGCAGCACGGGGTTAGCCTCGGGCATAGCCGCCTTGTAGGCCAGCTGAGCGGCGGTCTTAAAGGCGATTTCAGAGGAGTCCACCGGATGGTAGGAGCCGTCATACAGCACGGCCTTCAGGTTCACTACGGGATAACCCGCCAGAGGACCGTGGACACAGGCCTCCCGCAGGCCCTTTTCCACAGCGGGGAAGAAGTTCTTGGGCACAGAACCGCCGAAGACCTCCTCAGCAAAGACCATCTCCTCAGACTCAGCATTGGGCTCGAAGCGGATCCACACATCGCCAAACTGGCCGCTGCCGCCGGTCTGCTTCTTGTGACGGCCCTGCTTCTGAACGGTCTTGCGGATCTTCTCACGATAGGGCACCCGAACGGGCTTGGTCTCCACTTCCACATTGAAGCGGCTCTTGAGCTTGCTTACCAGTACATCCACCTGCATATCGCCGGCGCCGGAGAGGACCATCTGATGGGTCTCGGCGTTGTTGGTGACGGTGAAGGTGGGGTCCTCCTCGTTGAGGCGGTTGAGGCCCTGGGCGACCTTGTCCTCCTGGCCGCGAACCTTGGGCACCAGCGCCACGGAGTAGCAGGGCTCAGCGAAGGGGATTCCCTTGAGGGCCACCACTTTACGGGCATCGCACAGGGTGTCGCCGGTCTTGACCTTCTCCATCTTGCCGATGGCGCCGATATCGCCGCAGGTCAGTTCCTTGACTTCGGTGGCCTTCTTGCCCCGCATGACGTACAGGCGGCCCAGCTTTTCGTTGGCACCGGTGCGGGAATCCACCAGGGTCAAATCAGGCGTGATGACACCGGAGAGGACCTTGATGAAGGAGTACTTGCCGTACTGGTCGGAAAGTGTCTTGAACACGAAGGCCGTGGGCACGCCGCCGGGAGAGACCACGAACTCCTCGGTCTCGCCGTCCTGGCGGGTGGCCTTATGATAGTTGCCCTCCATGGGATTGGGCAGCAGATCCACGATGTTGTCCATCAGCATGAGGGAACCCATGCAGTTGACAGCACTGCCGCACAGCACGGGGAACAGGCTCAGCTCCCGGACGCCCTGGCGCAAACCCTGGATCATCTCGGCATAGGTGAAGTCCTCGCCGCCGAAGAACTTGTCCATGAATTCCTCGCTGGTCTCGGCCACGGACTCCTTCAGGGCATCGTTGAACTCGGTAATGACGCCAGCCTTGTCCTCAGGCACGTCGATCTCCACGCGCTTGAGGTCGTGCATCTCATAGGCGCGCTTGTTGAGCACGTCGATGAGGCCGGTGACATGCTTGCTCTCGTCCCAGATGGGCACCACCAGGGGTGCGATCTTGTTGCCGAAGCGCTCACGCAGAGCATCAAAGGTGGCGTTGTAGTCGCTGTTTTCCTCGTCGGTCTTGGAAATATAGAGGAAGCGGGGCATATTGCGCTCCTCACAGTACTTCCAGGCCTTCTCCAACCCCACGGAAATGCCGTCCTTGGCGGAGCAGACAATGATGGCGGCGTCGGCGGCCCGGAGGGCCTCCATGACCTCGCCGGCGAAATCAAAGCCGCCCGGGGTGTCCAGCAGGTTGATCTTGCAGCCCTTATACTCCAGAGGAGCCACAGAAGTGGAGACGGAGATCTGGCGCCGAATCTCCTCCGCATCATAGTCACAAACGGTATTGCCGTCAGCCGCCTTACCCATGCGGTCAATGGCCCCGGTCATATAAAGCAAGCTCTCCGCCAGGGCGGTCTTTCCGTTTCCACCGTGACCCAGCAGGCAGACATTGCGGATGTTTTGTACAGAATAGCTCATGATCTTCCACTCCTTATGTTTGGTTTGCTCGATTGCTCCGTCCGCTGTTTTCCGCGGCCGGACGCGTAGGCGTCCTCCTCCGGCCGGAGCCCGAAAACTCGCCCAATGTGTAAATTATACAACGTCTCTCCGGTGAATACAACTAAAACTTTGGCAGTATTGCCATTTTCTACGAGAACGTAAAAAATTTGCGCCTCGCATGCACGCGGGCATGCGAGGCGCAAATGCTCTCAAAATCGGTCCACCCATCCGGAGAGGAGGAAAACCGGAACCGTCCACAGCAGCAAGAACACCAGCAGTGCCAGCGGCGTCAGCAAGGCATAAGCCGCGGAAAAACTCAGGTAAAAGGCCAGAATCAATCCAGCGACACTGCCCAGCACGGACAAAAAAGTGCATCGCCGGGCGGTCTTGGCATAGCGGCGGCTGCCAGCCACAGCCTCGGCGTAGGGCATCAGTCCCTCCCGGAACAGCAGGGCGTCGGGCCGTCCTGTCCCCGTCTCCTGCTCTGAAAGAGCCAGACGGGCGGACAGTTCCGGGTAAACCACCTTCACCCGTCCGCCGAACTTGCGCTTGATAAGGGCCGGAGTGAGGTTTCCATCCCGCACCGCCAGGATAGGGGTGATCCGCCCCCGCTTCATAGACTTGAGAGCCCATTCCACGTTCTCCGAGGCCAGGTATTTCACGGCGAATACCGCCACCAGCTGCCGGTCCACCGCCAGGTAGACGCCGGTGCGCAGGTTGATGTTGCCGGGCAGCCGCACATCCATCTTCCGCAGGAAGGAGGCGGTGCCCAGGAGCACGGTCTCCCCATGGATGGTGCCGGAGACGCCGCCCGCCTCGTAAAAGCTGAAATCCTCCACCGGCTCGGTGTGGCCGCCCTCGCTGCTCATGAGCCCGTCAAAGAGCCGCACCAGCCCGCTGCCGGAGGCCCGGGCCAGGGAGTCGGCATAGGATACCACCTTGCTCAGCTGCTCGCCGAAGAGCTTCATGCCGTTGAGGGTCACGGTGCCGGGAGGAAAAAGGTCGCTGTCGGTGAGGATCATGGCCCGCTTGCGGCAGACCCGCTCGGCGCCGGCATAGCCCGCCACGGCGGCGCCGGACTTGTGCAGCCGCTTGGCCAGCCGGGAAAAGGGCAGACTGTAGGCAAGGGGCAGGGCAAAGCCGGCGGCAGCGGTGAGCAAAGCCGACCAGCACCACAGAAAGTCCGCGCCCCGGCGCTGACCCACAGAGGCCAGCAGGGCAAAAACTACCGTGGCCGTCAAGATCACCGGCAGCATCACTGCCATGTGCCGGGCATAGATACTCTCGCTCTCGGCCATGTAGAAAAAGCCCTCTACGGTGCCGTGCTGCTTGCAGGCGCCCTCCGGGGTGTCGGTGACCAGATAGGGGGGCTCGTCATCCATGGCAGCGGTGCGGTAGCATTCATAGAGGCCCGCGGTCTCCCGCCGGCAGCCCCACAGGGCAAAGCACAGTCCCATAGCGGCCACCGCCGAAAAGGGCAGAGCCTGGCACCGCCCCTCCAAAAAGGGCCGGGTAGCGCAGTCTGCCACAGTGGTCACCGCCGCCAGGGACACCAGCAGCGCCGGTGTCACCCGTTTACGGAAGAGGGCGTGAAACCCCCGCCAAAAGACGGCCCGACACAAAAAGCAGACCATCAGCTCCATCACCAGCAGCGTCATGGACTGGACCATCACCTGACCGGTCCACAGAGGGACCTCCAGGCCGCTGTAATCCAAAGCCATCAGCGCCGCCATCACCAGCGTCACCAGTACGGCCCAGGGCAGGGGCCTGCCCAGCTTGCCCCGCAGCTCCCGGTAGGAATCAGCCACCTCCGTAAGCGGCGGCTCCGGCTCCAGAGGCTCCGGTTCCGGCTCCGGCTCTGGGGCGGCAGAGTCGTAAAACTCCTCGGTGTCCATCATAGGGCGGCGTGAAAAGAGGAACCGCCGCCGCTGCTTTTTCTCCTTCAGGGGTTCCGGCTCGGCCATCAGGCTCTCTACTGTCCGCCCCACCACCTCCTCCACGGAGATAGGCCGAGGCGGCCGGGGCAATGCCTCTTCGGGCAAAATGATCTCCAGGTCCGGCACCCGCTCCTCCTCTTGAGGCTCCTCCGCCTCTTCCGGTTCCTCAGGGTTCTCCTGGGGCAGCGGCTCCTGCTCCGGAGCCTTGGTTTCCCACCGCGGCTGCTCCGGGGCAGGCTTTGGCGCCGGGGCCGCCTTTTCCTCCCGGACAGGCTCCTGGGTAGGCTCTGTCTCCGCCATGGCCTTCTGCTCCTCTGGACGCGTCGGGTCCTCCAGTCCGCCGTGGCCGTACTCTGCTAGGATTTCCTCCAGAGAATAGGCGTCCGCGCTGCCGTCCAGATCCCGCAGCAGTTCCCCCGTGTCATACCGGGAAGTGGAGGCCCAGTGCTGTTCTTTCTTTTTCTGACTCATCGCTCCTCACCCGTTCGTGTCTCGTTGCCGTTGCTTTTCAGGCCATCCGCTGGCGCACTGCCTCGTAGAGCAGGATCGCCGCCGCGGCGGAGGCGTTGAGGGAATTCAGACGCCCCCGCATGGGGATACTGACCAGGAAATCGCAGTTCTCCGCCGCCAGGCGGGTCATGCCCTCTCCCTCCCTGCCGATGACGATGGCGGCGGGGCCTTTCAGATCTGCGTCATAAAGGGTGGTGTTGCCGTCGGCCGCCGTGCCGAATACCCACACGCCCTGCTTTTTCAGCTCCTTGAGCAGGGAGGGAATGTTGGGCACCCGGGCCACAGGCACATGGGCCACGGCCCCGGCAGAGGTCTTGGCCACCACGGCAGTGAGGCCGGCGCTGCGCCGCTTGGGAATCACCACGCCGTGGGCCCCGGCACACTCAGCGGTGCGGATGATGGCGCCCAGGTTGTGGGGGTCGGAGATCTCGTCGCAGATGACCAGCAGCGGCGCCTCTCCCTTCTCCGCAGCGGCAGCCAGAATGTCCTCCACCTTCACGTACTCCCGCACCGCCGCCAGGGCGATAACGCCCTGGTGGGCATGGGTACGGCTCATGGCGTCCAGCTTGCGCCGGTCCGCCTCCACCACCACCGCTCCGACCGCTCTGGCCTTGGAGGCGATATGGCCCAAGGTCTTGTCAGTCTCTCCCTTTTGAAGATAGATCTTGTCGATGGCCTCGCCGGCCCGCAGAGCCTCGATGACGGCGTTGCGTCCTTCGATGATGCCATCGGCTTCGGCCTCCTCCCGCTTTTTCTTGGCCTCGTATTCCATGGTTTCTCTCCTTTGGCAGGGCGTATCTCTTCAAAAGAGCTGCAACCCTGATGTACTTGTATTCCAGGCGGCTTGCCTTCCCGATCAGGTAGCCTTTCCTGTCCCGATCCGGGGCTTCAGCTCCTCAGCTGGGGATTCCTGGCTTCATCTTCCGCCCTCCATTTCAAGGCAGATGAGCCCAGGGGAACAGGCGCACCACCGTTACCCGGCTATTATAGCATGAACCCCCTTGCAGATAAAGCAAATTCACAGAATTTTCACAGAAAATCCATCCCCTCGCCTTGAGAAAAAGGTGTATATGTGGTATAGTGTCGTGTATATTTGGGACAACGAACCTGTTACAGGTTTTTCCTTTTTTTGCAAGGACCCGAAAGGAGTTACAAGATGGACCCGAACAAAAACAAAAACTCCGGCCGAGGAGGCCGGAACGACCGCAACTGGCAGGGCATCGGCCGGCTGGTGCTGTGGGCGCTGGTGCTGGCGCTGATCTTCAGCGTGGGCGGCACCTACATGCGCCAGAGCATGAATCAGTCCCAACAGGTGGAAATCAATTACAGTGAGTTCATGGACCTGGTGGAGGAGGGCAACGTGACCTCGGTGGAGCTGGACGCCAGCAACGGCCTTCTGCTCGTCACCCCCAAGGAGGGCTTTACCTACACCGATGAGGAGGGCACCGTTCACAAGGGCGAGTATCAGCTCTATACCACCCAGCTGGTGTCCAATGACGTTCTCATCCCCTATCTGACAGAGCATGGTGTGGAGTGCGAGGAGCCCTATACCCCGCCCATCAGCCCGGTGGTGGCCTTCCTGGTCACCTATATCCTGCCCTTTGCCCTGATCATGCTGATGTTCTCGCTGGTCATGCGCTTCATGGCCAAAAAGGGCGGAGGCGGCTTTGGCGGCATCGGCTCTGTGGGCAAGGCCAACGCCAAGGTCTACATGGAGAAAAAGACCGGCGTCACCTTCCGGGACGTGGCCGGGCAGGATGAGGCCAAAGAGTCCCTGGTGGAGATCATCGATTTCCTCCACAATCCGGGAAAGTATACGGAGATCGGCGCAAAGCTCCCCAAGGGCGCACTGCTGGTGGGCCCTCCGGGCACCGGTAAGACGCTGCTGGCCAAGGCCGTAGCCGGCGAGGCCAATGTCCCCTTCTTCTCCATCTCCGGCTCCGGCTTTGTGGAGATGTTCGTGGGCGTGGGTGCCAGCCGTGTCCGGGATCTGTTCCAGGAAGCGGCCAAGGTGGCCCCCTGCATCATTTTCATCGATGAGATCGATGCCATCGGCAAGACCCGTGACACCCGCTTCGGCGGCAACGACGAGCGGGAGCAGACCCTCAACCAGCTGCTGGCGGAGATGGACGGCTTCGACCCCTCCAAGGGCATTATCGTCCTGGCTGCCACCAACCGTCCGGAGGTGCTGGACAAGGCCCTGCTGCGTCCCGGCCGGTTTGACCGGCGCATCATCATCGACCGGCCCAACCTGGCTGGCCGTCTGGCCACACTGGAGGTCCATACCCGGAACATCCGTTTGGCAGAGGATGTGAACCTGCGGAAGATCGCCCTGGCCACCGCCGGCTGCGTAGGCGCAGACCTGGCCAACCTGGTCAATGAGGCAGCTCTGCGGGCCGTGCGCCTGGGCCGGAAGGCCGTGAACCAGAACGACCTGCTGGCCGCCTTCGAGCTGGTCATTGCCGGCTCGGAGAAAAAGGGCAGCGTCCTCACCGAGTTTGAAAAGAAGCTGGTGGCCTACCATGAGGTGGGCCATGCCATGGTGGCCTATAAGCAAAAGAACACCGAGCCGGTGCAGAAGATCACCATCGTCCCCCATACCCAGGGCTCCCTGGGCTACACGCTGTTGGTGCCCGAGGAGGACAAGACGGAGCTGCGCACCCGGGAGGAGCTGATGGCCCGCATTGCGGTGTCCATGGGCGGCCGAGCCGCTGAAGAAGTGGTGCTGCACACCATGACCAACGGTGCCTCTCAGGACATCCAGGACGCCACTGCTGTGGCCCGGAACATGGTGGTGCTCTACGGCATGAGTGATGAGTTCGGCATGATGGGCCTGGCCTCCCAGCGCAACCAGTACCTGGACGGCGGCTACGGCATGGACTGCGCCCAGGACACTGCCGCTGCGGTGGACAAAGCGGTCCACGAGATCCTGGACAGCTGCTACAAGCAGGCAGTGGAGATCATCACCGAGTGCCGGGAGGATATGGACAAGGTGGTGGCTTACCTCCTGGAGAAGGAGACCATCACCGGTGCCGAGATGGTGGCCATCCTGGAGGGCCGGGACCCGGCTCTGGCGGATGTGACTCCAGAGGACCGGGAGCGGCAGGGCATTGAGGCCCCCGCCCGCCACATCAGCATGGTCAGCCAGAAGATCGAGGCCCCGGCGGAGATCCCCGAAGCCTCCGGGGAAGCACAGACCCCTCCCGTCTCCGACGCTTCTGCGCCGGACAGCGGCACCGGAGAGGAAGGCTCCGCACCGCCCCCTTCCGATCCCTGATACACCAAGATCCGTTCCATGCAGCGGCGCACCCCTTCGGTGCGCCGCTTTTTTCAAAAAAGAAGGAGGAAACTATGATGATTCGACCTGCCACTCAAGCCGATCTCCCCGCCGTGGCCGCCCTCTATGAGGCCATCTTCGACCGGGAGGATCAGGGCCCCGTCTATACCAACTGGCAAAGAGGCACCTACCCCACCATCGACACCGCCCGGGCGGCCCTGGAGGCCGGGAGCCTCCATGTAGGCGAGGAAAACGGCGTTCTCTGGGGGGTGGTGACCCTCAACGGGGAGCAGCTGCCGGAGTATGACGCCATCCCCTGGACCATCCCGGCAGACCGGGAGCAGGTAGGCGTCATCCACACCCTGTGCATCCATCCCAATGCCGCCGGCCAGGGCCGGGGCCGGCAGATGGTGGACTACTGTGCCTCCACCGCCCGGAGCCAGGGCAAGACCGTTTTGCGGCTGGACACCTGGGAGGGGAACCTGCCTGCCAATGGGCTCTACACCACGCTTGGCTTCCACCGGGCCGGGGCCACGGAGTTCTTTTTCCAGGGCTTCATTCACGAGGTCCTCAACTGCTACGAAAAAGCGCTGTAGCAAACCCCTTGTGCCCCAAGGGATACAGAGCTCTGCTAACTACCGGTTGACAAAAAGAAAGCCCTGGGTTGGTAGCCTTTTTCCCCCTTTGGTGCTATGCTTTCCCCATCAAGGAGGTGGCGCCTATGACCATCGGTCAGCGCATCGCGCAAAAACGTCGGGAGCTGTCCCTCTCCCAGGAGGCCCTGGGGGCAGAGCTGGGAGTTTCCCGTCAGGCGATCTATAAATGGGAGTCCGACGCCGCGGTGCCGGAGATCGACAAGCTCATTACCCTGAGCCGCCGCTTCGGCGTATCCGTGGGGTGGCTGCTGGGGGTGGAGGATTTGGAAACGCCCCCTTCCGGGGAAGAATC
>CALXDZ010000146.1 GCA_944387205.1 uncultured Oscillospiraceae bacterium
GATCTGGCCGGGATACTCCATTTCCTCCTCGATCTTCTTGGCCAGCTCCCGGGCCAGGATGACCATCTGGTCCTCGCTGACCTGCTCGGGCTTGACCATGATGCGGACCTCCCGGCCGGCCTGGATGGCATAGGACTTCTCCACCCCAGGGAAGGAGGAGGTGACCTCCTCCAGCTTCTCCAGCCGCTTGATATAGTTCTCCAGGTTCTCCCGCCGGGCGCCGGGGCGGGCAGCGGAGATGGCGTCGGCCGCCTGGACCAGGCAGGCCACGATGGTCCGGGGCTCCACGTCGTTGTGGTGGGCCTCAATGGCGTGGATGACCCCCTCGCTCTCCCGGTACTTCCGGGCCAGCTCCACGCCGATCTGGACGTGGGAGCCCTCCACCTCGTGGTCGATGGACTTGCCCAGGTCGTGGAGCAGGCCGGCCCGCTTGGCCTCGTTCACATTGGCGCCGATCTCGGCGGCCAGGAGCCCGGCCAGGTGGGACACCTCGATGGAGTGGTTGAGCACGTTCTGCCCGTAGCTGGTGCGGTACTTCATGCGGCCCAGGAGCTTGATGAGCTCGGGGTGCAGGCCGTGGACATTGGTCTCGAACACCGCCCGCTCACCCTCGGCCTTGATGGTGGCGTCCACCTCCCGCTTGGCCTTCTCCACCATCTCCTCGATGCGGGAGGGGTGGATGCGGCCGTCCTGGATCAGCTTCTCCAGGGCCAGACGGGCGATCTCCCGGCGGACCGGGTCGAAGCAGGAGACCGTGATGGCCTCCGGCGTGTCGTCGATGATGAGGTCCACCCCGGTCATGGTCTCCAGGGTGCGGATGTTGCGGCCCTCCCGGCCGATGATGCGGCCCTTCATCTCGTCATTGGGCAGGGGCACTACGGACACCGTGGCCTCGGCCACGTGGTCGGCCGCACAGCGCTGAATGGCCAGGGAGAGGATCTCCCGGGCCCTGGTGTCGGCCTCCTCCTTGTACTGGGCCTCGATCTCCCGCAGCTTCATGGCCGCCTCGTGGGTCACGTCGGCCTCCAGCTGGCGGATGAGATAGGCCTTTGCCTCCTCAGCGGTGAAGCCGGAGATCCGCTCCAGCACCTCCAGCTGGGTCTTTTTGACGGTCTCGGTCTCCTCCCGGATCTGCTCCAGCTCGGCGAGCTTGTTCTGGAGGTGCTCCTCCTTCTTCTCCATGTTCTCGGTCTTGCGGTCCAGGTTCTCTTCCTTCTGCTGGAGCCGGCGCTCCTGCTTCTGCAGGTCGGCGCGCTGTTCTTTTTGTTCCCGCTCAAAATCGTTGCGGGCCTTCAGGATCTCCTCCTTGGCCTCCACCAGTGCCTCACGCTTCTTGCTCTCGGCGCTCTTGATGGAGTCGTTGATGATGCGCTTGGCCTCTTCCTCGGCACTGCCGATCTCCTTCTCAGCCGCCCGCTTGCGGATCTGCATGCCCAGCGGGATGCCGACGACGGCCACGCCCACGACCAGAGCCACGACGATCAATACGATTGCCAGCCAAAGTTCCATATCCTGAATCCACCTCACTTTCCTGTTGATTGCTTTGCCAAATTCGGCATTTTGATGCACGCGGATGGGGTTTGCTTGTCCAATCCGCACAAAAATCGAAAAGGATGCCCAGACTCTTTTCGAAAACTACACCGAATCTATTTTAATTCTGCAACGCTTTCCTGTCAAGAACATTCGCTTCCGAAGCATAAAAAGCCGAAAGAGACCGGCGTCCGTCTAAGGCGGACGCCGGCACAGGTGCAGAACGCGCCGGGTCAGCAGCAGCCCTCACAGCCGCTGGACGGACAGGCTCCAGAGGAGCAGCCGCCGGCAAACTGGGGGGGCAGGGAGTCGTCCTCCCGGACCCAGTCCTCCACATGGACCACCGCGTACTCGGTCTTGGTCCGGCGGATGACCACCCGCTCCACCCCGGCGTTGATGATGAGCCGGCGGCACATGGAGCAGGAGGTGGCGTCCGGGAGGAGCTCGCCGGTTTTGGCATCCCGCCCGGCCAGGTACAGCGTCCCGCCGATGATGTCGCTGCGGGCGGCCGAGATGATGGCATTGGCCTCGGCGTGGTCGCTGCGGCACAGCTCATACAGCTGCCCCGAGGGCACCTGGAGGGCATCCCGGGTGCAGTAGCCCAGGTCCATGCAGTTCTTCCGCCCCCGGGGCGCGCCGTTGTAGCCGGTGGCGATGATCTCGTCGTTCTTTACAATGATCGCCCCATAGCACCGCCGCAGACAGGTGGACCGCTCCAGCACGGTCTCTGCGATATCCAGATAGTAGTTCTCCTTGTCGATCCGGCTCATGGCCGCACTCCCCTTTCTTGTCACGCCCACAGGCCGCCGGAACAGCGGCAGGCCGCGGGCGGTCTGATTCCACGGAACTCAGTATAAAGGCTTTTTCCCGCCCTGACAAGCCCAAAAATGCACCCGATGCGTTAATTTGTTTCTTGAATTCACACTTTGTTTACGTTTGCTTTCTTGACGGGGACATACAGAACCGCTATCATTACAAGTAACGATATTGTGAGCCCTTCTCGGGTCCACTGGTCAAAGGAGACGACAGTTCTGTATGAATTGGCTTAGAAGAGTCATGTTTGGCCGTTACGGCACCGACCAGCTCTCCTTGTTTCTGCTCGCGGTCTATGTTATTCTCGCCGTGATCTCCCGTTTTTCCTACTATTTGTACTTCCTCTCCTGGGTGGCGCTGATCCCCCTGGTGCTGGCGGTGCTCCGGATGTTCTCCCGCAACCTCGAGCGGCGCAGGGCGGAGAACGCCAAGTTTCTCTCCCTGGCCAGCCCGTTTGTCCGCTGGTTCAAGCTCCGCCGCACCATCCACAGGGACAAGGACCACTGCTACTTCAAGTGCCCCAACTGCGGGCAGTACCTGCGGGTGCCCCGGGGGAAGGGGAAGATCACCGTCACCTGCCGCAACTGCGGCGTGAGCTTTGAGGAGAAGAGCTGAACAGCCAAAACGCCGGAGGCATCTGCCTCCGGCGTCTTTATTTTCCCACGCAGAAGCGGCGGAAGATCTGGTC
>CALXDZ010000147.1 GCA_944387205.1 uncultured Oscillospiraceae bacterium
GCTTTACGAAATGGAACTTTATCCGGGCGAATGCCTTGTCCTCGGGCAGAAGAACGACATGGAGGAAAATGCGGATATCAGAGAAGACAATGGCGAAATCAAGCAGGAAGGGATGAACATGACCTTAGCCCCACCCCTCCTCGTTGTAGAGCCGGAAGATGGTGCGGACGATGTCGGCCTCGGTGGGGACGATCTCAAACCCCTGCCGCTGGTTGATGATGTAGCCGTAGGGAGCGGCGCAGATCCATTTCCCGTCGGCCTGACGCCGCTTGATGACATTGCGCACCTTCTTGCTGGTGTCGGTGACCGGCATCTCGTTGATGAGAAATTGGAACTGGATCTTCAGCCAGTCGTCGTCGTTGGGGAAGCCAATGCCGTCCCCGATGGAGATGATCCGCCCCCCGGCGTCCCGCAGGTCCCCCAGCTCCACCAGACCCCGGCTGTTGCGCCGGGAGAAGCGGGAGAAGTCCTTGACGATGAGGATGTCATATCGGTGGCTCACCAGCCCCTTCCGCATGGTCTGGTAGCCCTCCCGCTGCCCAAAGGTGTAGCCCGAGCGGTCCCGGTCCTCATAGAAGGTAAGGCTGCTGCCGGGAAATTTCTGCTTCACAAAGTCCTGGATGATGGCCTTCTGGTTCTCAATGGAGATATTCTTCTGGTCCAGCTCATCGTCCACCGAGATGCGGGCGTACCCGGCAATATCAAAGGTCTCGGTCACGGCCTGTCACCTCCTTTCAGGTACCGCGCCATGGCCCGGTCAAACCCGGAGATGTAGCCGGCGTCCTGTTTCTTTCGGAACTGGGCATCCATATTATCGCTCATCTGGTTCACCGCCCCCTCCCGGGAGATATGTCCCTTGCCCCATCGGTTCTCAATCCATGGGGCCCCCTTTCCACAATATAGTTTGTTCTTTGTTTTCTAATTGCAGATAACATTGTACTTTGGCTTTCGACAAATTGCAAGCAGAAAATCAAACATCGGGGGAGGCAATTTGTCGCTGCCTCCCCCGAGTGGTTACATGGTCATTGCCTGCTGCTCCTGCTTTTGCGCCAGCACTGCGTGCTCTGCCTGCCGCCGCCGGTTATAGAGCAGCAGATCCCGGGTCTGCTGGTACAGGTCTGCCTCTCCGGACAGGAAGACCGCCACCAGATAGTTCTGGGCCTTGTACTGCTGGTAGAGCGGCTGCAGCGATTTCCGGAATGCCGCGTCCTCTTTTTCCGCTCTGGTCAACCAGAGTTCTACCATCTTGTTTTGTTCCCTTATTTCCATGCGCAATAGGCTGTCATCTCCTCTCCGGTATTTTCCTCTTTCCAGAGGAAAAATATTCACATGGTCTGCTGCCAAGTCTGTTTTTCCTCGTCATCGTCCTCCGCGTGGTCTTGGGCGATGTTCTTTTGCTGCTTCTTAGGGCGTGTTTTCCTGTCTGTGTGCCGATGCATGGCGGTGCTGCCCGTCACAGGCGCAGCAGGGAAAGAGTGACGGAAATTTCCTCAGATGCCCACCCTGCCTTGACCTATTGCCAGGCAATCTTCTATAATAAGTAGAGAGAAAACCACCATTTGGGAGGCAACTATGGACTACATCACCGTACGGGAGGCGGCGGAGAAGTGGAACATTTCCCCCCGCCTGGCTCAAAAATTATGTACCGAGGGGCGTATTCCGGGGGCACGGAAATTTGGCGGCGCCTGGGCAATCCCCGCCGGCGCGGACAAACCGGAGGATCTGCGCCGCACCAACAAGGATTCGGCGGCTTCTCTGCCGCTCCACACCCAATCCTTTTCTATGATGCCTTTGCTGAATACTCCCTTCCGGCCGGGGCAGTGCAGAGCCACCGTGGAGGCCATGGCAGACGGCCCGCGAAAGGACATAGCCTGGGCTGAATACTATTATTTTAGCGCCCAGGCAGAACAGGCGGTACAGGTAACAGAGCCTTACCTGAGCAGCACCGACCTGGCCTTGCGGCTGTCCGCCTGCTGGGTCTACGGCTATGCCAACCTCACCACCGGGCAGATCCGAAATGCCCGCCGCGCCCTGGAGACGGTGCAGCGCACCCTAGCGGAGGGGGCGCAGCTGTCCGCCCACCTGCGGGCGGCGGTATCCTTTGTTGCCGCCGGAGCGGCGGTGCTGCTCCATCTGCCCCTGCCGGAGGGCTTGCCCTCCACCCGGGAGTTTTTGCCGCTTCTGCCTCCAGGACTGCGGGCCTTTGCCCTATATGTCCAAGCCCACGCGCTCTATCTGCGGGAGGACTTCGCCAAAAGTGCGGGCATGGTAGAGGCGGCCCTGGCCATGGGGGCGGATGCATATCCCATCTCTTCCATCTACCTCCACCTGGTGGCGGTGATGGACTACATGCGCCTCCGGCAGCTTCCCCAGGCCCAGCACCATCTGCTCACCGCCTGGGCGCTGGCCCAGCCCGATGACCTCATCGAAGGCTTTGGAGAGCACCACGGTCTCATGGGTGGGATGCTGGAGTCGGTATTTAAGGAAAAGTGGCCGGAGGATCTGCGGCGGATTTTGGATGTGACCTATCGATTCTCCTGGGGATGGCGGCGCATCCACAACCCGGACACAGGGCATGAGGTGGCAGACAACCTGACCACCACAGAGTTTTCCGTGGCCATGCTCACCGCGCAGGGCTGGACCGGCCGGGAGATCGCCGCCCACATGAATATTTCCCCCAGCACGGTGAAACGGCACCTGTCCGCAATCAAAGAAAAACTGGAGATTTCCAACCGGAGTGAGTTGAAACAATATATGCTCCGGTGACCCCGGCCGGCAGCCTACTGTGCGCGGCTGCGCATAGTGGAATCAAAGAAAAGCACTGCTGGATATGCCCCGAAAGGGATATGTCCAGCGGTGCTTTTTCCATTAAAAATATACTTATGTTCTGTGTTTTTAAAAGTTAATCGTCTATTTCTCTGTTCGGATGTTTAGCAAGCCAATGCCGGAACGCTGGACGTCTCTTCATCGGTACGATGGTTTTTCCCGCAAAAGTGCCCCGTTTTTTCCCGCTCCCTTTAGGAAAAATGGACCATTTTAGAGGTCAAAAGGGGGAATGGTGGAGACGGATATTTTATGGTACAGTAACAATAAAGACAGTTCACACGTTATGAAGGAGGAATGGTGATGCGCAAAAGATTTCTGAGCCTGCTGCTGACGGTCTGTATGACCTTGTCACTGCTGTCAGCTCCGGCCTATGCCGCCGTGGGCAACCTGCTACGTAACAGCCCGGAGGAAAACCTGGCCCTGCTGGAGGAACTGGAAAACCTCACCGGGCAGGACGGCGCAGCGGTTCGCGCCCTCTTGGAGCAGTATGGCCTTCTGGACGAGGACGGCAATCTGGTCACCGATCAGAGCATCGTCCTAAACGGGACGGAGTATACCCTCCAGGAGATCGAGGCTCTGCTCAGCGACCCGGACACCGACCTGAGTCAGATCGGCTATGTGGACGGGCTGCCCATTGCTCTGGGCGACCTTGCCACCATCATCGCCATCGAGCGGGAGCTTCAGCGCATCCAGGAGACCTACTTCTCCGACC
>CALXDZ010000148.1 GCA_944387205.1 uncultured Oscillospiraceae bacterium
AGGGACACGTGGGCGGAGAGAATGACGCCTGCGCCGCCGTCCACTCGGGCCAGCTCCTCCACAGCGATGGCGTAGCTCAAAGCGTCCAGCCCGGCGCCGCCGTACTCCTTGGGGAAGGGGATGCCCATAAGGCCCATCTCACCCAATTTGTGGATGGCCTCGTCGGGGAATTCATTCTGCTGGTCCAGCATGAACGCAATGGGCTTGATCTCCTCTTCCGCAAAGGCCCGGATCTTTGCCCGCAGTTCCTCGTGGGCCTGAGTCGTTTGAAACAGCATCTCATTACCTCCTTCATATACTTGACAAAAATTATCCACTTTTGACGTATAAAAAAATCAGGACCCCGTCAGGATCTCCCGCAGAGAGTGGGAGCGAAGCTCGTTGTCCAGTTTTTTTTGGATTTCCATCAATTTGCCGTGGGCTGTACAGCCGCCGTGACAGCTGCGCCAGTCACAGGAATACGCCGGGTCCATGCAGGCGCTCAGACCGCTGTGTTCCCCCATGGCGATCATCAGATCATAGAGGCTGGTATCGGACAGATCGCAGGCCAGTCTGCATCCGCCTGCTGTTCCGCGGACCACCTGAATCAATCCGGCTCTGTCCAGCTTTCGCAGAATCTTATAGGCAAAGGACTGGGGCAGAAGTTCCTCCTGGGAGATCTGACCCACGGTGTGCAGCTGACCGTCCAGAAGGGCGCGCAGGATGCGGAGGGCATAATCCGTTTCCCGGGTGATGACCATTTCCGCAACCTCCTTTCATGGGCCTTTCTTTATTCAAAGCGTACCAAATTGGACAATATTTGTCAAGTATAGAAGGCTCATCCAGAGCATTTTGTTGCTTCGTCCAAAATGCTCGCTGGTTTTTGGGGAAAACGCACGATGACCGGTGGGCAAGATCCTGGATTTTCCGCTCATTCGCTGACAATTGGATACCGGCGGGGGACAGATAGAGAAAAAGATTTTAAATGTAAGGTAGATGTTGCCATGGACCACACTTTATGATATTATTCCGAAAAGCAGGCGCATTTTGGGGGAAATTGTCTGAGAAAATGCGTCTGTGCTGGTGCTTCTGATGTGCCTGACAGGCATGCCGGCTGGTGACGGAGAGAATCATGATTTCTCTGCGGCCTGTGGAGCAGCCGGGACAACCTTCCAGACCATCGTGGTGGACAGCGGCCTACGGCCCGTGGATACCGCACGGATAGAGATTTCGTAAGGACGCAAGTACCGCTTTCGGCCTTTCCCGAAAGCGGTACTTTTTTTGGAAAGCGGGAAAGAGACCGGGAGAGGGGAGAAGGCCTGTGGGCGGCAAGCTGGAACGGGGAAGAAACGACCTGGCCACGGTGCGACCAGACCTGGCACTGGAGTGGCATCCCACCAAAAACGGGGCGCTAAGGCCGGAGGATGTGTGTGCCTGGGGAAGCTATCACGCCTGGTGGCAGGTGGAAGTGGAGCGATACGGCCGGCGCTTTGTGCTGGAGTGGCAGGCCATCGTGTCCAACCGCACGGGAGGGGCGGGGTGCCCCTACACCTCGGTTCCGCCCAAACGTCTGCTGCCAGGGTTTAATGACCTGGCTTCCACCCATCCCGCTCTGGCGGCGCTGTGGCACCCGGAGAGGAATGGTTCCCTGAGGCCGGACCAGGTCTTTGCCTGCGCCCAGAGGAAATACTGGTGGTGTCACACCGCGGAAAAAAACGGGAGGACCTTTCTCCATGAGTGGGAGGCTCTGCCCGGCAGCGTGCATCCCGGCAGCTGTCCCATCTGCCATGGGACGAAGTGTCTGCCGGGCTATAATGACCTGGCCACCGACGCGCCGGAGCTGCTGGCGGAGTGGGACTGGGAGCAAAATACAGACTGCGACCCCCATTGCATCACCTCCGGCTCCAACCGCAAGGTTCATTGGATCTGCCGGGCCTGCGGCCACCGCTGGCAGGCTCCCCCCAACAACCGTGCAAACAGCGGTTCAGGGTGCCCCAAGTGTGCCTTCCGGTATGGCACTTCCTTTCCTGAGCAGGCGTTGTATTTTTACCTCAAGCAGGTGTTTCCCGACTGTATCAACCGGGATATGACGGCGCTGGACGGGACGGAGCTGGACCTGTATATTCCATCCATTCAGACAGCGGTGGAGTATGACGGGTTTTGGAGCCACAGCAGCCGAAAGAAGAGGCAGCTGGACCGGCGCAAGGCAAAGATGTGCCGGGAAAAAGGCATTCTGCTCATTCGTATCCGAGAGACGGAGGACCGACAGCGCCGGATCCGTGCCCGGCATCAAATCGAATGCATGGAATGGCCTGGCCATAAGCAGCTGCCCTGGGTCCTGATTGCTCTTAGCAGGGAGCTGATGGAAGGGGGGCATCTGGATAGAGAACTGGATGTGGACCTGGAGCGGGACCGGCAGGAGATCTATGGAAGCTATCTCCGAGCTGTGGGGGAGAGGAGCCTGGCAAGCGTGGCACCAGAGCTTATGGAGCAGTGGGATTGGGAGCGAAACGGTGCTTTACGGCCGGATGCCGTATGTGCCGGAGGAAATGCCAGGATTCACTGGATCCATGTGGCCTGGAAGGATGGCCGACCCTTTGTTCATCGGTGGACCAGTCCGGTCAGCGCCAGGACGGGCCAGAGACAGGGGTGCCCTATCTGTGCGGGAAAGCGGGTATTGGCCGGATATAATGATCTTGCAAGTGCGGTTCCGGAGCTTGTGGAACAGTGGGACTGGGAACGCAACGGTACGCTTCGACCGACTGCCATCACTTCGCGCAGCGGAAAACACATCTGGTGGCGCCATAGTATTTCTACGGAGCGGGGGGAGAGTGTACATATCTGGCGGGCAACACCTGCTTCCCGGCTCAGAGGCAGAGGCTGCCCCATCTGTGATGGCAAGCAGATTCTGCCGGGCTTCAATGATCTGGCTACCACCCACCCTCAACTGCTGACGGAGTGGGATTGGGAGCGCAATTCAAAGGCGCCCACAGAGGTTTCCTACGGCTATGACAAATATATCCGGTGGTGCCACACAGTACAGGACCCACAGGGCCGGCAGTGGCTCCACCGCTGGCAGGCCTCACCCAACAGCCGTACCAACCACCGCTCGGGCTGTCCCTATTGTGCCAACAAAAAAGCTCTGGCCGGCTACAACGATCTGGCCACCGCATTTCCCGAACTGGCAGCCAAGTGGGATCCTGTCCGTAACGCACCGCTGACCGCCCAGGATGTAACGCCGGCCTCTGCCAAGCGAGTGTACTGGACCGACCGGAAGGGACCGCGGAAGGTCTGCAACCGGACCAAATATCTGCGCCGTCAGGCGGAGGGAGAACCTTGACTTTTTTGTCCGGATTTCCTAAAATAGAGTTAAAATACCCGGTATGTATTCGGGAAACAGGCAGGAGACGCTATGAAGCAGGGTAGTTCGCTGATCGACCATGTGGTCTGCCAAATCACAGATGCTGTCCTTTCGGAGCAGGAGTGGCTGCCCGGGGAGCGGCTTCCCAATGAACTGCAGCTGGCGGAAAAATACGCTGTGAGCCGTAATACCATTCGGGAAGCGATTAAGATCCTTAACGCTAACCATATTTTGGTTACAAAAGCACATAGCGGTACCTATGTGGCCCAGGATCCGGGAGTAGACGAGGATCCTTTCAAATTTGCAGAGGTGGAAGAAAAGTATCAGTTAATGCTGGATCTCTATGAGTTGCGGACCCTTGTGGAGGGGGCAGCAGCCCGGTTTACGGTTCGGCGTGCCAGTGACGAGGAGATTCAGGAGATCTTGCGATATGAGATGCTTTGTCGGGAACTGATCTTGGCAGGGAAGCCCTGGTCAGAGGCCGACCGAAATTTCCATGCAGCCATTGCCAGTGCCAGTCACAATATTGCTTTTCGGAGGATCATCCCCTCCATCCACCAGTCTGCCTATCTGGGTTACTGCGTGATGGACGAAAAGCGCAATCAGGAAAACACTCTGCGCTATCATGCTCTGATTGCTGAGGGTCTGGCCCGGCGGGATGAGGTTGGGGCTTCTATGGCCAGCCGCTATCATTTGCGTCAGGCGGTAGAGGATTTGAAGGTCACTATGGCAGAGCAGGGGATCCAGATCCGGTCAGAGCCGGAAATGGAAAGAGGCTGTGAGGAATAAACACGATATTTTCGCAAAAGCTGAAGCTGTAAGCTTCAGCTTTTTGTTTTTTATGTAGTTGGGCTAATTAAAAATAAAAAGCACATAAAATCAATAATATATATAAAAAATCAAAAATTACTTTACAAATTGATTGGACAAGTGGTACCATGTCAGAAAGAGAAATCAGAGTACGGGATACAGAATGTCAAAATGTGGAGTATGCAGACCGTTTAGCACGGATATGTGGATACCTGCAGAAAAGAAGGAAAGGCAAGAAGACCGTTCTCTCTGTAGTGGGACCAAAGACACTTGAATAAAAGCAAGAAGCATTTACCTGGGCTGCGGCTTTCCGTTGAACAGGCAAAACACGACAGGGGGAAACTTACCATGGGAAAATCCAAGAATGTTGGCGAAGGGCGCTACGGACTTCTTACCGCTATCACAATGATCACAGGAACCGTTATTGGCTCCGGTATTTTTTTTAAGGCATCCGGCGTGCTGACCGCAACAGGAGGCAGCGTGTCACAAGGTGTTTTCATGTTTGTCCTGGCAGCGCTGGCGATCATTTTCGGCAGTTTGGCTATTGGCCAGCTGGCAGCCCGCACGGACAAACCAGGTGGCGTGATGACGTATTTTGAAGAGTTCGTCAGTCCCAGAGTGGCCTGCGCATATGGATGGTTTGAGGTTTTTGTCCACTATCCCACCATTATTGTGGTCATCTCCTGGGTGGTAGGTGTCTACTTTTGCACCCTGTTCAATATCTCGTCCACACTTTTAGGTCAGTGCGCCATCGGCGCGGTGTGGATTGTGCTCTGCTTTGCCTTTAACACCTGGACTGCAAAAGGAGGCGGCTATTTCCAAAATGCTTCCACTTTTATTAAGCTGGTGCCGCTGTTCCTCATCGCTGTCTGCGGACTGGTGTGGGGCGATCCTGCAAGCGCTCTGCAGGCCCAGCCGGTCACCACTGGCAGTTCCATCTTGGCAGCCATTGGCCCTCTGGCCTTCGCTTACGACGGTTGGCATGTGTCCACCTTTATCCAGGCTGATCTGAAAAATCCCAAACGTGATATGCCTTTGGCCTTAGCCGTGACACCGGTGGTGATCACTCTGATTTATGTATGCTACTTTGTGGGTATCTCTAGCCTGGTGGGACCAGAGCGGATCATGGAGCTGGGCTCTGCCCATGTGGCGGCGGCTATGGAGGCCATCGTTGGACCTGTGGGCGGAAAACTGATTTTTGTATTTGTAGTGATCTCTGTTATGGGTGCTTCCAACGGACAGATCATGGGCCTTTGCCGTACGCCCTATGCCCTTTCTCTGCGTAATATGTTCCCTGGTGCCAAAAGATTGGCGGTAAAAAATGGGGCAGATATGCCGGTGAACTCCTGTTTGCTGGGACTTGCGGTGTCTTTGATCTGGATGGTGATTCACTTCTTCTGCCAGTCCACCGGGATCCTGGGCAGTTCTGACGTGTCTGAGATCGCCATCATATCCAGCTATCTTCTCTATCTTCCGCTGTATGGGGTGGTGTTCCGCCTCTGGCGCAGGGGAGAGATCAAAAGTCCTTTGATGGGCATTGCGGTTCCTGTCGCCGCCGCACTTGGTTCTGCCATTGCTGTATTGGGCGGTTTGCAGAATCCAATGTTCCTCTGGTATTTGCTGCTTTGCGGTGCCATGTTGGCGGCAGCTTATTTCTACTACGGCCGGCACGCAAAAGATATTCATGGGATTTGAGATGGTCATGAAAATGCGGTGAATAGGAGATATCCTCTGGTCGCCGTTCTGGAAAAACCAACTGCATGGCACAGTTTTATACAGCTTTGCTGACAGGTGCCATTGGCTATGGACCTCTGCCGGCGGGCATGTCTGGAGAAGGACTGACCTGTGCAGGGCTGCATAAAGATTCAAGGCGTAGGGAAAAAAGGAACCTCTTCTGACCGGAGAGGTTAAAATAAAGACATAGGAGGACCAAATTATGCTTACGGTTTTGAAAAACGCCAGGATCATCGACTGCACAGGCAACTGTCTCCCCAGAGGAGATCTCTCTTTTGCAGATGGACGAATCGTGGAAATCTCTCAAAGCCCGCTTTCTGGTGATGTGGAGATCGATGTGGAAGGAAAAACGGTTCTGCCGGGGCTCATTGACTGCCATACCCATCTGGGTATTACCCCTACGTTTTATGGCTTTGCCATTGCTGAGCAGGAGAATGAGACGGCTACCGCTGTAAAATGCTATGATCAGTGCCTCAGTCTGCTGCGTTGCGGGGTGACCACTGTGCGCAATATGGGCACAAAGTACGATGCGGATATCACATTGCGGAATATGATTCGGGCCGGCACGGTAAAGGGCCCCAGGATCCTGGCCTCAGGGCGGCTTTTGTGTATCACCGGCGGCCACGGCAACGCTCTGGGCGTGGAATGCGATACGCCGGGAGAGGCGCTTCGTGCTGCACGGGGGCAGATAAAGAAAACGGCGGACGTGCTGAAAATGATCGCCACCGGCGGCGTATTGACCAAGGGCTCAGTGGTTGGTGCGGCACAGCTTTCCCTGGAGCAGATGCGGGCTGTGTGCCAAGAGGCCCAGCGTACAGGAAAGCTGACAGGTGCCCACTGCATTGGATATGAAGGAACAAAGAACGCCATCGAGGCGGGAGTCCAGTCTGTGGAACACGGCTATGCCATTGATGACCAGCTGGCAGAGAAGATGCTGGCACAGGGGACGTTCCTTTCGCCCACTGTGATGGCAGTGCATGTGCTGGCTGTCTATGACGGAGATGACCCGGTGGGAGTAGAACTGCGGGAGAAGATCGCTGACATTGCGGCGGACAATGAGAGAGCCTTTAAGCTCTGCCGCAGCAAGGGTGTAAAGATTGCTGCTTCTACTGATATGGGTACGCCCTTTATTGTTCCAGGCACGCTGATTCAGGAGCTGGCCAAATATGTGGAGTTTGGTATGAGCAATATGGAGGCGTTGATGTCAGCCACCAAAAACGGAGCGGAGCTATGTCGTCTGGACAAGGAGATCGGTACATTGGAGCCGGGAAAGATCGCAGATCTCATTGTGGTGGATGGCAATCCTCTGGAGGATATCTTGCAGCTGCGGAATATAATCATGACTTTCTGCGGCGGTGAACTGGTTTATGAGGCCTGATGCGCTTTTCTGTGCAGTGAGACCGATAAGTGCTGACTGTTATAGAGAATGAAAGAAAGGGACCTGCCGCTGAAGTCAGCGACAGGTCCCCCTTTCCTATGCAGCAGGAAAAGATCAGATGTGGGATGAGGCGATAAAATGTTCCACAATCTCGTCCAATATGTTGAGCGGTACGGAGCCGTATCGCAGTACCTCCTCATGATAAGCCGAAAGATCAAAACGCGCTCCCAAAGCTGCTTGGGCTCGTCTGCGCAGCTGATGCATCTTCAGACTTCCAAACTTATAGGCCAAGGCTTGGGCTGGCATATCCACAGAGTAGCGCAAAGTCTCCGTAAAGATCTCTCC
Organism: uncultured Oscillospiraceae bacterium; assembly: GCA_944387205.1. Lineage (GTDB taxonomy): Bacteria > Bacillota > Clostridia > Oscillospirales > Oscillospiraceae > Oscillibacter. The sequence goes on from CALXDZ010000148.1 coordinate 7,608, forward strand.
ATCGGTCAAAATGGTGTTTTCCCGCATGAAAGCCCGAGCCTGTGCCATAGTCCAGCCCATGGCGTTGAGCCCGGTATCAACAACCAAGCGGCAGCAAAGTACTAGATCCCACACATAGCGCCCGTATAGATCATAGAGGTCGTATACCCGAAAGGAACTGTTTGAAACGCCGCAGCATCCCTATACCAAGGCGCTTCTTTCAGCGATTCCTTCTCTGGATGGCCGCCTTTCGGAGGACAGACAGTTTCTCAGCGGTGATTTGCCCTCTCCTGCCAATCCTCCCTTGGGATGCAGCTTCCACACCCGCTGCCCCTACGCCACAGAACGGTGCAGCCAGGAGGTGCCTCAAGCGGTCCAATTCAGTGATACGCATCGGGTGTATTGTCATCTTGCCAAATGATGGTAGACAGAAAAACCTGATTGGCTATAATGATACTGCAGCATAAAAAAGCCAGACTGTGCTTTTGCACAGCCTGGCTTTTTATTCAATGCGTTTCCCCATCAGGGGCTGGGGAGTCTTCCCCTGTTTTTTCCCCTTTGGGAGACTCTGATTCAGAGACTGTATCCTTTGCGGCAGATTCCAAGGTGGCAGTCTGGCTGACCGCAGGCTCTGCTGCCTGTGCAGCCACCTGATTCACCAGCAATTCCTCTGGCCGGTGAGGGTGGAGTCGAATGTGGTAAAACAGCATCGCAGCGGCGCCCACCAGCAGCACCAGGGACAGGGCCTGAGACACTCGAATGGGCTGACCAAACAGCGTCCAGTCAAAGAGGTAGAGGCTGTCGGTCCGCAGCCCTTCAATCCACAGGCGGCCTAAGCCATACCACAGGAAGTAAAAGCAGGTGTTTTCCCCGTCAAACCGGCGGCCCCGGGTGACCACGAAGTAGATCAGGAGCAGGCCGATGGCGTTCCAGAGGCTCTCATAGAAGAAGGTGGGGTGGACCTCAATATAGTGGGTGGCGCTGGTCCACAGCCGCATCCGCCAGGGAAGGGTGGTCTCCGAACCGAAGGCCTCCCGGTTGAAGAAATTGCCCCAGCGGCCGATGGCCTGCCCGATCAGCAGACCCATGACGCACAGGTCCGTCATGGCCCAGAGCTTGAGCTTTTTCACCCGGCAAAAGACAAAGGCCGTCAGGAAGGCAGCAATGACGCCGCCATAGATAGCCAGGCCTCCGTCCCAGATGGTGATCATTTTGCTGAAGTTCAGTCCGCCGTCGGAGGTTCGGAAAAGGTCCAGATAAAAGATCACATAGTACAGACGGGCACCGATGATGCTGATGGGGGTAGCCCAGAGCACCAGATCAATGACGTTGTCCTCGGTCAGGCCAAAGCGCTTGGCCTGCTTCATGCAAAACAGCAGACCCAGGATCAGACCCAGGGCGATGATGGCGCCGTACCAGTAGATGCCGTGACCGATGTGCAGCATCACGGGGTCAGCAGTGAACTCCCAGTCGCCAAAGAGACCGGGGAAGCTGATGGGCATATTGGAAAGTGCCTTCATGCCTGGGAGCCCTCCTCCTGGCCTGGGCGAATCACAGAGAGAGCACAGCGCTCCTCTGTCAGATTTTCCCGCAGAAAAGCCAGCACGTCGTCCTCAGTCACCGTGTCAAACACCTCCGGGAAGCGGCAGGCGTCAAAGCCGCGGAACTGCCCCTCAGTCAGGGACAGGGCGATGTTTTCAAAGGAGTTCAACGCCCGCAGAGTAGTACCGAAGCTGGCCCGGCGCAGGCGCTGGTAGTAGGCCTGATCCAGACCCTTCCGAACCAGACGATCGCTTTCCTCCAAAACGGCTTGGGCTACTGCCTCAGGGTCTCGGCTGTCGCCGCCGGCATAGAGGTAGGCCGTGCCAGGCATCATCTCAAAGGCACCACCGAAGGAGTCGTTGATGAGCTGCTGCTCATAGAGGCGACGGTACAGGGGGCTGGAGGGCCCCAGCAGCAGATCGCAGGCCAGATCGCCCACCAATTGGGTACGCAAAGAGGCCTCGCCCTCCTGGGGAGGAGTGCATTTGAAGCCGCCCAGGAACATGGGCATGGCCACTTCCATCTCCCGCTCTGTCCGGGCGGCGGCCACCCCAGCCTCCTCCGTGCCGTAGTCCCGGGGCACCGCAGGCTCCGGCCTGCCCTGAGGCAGGACCTCATAGGCGATGTCCATGATGCGCTGGGGCTCCACGTTGCCCACCACACACAGCATCATGTTGGAGGGGGTATAGAAGGCCTTGTGGCAGTCATAAAGGGTCTCAGCAGTGATATGGCTGATGCTCTCCACCGTGCCGGCTACGGAGGTCCGGGCGGTGCTGGTCTTATAGAGGGCCTGCATCATCCGAGTATAGACCTGCCATTCGGGGTTGTCCTCGATCATGCGGATCTCCTGGCCGATGATACCCTGCTCCTTGGCCACGGACTCCTTGGTGAAATAGGGAATGGACACAAAGGAGAGCAGGATCCGTAAATTCTCCTCAAAGTGCTCCGTGCTGTCGAAGTAGTAGGCGGTGATGGCATTGGAGGTAAAGGCGTTGGGTTCGGCACCGTTTTTGGCCAGTTCCTGAAGAGCATTGCCTTCCTTTGTGTCGAACATTTTGTGTTCCAGATAGTGAGCGATGCCCGCAGGAGTGTCCAGCCACTTGCCGCCCAGGCAGAAGCGGGTGTCCATGCCGCCGTAGCGGGTGGCAAAAAAGGCATAGCTTTTGGCGTGGTGCTCCTTGGGTACCACACAAATGGGCAGGCCGTTGGGCAGCGTGCCCCGCCAGACGGTCTCACCAATGCGGTTATAGATGGTTTTATTCATGGCTGCTGCCCGCCTTTCCCTGCAGGAAGTAGACGGTGTCCAGAGTCACCGTATTGGCGGCGGCCAGGACCCGGTCCAGGGAGACCTCCTGGAGCTCCCGGAGAAAGTCCTCGGGGGTGCCGCTCTGGCCCGTGGCCGCCTGGCCCAGGTAGAAGTCCTCCAGACGGCCCTGGGAGTCGCCCATGGAGCGGAAGGCATTGCACAGTGTGGATCGAGCGCCCTCCAGCTCCCAGTCCTCCAGGTCGCCCTGCTGGACCGCCTTGAGCTGAAGCAGGATCTCGTCGTAGGCCTGTTGATAGTTGGCAAATTCGATGCCGGAGGAGACGGTGACCAGGCCCTGGCTGCGGTGGTACTGGGAGGAGGCGTAGTAGCACAGGGACAGCTTCTCCCGCACGTTCAAGAACAGCTTGGAGTTGCTGGTGCCGCCGAAGAGGGCATTGACCAGCATCATGGCAGGCACGTCGTTGCTGGTGCAGCGGAAGCCCATGCCCAGCTTGCCCTGGGTCACGTCCAGAGACTCGGTAATCTGCCGAGGTGTCTCCGATGCACTGTGACGGGCAGTGAGGGAAATCTCCTGAATGGTCTCCCGGGGCAGCGTAGAGAAGGCCTCCCGGAGGGCCTGCTCCACCCGGCTCTCTTCGGCCTGGCCGCTGTAAAACAGCTCCAGACGGGAGGAGGCGATGAGCTGGAGGTATCGGGCGTGGAGCTTGGGACCGTTGACCTTCTCCAAAGAGGCCAGATCACCCAGACGGCTGACGCCGTAGGGTTCACCCTGGCACATCTCCTGCAAAAGCCGCAGATCAGCATAGTCTCGCTTATCATTGATGATGCTGCGGATGGCGTCGGCCAGGTTGTCCTTTTCGCTGTCTACATAAGAAGGCAGAAAGCGGCCGTTGCGGGTGACAGGATCGCACACCAGTTCCCCCAGCAAAGAGGCCAAAGGCTCCAGCAGCTTCTCACCGCCGGGGACAAAGGCATCGTCGATGGCGCTGGCCACAAAGCCGATACACTGGGTCTCGCCCTTTTTGCGGACGGTGTAGTCTGCCCGGGCACCGTAGAGCTGATCCAGGGCGGCACTGAGGCTCTCCATATCAGGGCAGCGCATGGTGCCCCGGCGCAGTACAGCAGGCAGCAGAGCCTGGCAGGCGGCGGTTTCAGCCCGAAGCGGCGTGACAAATTGAGCTGAGAGGAAACCGGTTTTGAATTTGCGGGAAGGCAGATGGGTCAGATATACCCCTTCTGCCACTTCTTTTCGTATCATTTGGGATTCCACTCCTTTTGGAAGTCCTTCCTGGGGAGACCACAGAGCATAAAAAGAGAAGGAAAATCGTTCGACGCGCCTGTATGAAAGGGCTGTTAATCATACCTGAGGTTCTTCCCATAAGTATGGTATAGTATACCACTTTTGCGCTTGCTCCCGCAAGAGGATGGAAGAAGAGTTTACAGGCTGGATATATTTTCCCGAAAAAAGCGGCGAAAAAGTCCTTGCAAGGCTATGAAAAATATGGCATAATGTATGAGCTCAAGCAGAGTGCGCCCTGCGTTCTTGCTCTGGGCGGTTCAGAGTATGCAGCGGTATCGAAGTGGTCATAACGGGGCTGACTCGAAATCATGTTTTCACTTTGGAAGTCCGAACTGCCGAAAAGCCAGTAACCATGCGGGTTTGCGGGCAAGTTCAAATCGTGAATTGGGG
>CALXDZ010000149.1 GCA_944387205.1 uncultured Oscillospiraceae bacterium
CCTACTGGCAGGACAACGTGCTCTCTGTCAGGCCGGGCCTCTGGCTGCTGCCGGCCAGTCAGGAGCACTACGGGATGGATCTGGCGGCCATCCGGCGAGGAGCCTCCAGCCTCACCGTGCTGCGGGACTTTTTGGAGGCGGTGGCCGAGGACGGGGAGGTGGACGTGGTGCTCTTTGACTGCGCGCCGGGCTTCACGGCGGCCTCCACCGCGGCGCTGATGGCCGCCGGGGAGATCATCGTGCCGGTGCTGATGGACGGATTTTCCGTGGAGGGTATGGCGGATATGCTGCTGCAGGTGACCTCCATGCGGGAGGTCAATCCCGCCCTCCGGGTGACGGGGGTGCTCATCAACCAGTGGCACCGGTCCCCGGCGGTCACAGAGGGTGAGCAGCTGCTGCGGTCCATGCCCCTGCCGGTGTTCCAGCAGACCATCCGGCGGACGGACAAGGTGCCGGAGAGCACCTTCCTCAAGCAGCCGGTCCTGGATTACAGCGCCGCCAGCGCCGCCAGCCGGGATTACAGGCTGCTCTGCCAGGAGATCTTCGGGGAGGTGCAGCGCAGTGGGCAAGTTTAACATCGGCGAGTTTGCCAAGAGCCTCCAGACCGCGGCTGTGTCCAACTTGGACACAGCGCCCACCCAGGTGCAGAGGATCCCCCTGGAGGACATCCTGCCCAATGAGGGCAACTTTTACGCCCTGCGGGACCTGGAGCCCCTGGCGGACTCTATTGCCATGGAGGGGCTCCTGGACCCATTGGTGGTGACGCCCCATCCGGAGACGGAGGGCAAATATCGCCTGATTTCCGGCCACCGGCGCCGGGCGGCCATCGAGAAGCTGGTCAAGGACAAGGCCCATCCCCGGGAGGATCTGCGGCTGGTGCCCTGCATGGTCCGGACCTACCAGAGCGAGGCCATGGCCCAGCTGCAGCTGATCCTGGCCAACTCCACCGCCCGGGTGCTCACCAGCGCCGAGACCATGAAGCAGGCCCAGCAGATGGAGCTGCTGCTCTATCAGCTCAAGGAGGAGGGCTACGAGTTCCCCGGCCGGATGCGGGACCAGGTGGCGGCGGCCTGCAAGGTGTCGGCCCCCAAGCTGGCCCGGCTGAAGGTGATCCGGGAGCACCTGATCGGCCAGTACATGGCGCTTTTTGAAAAGGACAAGCTGCCGGAGCAGACCGCCTATGCCCTGGCCCGGCTGCCGGCAGCGTTCCAGGAGCGGCTGTCCTCCGTCTGCCCGGAACCTCCTGCCGGCTACGCCGTGGAACGGCTGCTGAACCACTATGAGGGCGGCTGGCGGTGGGAGCCGGATCTCCAGTGTCCGGACGGCAAGGTCTGCCGCCGGGGGGACACCTTTCTCCGCCATGATGCGGAGGGGCACTATGGCAGCCATATGTGCGGCGGCCTGACCTGCTGCCTCAACTGTGATGCGGCAAAGAGAAGTTACGATCCCTGCGACCGGATGTGCAGCAAAGCAAAGGCCGCGCGCAAAGAGTCCAAGGATGAGGCCCGTGCCAAGGAAGATGCACGGAAGAGGTCTTTGTCCGACCAATATAAGGCGGAGACCCAAGGGTACGCCAGGCGGCTGCTCCGGGCCGCTGAGGCAGCAGGCCTCTCCGATGAGGACACCTTTCCCTGGGAGTACTACGAAACATACACTGTGGCCACGGTCCGGGAATACGCCGCCGGGCAGTTCCCGGAGGGCGGCGTATGGTACTCGGCCCGACTGGAGCCAGGGCGGTGCCATGAGCCGGCGAAAACCGCCAGGGCCCTCCGCTGCAGCACAGATTATCTCCTGGGCCTGAGCGACGATCTGACGCCGGCGCCGCCGGTGCCGGCAGAGGAGGTCGGGGGAGAAGAAGCGCCGGCGCAGCCGAAGCAGCCAGTGGGGCAGCTGGTATTCAACTGCTGGATGCCCGGCGGTACCCATCCGGGACAGACCGAGGGCCTGTGCGCGGCGCTGTTTGACATGGGAAAGCCGGACCTGACGCCCATGCTCCTCTGGTGGGACGGCAGCTGCTGGCGCTTCAAGTCCGGCGGTGACGAGGTGGAGCTGGAGCCCGTTGGATGGATGATGCTGCCGCCCTGGCGAAAGGAGGAGCTTTGTGAGAACACTCAAGACCGGTGACCCCTGCCCCTGCTGCGGGCGGCCGATCCGATATACAGACCCGGGCGCCCTGCGGATGCTGGCCATGCTGGCGGATCTGCTGGGCCTCCCGGAGGAAAAGGAGGAGGACCATGCTGACGATCAAAGTTGACAAGCATTGCGTGAAGGAGATCGCCGCCACCGGAGGGATCATGGAGCTCTCCGCGGAGCTGCTGATGGCTGTGGGGCGATCTATCACACGTTCCAGCAGCGCAACCCCGCTGCGGCGGACGCCTTTCGGCAGATGATAGAGCACGGGATCTCGGATCCTGACTCTCCGGTGTTCTCCGTTCATGGGAGTGACGGAGTGACTCTGTATTTTGAGACGCCCTCCAAGGCGTGACGATGCCCCGGGGCCCCGCAGGCGGCGCTGCCAGCCGCCTCCTCCTGCGGCCTCCCTTTTTCTCTTCAGATTTGTCTTGTCTACCCGCGGCGCCGCCTGCGGGGTCCCGGGATTTGGGAGGTACTTATGACACGAAATCAACAACGCAGGCGGCGCCGGATCCGGATGGCCCGCCTTTTGCTCCTTGGTGTGCTGCTGACGGCCGCTCTGGTGGTCTGCACCACGGTGGTCCGGGCATGAGCCGCCTGATCGACTCGCCCTGTCAGGACTGCCCAAACCGCCGGCCGGGCTGTCACAACGAGTCGGTGTGCCGGGCCTGGGCGGAGTTCACAGCGGCCAATGAGGCGCGCCGGGCGCGGGATCTGGCCGCGTTCCGGGCGGAAAACGACTGGTCCAGTGTCCGTATCCAGAGAGCGGTCTGGTGGCGGCCTCCGGGGACGAAGTAGGGAGGCTCCGGCAGTGGTCATTGATCTGGATGCCCTGGAGCTGCCGGACTGTGCCGGGTGCGGCGAAAAGAGCAAAAGAGTCCGCTGCCGGACGATGGATCTGGACGGGCCCGGCCGGACCGGCAGCGATCTATACTTGCCGCAACGTACGCTGCAGGCAGCGGCGGGAAGTCATTGGAAGATATTTTTTGAGGAGGGAGATGTATGGAGATCACTGAGATCCTCCAGGTGCTGGAGCGCACCCGCTCCAGCGTGAGAGCCACCAGGGCCATGCTGGCGGACCGTGAGCCGACCCCGGACCGGCTTGCGATCCTGGCGGACTTTGACCGGGAGATCCAGGCCCTTGAGGAGGCCGCGGCGATCCTCCGCCAGGTGCCCGATCAGGTGCCGTTGACCCTGGAGCAGCTGCGGGAGATGGACGGAGAGCCGGTCTATATCATCGAGGAAGGGCGGGGAGGACACTGGGAGCTCTCCGAGAACGCGGAGGATTATCTGGCGGACCGGGACCTGCGGGAATACGGGAAGAAGTGGGAGGCCTATCCCTGCAAACCCTCCTTGACCGGATGGATCAGCGTGAAGGAGCGGTTGCCTGCTGAGCATGATAGTATTTTCAAGGAATTTATAGACAAAGAAAAATGGCGTGAGGGGATGTTTGAAACGCTATCTGATGATGTGATCGTTGCCGTGAAATTTGCAGACGGGACAAGACGAGTTGGCGTTACTCGCACCAAAGATGGGATTTGGACAGGCCTCCCGATCGGCTGCCCCGTTGTCACCCACTGGATGCCCCTGCCGGAGCCGCCGGGGAACAGTTAAGGGGGTATAGCGATGAGTCTGGAGTATCCATGCGTTTATCACAAAGCTGGTATGTGCTATCTGAACCCAGAAGAGCCGGACGGCTGCGTATTTGGGCCATGCTCACAAGAGACACCATCCAATGGTGACCGCATCCGGGCCATGAGCGACGAGAAGCTAGCAGAATGGCTTACATATCCAGTTTGTAAACACGCAGATTGCGCTCTAAAGTGCCCGGTAATCCCAGGAAATAAAAATATTGAGTGCGTTCAAAACATTTTGGACTGGCTGCGTAAGACCTAAGAGGGGGCTGACATGAATCACAAGGACCTGATTCGTGCTGCGGAATGCTGTGATCTCAAAGACTGTGAAGTTTGCCCCAGCAAAGGCAGAGTGTGCTGCCGGGAAAGAACGATGCAAGAACTTACTGCTGCTCTGAAAAATGAGATTCTCTGCGCAGAGGCGGCAAAGGCCAGGGCGGAAAAAGCGGAGGCATGCATTGCCGAGATAGCGGAAGCTCTTAAATTTGGTCGGGAGTCCGCTGCTATGCTATGTGTTTTAGAGTGGCGCGGACAGGAGGAGAACTAAGTATGAAGAGGCTGACCACAAGGAATGAAAACGGGACTATCGGAATTGGAGAGCCGCTGCGACCGTATAACTATGAAGATATCAAAGGCGTTTTAGAACGCCTTGCCAACATCGAGGATATTCTGGGTGATGACTATGATTTAGACCGCCTGCGGGAGCTGATTGAAGCCTGTAAGGGTCTGTATCCGAGCGAGATCGCAGAAAACAAGCTGCTGATTGCAACCAGAAAAGACCCGGAAAAGCTGGCGAGGATGGCTGAACTGGTAGAGGCGGATCGGGATGGGCGGTGTGTGGTTCTGCCTAAAGAGGAGGAATCCGATGCTCAATAGGATCATCCTCATGGGCCGGCTGGTCCGTGATCCGGAGCTGCGCCGGACCCAAAGCGGCACCGCGGTGGCGGCGATCCGCCTGGCCGTGGATCGGGATTATAAGGCCCAGAACGGCGAAAAGCAAGCCGATTTTTTCGACATGGTGGCCTGGCGGGCCAACGCTGAGTTCGTGTCCAAGTACTTCGCCAAAGGGCGGATGGCCGTGGTGGAGGGCCGGCTCCAGACCAGGGACTGGACGGACAAAGACGGCAACAAGCGCGTCGCCACGGAGATCGTGGCGGAAAAAGTCTACTTCGGGGACTCCAGGCGCAGCGCAGACGCCGGCGCGGAGCCCGGTCAGCCGGCCGGGGCGTTCGCGGAGATCCCTGAGGGAGAGGGGGCGCTGCCGTTTTGATGGATCAAAAGGAACTGCTGTGGGCCCTCCGGCACCTGCGGGTGCAGACCGGGAGTCTGTCCTGCGTAGGCTGCGGCTATGAGCATAACTGCGGCATCCACGGCTGCGCCATCCTCAATGCGGTGGTGGCAGAGCTTGAAATAATGAGCGGAAAGGAGGACGCAGCGTGCAGATGACAGACGCAGAGATCCTCAGCTCCTACAAGGGAGCCAAGGATCCCAAAGCCCAGATCACAGTGCTGGCGGATCTCAATGGGGTCTGCAAGGCGGAAATGGCCCAGAAGCTCCGGGAGCTGGGCGTACATATCCCGGAGCCCAAGCTCAGACCCTCAGCCATGGACGAACTTCGGGCGGCGGAGCTCTACCGGGCGGGAGCCTGTGATTTGGATATCGCAGAGCAACTGGGCTGCAAAAAGACCCAGGTGACAGAGTGGCGCAAGCGCAGCGGCTTGGCGGCCAACTATCCCCAGCATCGGGCGCCGGCCAAAAAGCAAAAAGCGCCGGACCCGGAACCGGGCCCGGCTGTGCCGGAGCCTTCCGGCACAATGACCGCTGCACGCATGGCCCAGGTGCTGGGCCAGATCGCAAAGTGGCATCCGGAGGCCAGGGTGCTGCTGGCGGGCAAGGCGGTGGCGGGGATCTGTCTGGTGTCCCGCTACGGCCTGGACGGAGAGCCGGAGCTGGAGATCCATGTGGAGTAAGCGCATGAGGGCCCTTTACAGCGCCCGGGATGTGGACCGGCTGGCGGCCGCCATGGAGGCGGGGGAGGAGCTGTCCCTGACCCGCTCCATGGGCGGCTGTACCGTTACAGTCTCCACGCTGCGGGCCAGCCGGGCCTGGGAGGTGCCTATGCTGGCCCGTGTCCGGATCGAGCGCGGGGCAGTCACCTCCCTCCAGACATTCCCCAGCCTGGAGGAGGCGATGCGCAGCTTATGAGCAAAAAAAACCGGAGGCCTAAGCCTCCGGTGATTCCTGCAAATATGCGTCCACCCAGCTGTTGACCAGCGCATAGATGGAAGTTTTCTCGGCGCTGGCCTTTTCTTTCAAAGCATCATACTTTTCCGGTGACAGCCAAACGCGCAGCTGCTTCTGGGAGGAGAGATATTTCTTTTGTGTGGAGTATTTGTCCTTTTTCTGATCCGCCACAGGCGTCACCTCTTTCGCAGTGATAGGATGATAGAGACGATGGACAGGGTAATGCTGATCCCGCAAAGAATATAGACTGCCATATGATTTGACACTGAGCTTTGTATCTGCTATTCTTAAAGGGAGGGGATTGCTCCCCTCGCCTCGTCAGCTTGTGAGCTTTTCATACAGAAGTATGAGGGTAATCACAAGATTGAGGATTGCGGTAACAAGATTGAGCTTGGTGTCGAGGCCGGCTTTCTTGTTGCCGCTTTTTTTGTTTTTGCTCAATGTCCTAACCTCCTTTCCATGGTTTTATTATAGCATAGTGCACTATATAAGTCAAGAGAAAAGTGAAGAAAATTGGAAAAAATGGGGGGATGAAAACGAGCCAGCTTTGGTATTGTACCAGGCAGCGGGCGGGGCCGCTGGTGAAGGAGTGCCGGGCCCTGCGGCCCCGGCTGTCGCCCCATGACAGCCGGGAGGACCACCGGGACAAGCAGAAGATCATCCGGGTCCTGGACCAACACTCCGCGGTTTGTCACAGCCCGGCGGACCGGCTGGAGCTGTGCCTGGCCCTGTTCGGCTTCCGGGGGACCCATTACACCCTTACCTTTGACGATCCGCATCTTCCGCCCAATTTCAAGGCTGTCCGTGCCGCCTTGCGGGCATTCCTGGGGCGGGCGGTACGATGGCGGCAGCGGCCCTTTGACTGGGTCTACTGCATCGAGGGGCGCCACGGGGAGCACAGATACCACATCCATGTGGTGCTTCACGACCGGGACTTTGCCCCGGCCGTGGTGCAGTTTTTGTGGCGGCAGGGGGATGTGGACGATGAGCCGGTGCTGCGCAGGGAGGGCGGCTACCGCCGCCTGGCGGAGTATTTTACCAAGGAGGCGCCGGACGGCCTGGCCATTCCCATCGGCCGGCATCCGTGGAGCTGCTCCCGGAGCCTGCGGGCCAGGGTACCTCCGGTGGAGAAGTGGAGGGAGGAGAGCGGCGTCATTGAGATCCCGGACGAGGTGCTGTGGGCACGGAGGGGGGATACCTGCAACGAGTTCGGGGCCTATTATTATGGCAGCTACATCCTCAGCGATGATCGATTCTTTAATTTAGAATAAGTTCGCGCACGCGCGCGTCTATCTTGAAACCTAGTTTCTTTTTAGACACATCTCAGAGAAAGTGAGGAAAACGCATTGCAAACTGTTCGCGAAGATGGTAAACTGATCGTAAAGGACGGATGGCTTATCTGTCCTGCGTGCCGTCGGCGGAAGGTCATCCAAGTGAGACCGGAAACCGTGGCAAGAAATCTCATCGTTTACTGCCGGGATTGCCGGACAGAAACGATGGTGGATATTGAACAGGGCCAGTGCTTTAAGAGCCGGTGCCGATGACTTCCCATGCGGGGAGACGTCGGTGCCGGCTTTTTGTTTTGCCCGGAGGTGATAGCCCGTGGCCAATAAGCCGCTCCGACCTTGCCGCCATCCCGGATGCACTGTCCTGGTCTCGGATGGGTACTGCGATGCCCACCGTCCCAAGGATCGGGACAGGCGCAGCCAGGAGGCTCAGGCCTGGCGCTGGATGTACCAGACCGACAAATGGACCAAGGACCTGCAGCCTGTGCAGCTCCTGCAGGAGCCTTTCTGCCGGGCGTGCGCCCAAAGGGGGCTCAGGGTGCGGGCCACGGATGTGGACCACATCGAGCCACATCGCGGAGACTGGACCAAGTTCACAGACCGGGCAAATTTGCAGAGCCTGTGCCATAGCTGCCACAGCCGGAAAACGGCCCTGGAACTGTGGCAAAACAGGCGGCAAAGCCGGAGGTGATGAACACGCCGCCCTGCCTGACGCTTGGGCGCATGGACGCGCACAGGCGCCTGCACAGGTACGCGGGCAGGATTCCTTCCGGCCCTGCCCCCCGGGGTCAAAAAGTTTGCGCCGCCCGGCGCAAGACCGCACGCCCCCCTTCACACGAGAAATTTTCCCCAGGGGAGAGGGGAGGGGCCGCGGCAGGCGACAGATCATTTGTGTCCAACTTGGACACAGGAAAGGAGGCGGCGGGATGCCGGGAAAGAGACAGCCCACGCAGGTGCTGGAGGCCAATGGCCGCAAGCATCTGACTGAGGCGGAAAAGGATGCACGGCGGGACCGGGAGGTCCATGTCCCGCCTCCTGATGAGGTGGCGCCTCCCAAGTGGCTGCCCAAGCGGCTCCATGGGGAATACCGGGAGATCGGAGAGATCCTCCGTGCCGCCGGGTTGTATGCGGAGCTGGACCGGGACGTGCTGGGGCAGTACTTCCTCTCCCGGGAGCGGTGGCTGCGGGCAGACAAGCGGGCCGGAGCTGCCATCCGGGCAGGGGATGAAAAGCTGGCCCGGGAGTGGACCGGCATCCAGGGGACCTACTTCAAGCAGGCCCGGAGCAGCGCCGAGGCCATGGGTCTGTCCGTCACCTCCCGCTGCAGGATCGTGGTGCCGCAGGCCCTGCAGAACGCAGCCAAGGCGCCGGTCTCATGCGGGGAGGACGAATTCACGCAGCGGCTCCGGCAGCGGCAGGCGGCGGCGCTGGAGGGGGCCACATAAATGCCGGTGCGCGCCCGAGAGTATTATGACGAGTCCGCCGGGGCATTTGTCTGTGAGTTCATCTCCCGGCTGCCTACCACAGATACCGGCCGGCCCTTTGCACTTTACGACTGGCAGAGGACCTCCATCATGGAGTTCTACGGACGCCAGGTGGCAGACGAGGACACCGGGGAATATCTGAGAAAATACTGGTACCTCTATCTGGAGATCCCCAAGAAGAACGGCAAGAGCGAGCTGGCGGCTGCCCTGGGCATCTACCACCTGTTTGCCGACGGAGAGCTGAACGCGGAAGTCTATATCTGCGCGGCGGACAAGGAAAATGCCGGCATTATCTTCAGCGCGGCGGTCTTCATGCTGACCACGGCCCCCTGGACTGCCAAGATGATCGCCCGGGGCGAGCTGAACATTGTGGAATCCCGAAAGCGGGTGGAATACCGCCAGCGAGTCAGGACCGGGAACGGCGGATATAAGTGGATCGTGGTTGGTGTGATGGCAGTCCTCTCGTCCGAATCGTACAGCAAACACGGCTACAAGCCCAGCTGCGTGATCTTCGACGAACTCCATGCCCAGCCCAACCGGGATCTGTGGGACATCATGACCTTCGGCGCCGGCTCCGGCCGAAAGCAGCCGGTGTGGATCGTGCTGACCACCGCCGGAGACGATCCGGACCGGAGCTCCATCGGCTGGGAGGTCCATGAGAAAGCCGTGGGCGTCCGGGACGCCCGGCAGCTGCAAAAGATCCTGGCCGAGGGCGGAGATCCCCGGCAGGTCCTCTCCCTGCGCCATGTGGCCCAGGAGGATATGGCCCAGGCCCAGGAGGAACTCCTGAGCCGGGACCTGCCCAACTGGCTGCCGATCCTGTACGGGCTGACGGCCCTGTTTGGAGACGACCCGGACGACCTCAAGGACATTGACATTTGGGACGAAAAGCTCTGGTATCTCTGCAATCCGTCCCTGGGCAAGCACCTGAAGCTGCGGACGCTGCGGCTGGAGGCCATGGAGGCCCGGCGCAGCGAGGCGGGAGAGAAGCTCTTCCGATGGCTGCGGCTCAACCAGTGGATCTCCGTCAAGGCGGTGAGCTGGATCTCCCTGACGCTCTACGACAAGACCCAGTTTGGCCCCAGCAAGAAGGTCCAGCGGGAGGCGTGGATCCGGGAGACGCTGTACGGAAAGCTCTGCTACGGCGGCGTGGACCTTTCCACCAGCAAGGACCTGACGGCCTTTGTACTGCTCTTCCCACCCCAGAGTGGGCTTGAGACGGCGGTGCTGCTGCCCTTCATCTGGCGGCCGGGAGGCACTGTGGAGGAGGCGGAGCGCCGGGATCATGTACCCTATCGGGACTGGGCGCGGGCCGGTTTTCTCAACCTCTGTGAGGGGGACATCATCGACTACGGCGACGTGGAGGACACCATCCGGTGGGCCCGTGATGTTTTTGACCTGCGGATGGTGGGCTTTGACCCCTACCTGAGCCGGACCATCACCCAGCGGCTCTCGCCCATCGTGCCGATCGTGGAGATCCCACAGGACCTCAAAAATATGAGTCCTGCCATGAAGGAGATGGACGACCTGATGACCCGCCGCCAGCTGCTCCACATCCACAACACCTGCTTCCGTTGGACCTTCGGAAACGTGCGCTGCTACGTGGACGGCAACGGAAACTGCAAGCCCTTAAAGAACAAGTCCACCGGGCGTATCGACCCCACGGTGGCGTCCATCATCGTTATGGCGGTGTGGATGATCGCCCGGAACCAAAAGCCGGATCTGGCGGCGGCCATGGAGCAGCCGGGATTCAGTTTATAGCATTCCATGTGGATGCCGGAAAGGAGCGAGGATGAAACATCTGAGAAATGCGCTGGCAAAGTATCTGTCCGATCTGGTGCTGATCGCCGGAGCCGCTGCCATTGCCCTGGGCGCCGGTCTCATCTATCCACCGGCCGGCCTCATTGCCGGCGGCGCCTTGGCTATTGCCGGCGCGGTGCTCAATGCGCTGGGAGGGGGTGAGGGCCAGTGAGTGTCAGCAAGGGGCTGCGCGCTGTGGCCCGGTCGCCCTCTGTGCGCAAGGCTGTGACGGCGGAGGCCCTGGTAGCCGCAGGGTATCCTGCAGCCGGCACTGAGACGGGAGAGACCTTCGCCCGGAAGCTCAGCGCCGTGGACCGGTGCATTGAGATCCTCAGCGACTCCATGGGGAAGCTGCCTTGCTTCCTTATGGACAGCCATACCCGGGAGAGGCCGAACCTGCCCCTGCTGCAGCTGCTCAATGTGAGGCCCAACGAGGCTATGACCCCGTTCATCCGCAAGAAGGTCCTGGAGACCAGCCGGCAGGTCAGCGGCAACGGGTACGACTGGATCGTGCGGGACCCCCGCACCGGCCGCATCACGGAGCTGATCCCGGTGCCCGGCCATCTGGTGCAGCCCTGGCGGGACTTGGGCGGTCGGGTGTGGTACACAGTGACCCATCCCTGGACGGGAGAGCCCATGGTGCTGCCCAACGAGGATGTGTGCCACTACAAGGCGGCCACCCGGGACGGCCTTACGGGCGTGGCCACCCTGCGGCGGGCCAGTGAGACCATCGCCTCCGCCCGGGCCCAGCAGCAGTATGAGCGGAGCTTTTACGAGAGTGGAGGCCAGCCCTCCGGCGTACTGCAGACGGACAGTGATCTGGGCGGATACGTCAAGGGACCCGACGGTAAGGTGCTCACCCGGAAGGATGGCAGCGCGGTGAGGCTCAAGGATCAGCTGCGCAGCGAGTGGGAGAAGATCCATGCCGGGCCCAGCAACAGCCACCGGCTGGCCATCCTGGACTTGGGCCTCAAGTATACGCCCATTGCTGCCAGCAACGCCGACGCCCAGTTCATCGAGAGCAAAGAGATCTCCGTCCGGGACATCGCCCGGTATTTCGGCGTCCCTCTTTACAAGCTCCAGGAGGGCAAGCAGGCCTATGGCTCCAATGAGCAGAACGCCATCGAGTACGTGGTGAGCACCCTCCATCCCATCGTGACCCAGTACGAGGAGGAGATGACCTGGAAGCTGCTGACCGAAAGCCAGGTGGACGCCGGGCTGGAGATCCGGATCAATATGATGGCCGAGCTGCGGGGCGATACGGCTGCCCGGGGCCAGTGGTACAAGGATATGCTCCAGGAGGGACCCTTCTCCGTCAACGATGTGCGGGCCCTGGAGGATCTGCCCGACGTGCCCGGTGGGCAGCACCGGCGGGCCAGCCTCAACTATGTGCCTCTGGAGGATTGGCCGGAGCTGAGCCGTCTGCGGGCGCAGCCTCAGACAAGGGAGGAATGACATGGATCAGATTTTGAAGCAGGCGCGGCTGCTGAAGGCCGCCCTGGATGAGGGCGAGCTGACCCTCATCAACGCCCAGGCCCTGCGGGAGCTGACGGCGGAGGAGGTCTACGCCTTCCGCCTGGCGGCGTGCAACAACCAGGTGGACCGGGATCTGGAACGCTTCACGGAGGATACCCTGGCAGAGCTTGCAAACCTCTTTGTGGGGCGGCCGGTTTTGATGGATCACAAATGGAGTGCCGGCAGCCAGACTGCCCGGGTATACGCCGCCGGAGTGGAGGCCATGCCCGGCGTGGAGGGCGGGGAGCAGCTGGTGCTGCGGTGCTATATGCCCCGCCTCCAGGGCAATAGCGACACCATCGCCGCCATTGAAGGCGGGCTTTTGCGGGAGTGCAGCGTGGGGGTGGCGGTATCCAGTGCAGTGTGTTCCATCTGCGGAGCCGACCGCACCACCACCTGGTGTGAGCACTGCAAGGGCGTGGAGTATGACGGCAAGCTCTGTTATATCGAACTGAGCGGCGCAAAGGACGCCTATGAGGTGTCCCTGCTGCCGGTGCCGGCTCAGCCGGCCGCCGGCGTGGTCAAGCGCTACGGCGGGCCGGAGGGCCCGGACAGTGACCCGCCGGGGGATCCCGGTGTAGATACGGCCTGGCAGGACGAGGCCCTGCTGGAGCTGGAAAAACTGAGATTTTGAGGAGGTACCTATGAGACGCAAACTGATCGACCTGAAGAATCAGCGCACTGCCCTGCTGGAGGGCGCCGAGGCCCTGCTGAAGGAGGGCAAGCGGGAGGAGTACCAGGCAGAGCTCAAGAAGATCCGCAACATGAACAGCGAGATCGAGGACGTGGAGGCTCTGATCCAGGAGCAGGACCGGAAGTTCATGGAAAAAGCCCCTGATTTTGCAGAGGAGAAGGACAAGGCTCTGGAGCGGGCGGACGTTCTGCAGAAGGGAGCGGAGGTGAAGCTCACCGCCCGGGAGGTCATGCGGAGCATCTACCAGGCCAGCAAGCAGGTCACCCTGGCCAACGGCGCTCTGGTCCAGCCCACCGGCGCCGGCAGCGAGATCCGGGATCCCATCGGAAATGTGGTGCCCTCTATTGTGGACCGGGTGCGGGTGATGGATATGACCGGCATGAGCTCTTTCCAGGAGCCCTATGTGATTACCGAGCTGGATGCCCAGGGCGGAAAAGTGGAGGAGACCGCCGGGACTGCCCGCACCGCCTCCACGGACCCCACCTTTGGCGTGGCGGAGATCAAGCCTTATGAGCTGACGGTGACCAGCTATGTGGACCGCAATATCTCCCGGCTGTCTCCCGCCAGCTACTATGCCAAGATCTACGGCATGGCCATGCGGGCCGCCCGCCGGAAGCTGGCCGAGCTGATCGTCAACGGCGACGAGCCCTCTACGCCCACTTTCTTCGGCGCGACCAACGCCAAGAACAAGGCGGCGGCCAATATCTTCGCCCAGGTCGCTCTGGGGAGCGCTATTGACGAGAACACCCTGGACACGCTCTATTTTGCCTACGGTTCTGACGAGGCCATCGGCGGCGCCGCCCGGCTGCTGCTGACCAAGCCCACTCTCAAGGCCCTGGGACAGCTCCGGGGCACCAACGAGAAACGCCGTCTGCTGACCATCACGCCTGACGCCGCAAACCCCAACTCCGGCACCATCGTGGACGGCGGCGTGGCGCTGCCCTATGACCTGGTGAAGGCCGTGGGAGACACCAAGATCCTCTACGGCGATCCTCTGAACTTCGAGGTGGGCCTCTTCGGCGAGATGACCCTCCGGCTGGACGAGTCGGTCAAAGCCATCGAGCGGATGTATACCATCCTGCTGGACGCCGTCGTGGGCGGCAATCTGGTGGTGGACAAGGGCTTTGTCGTGGGCACCATTGGTGAATGAGCCGAAGGTGAGCTATGGATGAGGCGCGGAAGGCCCGCCTGATGGCCTACTGCCGCATTGACGCCCTGGAGGAGGGGGAGGAAGCCCTCCGCCAGGGACTCTACGAGGCGGCGGTGAGCTACATGGAGCAGGCGGGGATCTCAGAGCCGGAGGAGGGCACGGCCCGCCGGGCTCAGTATGACCTGTGCGTGAATTACTTGGTGCTGGACGGCTACGACCGAAGAGATGTCACAATCACGGGAACCATTGTTTCAGCTAACCCTGCTTTTCGGCGAATGCTCACCCAGCTGAAGCTGACGGAGCCTGTGTCCAACTTGGACACATAAGCATTTGCCCCGCCCGCAGAAGCCCGGGCGGGGCTTGGGAGGAGCGAGATATGGCGAGTATCAGCGCGGGAGATCTCCGGGAGCGGATCGGGGTCTTGGATCTTCGATTCCAAGCGGAAAGCGATCAATACCAGTGGGCCGAAAGCCAGAGACTCTGGGCCGACGCGGAACTGGACACCCGCAGCAATCTGTTTTCCTCCGTGGGGATCGGCGCCAGGGGCGTGACCTTTACCGTGCGGCGGAATCGGGATCTCTCCTTGCATCAGGCATTTTCCTGGCACGGTCAGCACTGCTTCCTCACGGCGATCCTGCCCCATGAGCACCCGGGGTATCTGACGGTGAAGGCGGCGCTGGTGGAAGTGCGAATATGCCGGAAGGATGCGGATCTGGAGCCTCCCGGATGCAGCTTTCCCGGCATTCTGACGGAGAAGTATGTACGGCACGAGGAGCCGGATCTCCATGCCGAAGTGACTGCCGACTATGTGCTGGTGACGCCCAAGGTGATTTCCCTGGCCCCCGGCAGCTGGGTCGCGGTGGGCGAGGCGTTTTACCGGGTACGGGTCCCGCACCTGCTGGACCCGTATAAAAATGAGTTTGAGATCCGGCGCAGGGAGGATTGCTGATGGCACACAGCATCTTTGACAAGAGAACGTGGGATTTTTTCTGGCGGTTCTGGGACGATTCCATCCAGCGGATCCCGGGCCTCAAGCGGGAAGCCCTGGAAGCCATGGGCAAGGCCGTGCTGCAGGAGGTCCGGAATCAGATCCCCCGCAGAGGCGTCAATGACCCCCAGGGCCGTGTGGCCAGCTGGCAGGAGATGCGCATGGGCAGCAAAGGCGGCTATGTGGTCGTTTCGCCGTCACCGGATGAAACCGTCCAGGTGACCCGCTCCGGTGAAAAGACGACGTCCAGGGACGTGACGCGCTACCTGGAGCGGGGACATGGGATCCCCACACCCAGCGGCCGGTCCCGGCGCTATGTGCCCAGGATCGCAAGCCGCAGGACATACGTCCCGGGGCGGATGTTTTACAGCTGGGCCAAGCAGGACGCCGGGAAGATCGCCCTGGAAGAAGCCCACCGGGCCATGGATCAGCTGACGGATATTTTTGCAGATTACCTGGCGGAGGATTGAGACGATGACCATGACACCCGATATGATCCTGGCGGCGCTCCATCAAAAGCTGGAGGAGACGTTCCCCGGAGAGACTGTCTATGACAATCTCACGCCCCGGGGGTTCCGGCGCCCCAGCAATCTGCTGGAGCTGGAGCGGACAGATCTGGATCCCCAGAGCCTGGGCATGGCGGCGGTGAGCCTGCGCTATCAGTACAAGATCACCACGTTTGTGGAGACCGACGAGGTGCACGCCTCCCATCTCCCCACCCTGGATATCCGGGGCATGATGATCCTGGGGATGCTGGGCAGCGGCTATGTGAAGGTGGGGGAGCGCGCGCTGAAGGTGGCCGCCTGCTGGGCGGACAGCAGCCTATACGACGCGGTGGAGGTCCACCTGACGCTGTCGCTGACCGTGGACCGGGCGGACTTCCAGCCGGCGGAGCTGCTGCCCATCATGCAGGACCTTTCCACAAAAACCATTACAAGCGAGGAGGAATTGTAAATTATGAGCAATTTGACTATGCCCACCCTGACCGTGGCGTTCAAGCAGCGGGCCAGCACCTCTGTGGCCAGAAGTCAGAAAGGCGTCGTGGCCTTCCTGATCCGGGACGCCGCGGCGGATGAGGAGCCCAAGACCTACACCCTGACCTCCACGGCGCAGATCCCCCAGACGCTGGGGACCGCAAATCAGGCTGCCATCCGGCGGGTCTTCCTGGGAAATGTGAATCCCCCCAAGAAGGTGCTGCTGTATGTCATGGGGGCCGATGACACTGTCACGGCGGAAGCGGCGGTGCTTACCTGGCTGGCCACCCAGAAATTTGACTATCTGGCGGGCCCTGATGATCTGAGTCCGGAGGAGGCCGGCGTCATCAAAACCTGGCTGGTGAAGGAGCGCAGCGACAACTACGCCATCTACAAGGCGGTGCTGCCGGAGCTGGCGGCAGACAGCGAGGCCATCGTGGACTTCTCCGCCTCCGGCATCCTGGTGGATGGCGAGACCTTTACCGCCGCAGGCTACTGCGGGCGGATCGCCGGCCTGATCGCCGGCACGCCCATGACCCAGTCCGTCACCTATGCGGCGCTGCCGGAGGTGGAGGACATCGACCGGATGACCCTCACCGAGATGGATGAGGCCGTGGGCGAGGGCAAGCTGATCCTCTTCCACGACGGCGAGAAGGTCAAGTGCGGCCGGGGCGTCAATTCCCTGACCACCGTCACCGGCCGCAGCGATGTGTGGAAGAAGATCAAGATCGTGGAGATCCTGGACATGATCCAGCAGGACATCCGGCTGACCATCCAGGACAACTACATCGGCAAGGTTCCCAACAGCTACGACAACAAGCTCCAGCTGGTGACGGCCATCTCCGTTTACCTGCAGGCCCTGGCGAAGGATGGCCTCATCGAGGACGACTTCACGGCGGGCATCGACGTGGACGCCCAGGACGCCTGGCTCCAGGAGCAGGGCGTATCCACCGTGGACATGAGCGAGCAGGAGATCAAGGAGGCCAACACCGGCACCCATGTCTTTCTCCAGCTCTTTGTGACGCCCATTGACGCCATGGAGGACGTGGCCGTGGGCATCTATCTCTAAAGGAGGCACACTATGGCTTTGGAAAGCGCATCCCGGGTGATGAACGGCACCTGGGGCCAGATCTGGGAGGATGGGATCGAGATCGCGGAGGTCTCCGCCTTCCAGCTGAAGGTCACCAATAACTTCGATACCATCAATCTTTGCCAGCAGATGGCAGAGGACCGGAAACTCATCGGCGTGAAGATCACCGGCTCCATGACCCTCCACAAGGTGTACACCCGGGGGGCAGATGCTGTGACCGCCGCATTGGCAGGCCGGGACCTGCGCAAGACCCTGGTGGGCAAGCTGGCAGACCCCGACGCCTACGGCGCGGAGCGGGTGGCTGCCTACGGCGTCAGCTACGATGAGCAGACGCTGATGGACTGGGCGGCGTCCAAGTCCGGCAGCATCACCATTCCCTTCCAGGCAACCGGCGTGGAGTATCTGGACAAGGTGGAGGCGTAAAGGCATGGAACAGGAACAGAAGATGAGCACGCTGGACATTCTGCTGGGGGCCGACCTCCCGGATATGCGGAAAAACCTGCCGGAGCAGCAGGTGGAAGTTCCCCGTCTCTCCCAAAAGGCCGGAAAACCGGTGATCTTTACCCTGCGGGCCTTGTCCTATGACAAGGTCCGGGAGATCCAGGACAGGCCCCGGAGTGAACAGGCGCTCTACGGCGTCCTGTACGGCTGTGTGGACCCCAGCTGGAAGGACAGCCGTCTGATGGACCATGGAAAGGAGATCGTCACGCCGCCGGACGCCATCAAGGCAAAGCTGGCAAGCGGAGAGATCGATGAACTTTACACGCAGATCCAGAAGCTCTCCGGATATCTGCGCAGGACGCTGCGTGATGTAAAAAACGATTAGAGGCGGGAAGCGACCCGGAGCTGGTGCTCCTGTTTTATCTGTTCCACGTCCACAACTGGACGGCGGCGGATCTGCAGGACCTGTACACCCGTCGGGATGCCTGGCAGGAGCTGATCCGGGAGTTTTCCGCCTTCGAAGCGGAGAAATGGCCCTTCTGGCCAAACTGGGGCCGAAAATAACGACCACCCCGCCGAAAGGCGGGGTGGTAAGCAAATTCAAAGCAACATCCCAAACACGGAGAGAGCGGCCAGAGACAGGGGGATCAGCATGAGCGCCAGTCCGTTCCAAAAGCGGGAGCGGTCTGAGGGAGAGAGAGCAGCATAGCTTCTCATGGCCCATGGGAACTTCATCGCGCCGATGGGGACGCATATCATCGAGATCACTACCAGGAGCATGGCCAGCACGAACATACTTTCTCATCTCCTCCCTGGAATGTGTTTCTTTGCGATCATCATAGCATGACCCCAAATACCTGTCAACTGAGAAGGAGGCGTCTATGGCGGATTCGATCTCCATCGTCATGAAAATGAACGATGACATCAGCGGAAAACTCAAGAGCATCGCCAGCACGTCCAAGGGTGTCTCCAAGGAATTTGAGGTGCTGCAGAACCGGGCGGATGCTCTGGGAAAGCGGTATGCGGACTTCAACCAGCTGTCTGCCAAAACGGCGGCGGAGGCTTTGGATGTAAAGCGGGCCATGGACGAGGCGGCAAAATCCTTCAAGAAAACGGGGGATGAGGCGGATCAGGTCCGTTTCCAGAAGCTGCGGGAAGAGTACACGACCCTGACAGATGCCGCCAAGACCTATGCGGGAGAGGCGAAAAAAACCCAAAAGGCCATACGGGAGACGTATGACCAGGCTCGGAAATTGGAGGATGGGTCCGAAGGCGGGGGCGGAAGCGAAGGATTCCTGACCAAGACGTTCGGCAAGACATTGGGGGGCGCTCTGGCGGCCTCCGGCGTGATCCGGGAGATCGGATCCAGCCTGACCGGAGCGCTGTCCATCGGAATGGAAAGCGCCGTGGGACAGCCCATGGCCACCGCCCTCAACAGCACCCTCTCCGGCGCGTTTTCCGGCGCGGCCGCAGGCGCCATCGCCGGCCCCGTGGGCGCGGCCATCGGTGCCCTGGGAGGCGGGATCGCAGGCGCCATCAGCGGCGGCACGCAGATTTTTGCGCAGAAGGATGATGCCTTCAAAAGCTACGTCCAGGAGGCGGCGGAAACCGTGCTGAGCGAGCAGGAGAGCGCCATTGCCTCCGGCACGGAGACGGCGGCCCAGCGGGAGCTGGACGCCATCGCGTTTGACCGGCTGCTGGGAGAGGGCGTGGGAGAGCAGTACCTCAATGACCTGCGGACCCTGGCGGCGGAAACCCCCATGGAATATGGCGACCTGACCACCATGTCCCGGGCGCTGGCCACCGGATTTGGGGATGCGCCGGACCGCATGCTGGAGCTGATGACGGCCATCGGCGATGCCGGCAGCGCCGTGGGCGTGACGGCATCGGACATGACGGAGATGGCCCAGGCCATGAGCCGGATGAACAGCAGCGGAAAGGCCACGCTGGAATACCTCAACATCTTCCAGGACCGGGGCGTGGATGTCATCGGTATGCTGGGAGAGGCCCTGGGTAAGACCCAGGGAGAGATCTACGACATGATCTCCCGGGGAGAGATCAGCGGCCAAAGCGCGGCAGACATCATCCAGCAGGGAATGGAGACCCGGTACAGCGGGTCCATGGGAGAGATGGCCGGGACGTATTCCGGTCTTACCTCCACACTGCAGGACGCGCAGACCGAGATCGACGCGGCCTATGGCGAGGGATACACCAAAGCCCGCAACGAGGGCCTGCAGGAACAGATCGACTGGCTCACCGGGGAGAGCGGCCAGGCCGTGGAAGAGGCCAACCGGGCCATCGGCGCCTGGAAGGCGGAGCTGGAAAATCAGAAAGAGCAGTATATCCGGGATTCCGTGGATGCCATGATGGCCTCGGAGGAATACCAAACGGCCAAGACTGCCGGTGACGCTGCCGAAATGGGGCGCCTGATCATGCAGGCAAAGGTCCGGGGCATGAATGAATACAATGCCAGCGAGGGCGCCCAGGAGGCCCTGGCGGCGGAAAAGGCTCTGGTGGACGGCATACGGGATGACACCTCGCTGAACCAGGATTACTGGGATGCCGGATACAAAAAAGGGCAGTGGTTCACCAAGGGGCTGGTTTCCTCCATAATGGGCAATTACATCAAGGATGAATCAAGCCCCGAAGACGTCAGTTATAACGCCAACGTCCACGCCTATGGTCTGAAGTATGTGCCCTACGACAATTACCCGGCACTGCTGCACCAGGGTGAGCGGGTGCTCACCGCGGAGGAATCCCGGCGGCAAAGCCGCTCGGGCGGCGGAGGATTGTCCGTGACCATCACCGGCCCGGTGACGGTCCGGCAGGATTCCGACATCGACACGATCGTCATGCACTTGGCCGACGAGATCGAGGCCCGGGCCCTGGCTTATGGAGGATGAGGCATGGACATTATTTTTCTGAACAGCAAGACCGGGGAACAGCTGACCATGCCGGTGACGCCGCCGGACTTCCATGTGGAGACGGGGCGGAGCATCACCCAGCTGGACATGGCCCAGACCGGACAGGTGAATCTGCCGGGGCTGGAGGCGCTCTTCAATGAGCAGCAGACTTTCCTGCTTCCGTCCTCTGCCCGGAACTACACCTCTCCGGGGTACACCGGGGACCCCTACGGCATCGTGGACACCCTGACGCGGTGGAGCCTCTCCGGCGACGTGCTGCGGCTGATCGTGACGCAGACGCCGGTGAATCTGCCCATCCTGCTGGCCCCTGTGCGCTACGGCGAGGAGGACGGCACCGGCGACGTCTATGTGACGCTGACCATGCGCCAGTACCGGGAACTGGCCGCGGAGACCACGGAGCGCTCGGACACCGGCAACGCCGGACGGGCACAGCCTCAGGCGACAAAAGCCGCCACCGCCTATACGGTGGTCCGGGGAGACACCATGTGGGGCATTGCCCGGCGGTACTACGGAGACGGGCGACTAGCCTGGAAGCTGGCGGCCTACAACGGAATCAAAAATGCCAACCTGATCTACCCGGGGCAGAAAGTCACCATCCCGGACCGGTCATTGCTGTGAGGTGACAAGATGGCTTACGATGATCTCTTGAAGATCCGCACCTGGTCCCGGGACGGGACGAAGACGTCCCACATCACGGAGCTGCTCCAGAGCAAGACCTGGAGCGGCAGCTACCAGGACTGTGCCAGGAAGCTCACTTACACGGCGCTGCCGGAGGCGCTCAGTGAGCTGGGCGGCCGGGTCCGGCTCTACCATGAGGCGGATATCCTGTTTTCCGGCTCCGTGTTTGCCCGGCAGCGCAATTCCCTGGAGGACATCTTTTCCGTCACCGCCTATGACCGGGGCATCTACCTGAAGAAAAACGAGACCTACCGCAAGGTGCGCAGCCAGACGCCGGAGGCGGTGACGGCGCAGCTGTGCGCGGAGTTTGGCATCCGGACCGGGACCCTGGCGGCCACCGGTGTGAAGCTCTCCCGGAACTTCCTGCCGGCCACGCTGTACCAGGTGATCCAGACCATGTACACCCTGGCGTCGGAGCAGACCGGGAAGCAGTACCAGATCCGGTTCCGGGCCGACACGCTGGAAGTGGTGGAGAAAGCCCGGGGCCCGGAGACGCTGCGGCTGCTCCCCGGCAGCAACCTGCTCTCCTGCCAGAGCAGCGAGTCCATTGAGAACCTGGTGACGAGCGTGGCGGTCTATGACCAGGAATACCGCCGGATCGCCACCTATGACAGCACGGAGGGCCTGCGGGCCCTGTACGGCCTGATGCAGCAGGCCATCCGTGCCAGCGATAAGGAGGACCCGGCCAAGTCCGCCCGGCAGATCCTGGAGGAGAACGGTGTCAAGACCACCATCACCGCCAAGTGCCTGGGCAATACGAAGCTCATCACCGGCAATGCCGTGGTGGTCCATGAGCCGGTGACCGGCACGGACGGATTGTTCTGGATCCTCTCGGACAGCCACACCACGGTGAGCGGCGTTTATCAGACCACGGTCACGCTGGATTTCCGCAACCTGATGGACAAACAGGAGGCGGGCAGCGTGCCCACAGAATAATGTGTCCGAATCGGACACGGGGAGGGATACCATGGATGGATACAGCCGCATTTATGCAGCCATGCGCAAGGCCGGCGGCGAAGGCGCCCAGGCCGGACGGCTCCGGCTGCGGCTGGGGACGGTGCGGGCAGTTTCCCCGCTTTCGGTGGAGGTGGCCGGCACAGAGCAGGAGGCGGAGCGGTTTTACATTTGCCACCGTCTGGTGCGGGGGCACGCGGAGCGGGTTTCCCCGGAGGGGGCGCTGACCATCTATGCAAGCTGCCCCATGGGATCTCATACCAGCGCGGATATTTACAGCGGGGACCTGACGGTGACGCTGACAGAATCGCCGCTGCGGGTGGGGGACACGGTACTGCTTTTAACAGACGACGACCAGACCTTTTATCTCATCGACAAGGTGGTGCAGGCGACATGACAGATCTTTTTCCCATCATCCAGCCGGAGGCGGAGCCATCCGTCCAGGCCCAGCTCCCCCTGTGCCGGGAGGTGGCCTGGGACTTTGTCCGGGGCATCCCCATCTATGCCGGCGGCCGGCCGGTGGAGGTCACCGGCGCGGAGGCGGTGAAGGTGTGGATCTGGAAGGCATTGATGACCGCCCGGTTCCGCCATGATATTTACACCTGGGACTATGGCTGCGAGGCGGAGAGCCTCATCGGCAAGGCTTTCACCGCCCAGGTCAAGGAGAGCGAGGCTGTCCGGTATGTGCGGGAGGCCCTGGCACCCAACCCCTACATCACGGACGTCCGGCAGGTGGACGTGCGCTTCCGTGGAGCGGAGCTGGAGATCTCCTGCCAGGTATCCACCATTTACGGAGAAGCGGAGGTAACGGCCTATGTATGAAAATCTGACGGTGGAGGACATCAAGCGCAGGATCCTGGAGCGGATCACCACGAACCTGCAGACCCGGGAGGGGAGTTACACCAATGACGTGATCTCCGCGGCGGCGGCAGAGATCGCGGAGGTGTATCACAGCATGGACGCCCTGCTCCCTGCCTTTTATCTGGATGAGACCAGCGGGACGTACATCGACCGGCAGGCCGCCGTGGTGGGCATCACCCGGAAGGAGGGCACCAAGGCCGTGTGCGCCATCACCTTCGCCGGGAGCAGCGGCGCCCAGGTACCCGCCGGGACGCCCTTTTACACCACGGCCGGCCTGGCCTTTACCCTGCGGGAGACGGTGACCGTGGCGGGCGGCACAGCTGCCGGCACTCTGGAGGCCGCAGAGGTGGGAGACCTCTACAACATCGGCGCCGGAGAGATCACCCAGACGCTGAAGAACTACTCCGGCATCAGCGGCTACATGAACGGCGAGGCATCCGGCGGCACGGACCCGGAGAGCGACGCGTCCCTGCTGGCCCGCTATCTGGACCGGATGCAGCGCACGGCCACCTCCGGCAATCCCTATCACTACCAGCAGTGGGCCAACAGCGTGGCAGGCGTGGGCGCGTCCCGGATCATTGCCAAGTGGGACGGCCCCGGCACCGTCAAGGTCATCCTGGCGGACCCCAACATGGAGCCGGCGGCGGAGGAGATCGTGGAGGCCTGCGGAGCGTACATTGAGGAGCAGCGGCCGGTGGGCGCCGCCGTTACGGTGGTGGCTGCAAAGGCCCGGGAGCTGTCCGTTTCGGCCGCGGTGACCATCGACGGCACCACCACCAGGGAGGCGGTGCAGACGGCCTTTGCAGAGGCCCTGGGGGCGTATTTTCGCTCGCTGGTCACCACCGCCTTTGCCCAGAACCTGGACGGGCAGCTGGACACGCTGGCAGCGGAGACCTACACCGTCAGCTATAACCGCATCAGCGCCATATTGCTGACGATCCCCGGTGTGGTGGATCACACGGAGCTGCTGGTGGGCGGCGGTACGGAGAATATCTCCGTGGCGGCGGATGCGGTACCCGTGCTGACGGAGGTGACGGTGGTATGAGAGCCCTGATCGCGCGATATCCGGACTTTTACATGGGTTCTCCGGAATTTGTGGAAATGCAGGAAACTCTGGAGCCGGAAGTTCTGGAGCTCTGGACGGCCCAGGGCGGTCTGATGGATCAGCTGTGCGTGAACACCGCCACCTGGGGCCTCCAGTATTGGGAACGGACGCTGGGCATCCCCGTGGAGCAGGGGAAGGACCTGGAGTACCGGCGCAGCCGGATCCGCTCCAAGCTCCGGGGCTCCGGCGTCACCACCGTGGCGCTGATCGAGTCCGTGGCGGAGAGTTTCTCCAACGGCGACGTGGCCGTGACGGAGTTTCCGCAAGCCTACCGGCTGGAGATCAAGTTTGTGGGGACCATCGGCATCCCGCCCAATCTGGAGGATCTGACGGCATCTTTGCGGGAGATCCTGCCGGCCCATCTGGCATGGGACTATGTGATGGTTTACAACACCTGGGATATGACGGCGCGGCACACATGGGATGAGCTGCGGCAGCGCTCCTGGGATGACGTGAAAGGAGTGGCGTGGACATGAGCAGTATGACAGCGAATCTTGGATTGACACTGCCGGCCGGATCAGACTGGGCGGATGTGTCGGTGCTCAATGGGAACTTTGAGAAGATCGATGCATCCGTGGGCAAGAAAGCGGATGTGGGAGAGGACGGCAAGATCCCGGCGGAGCAGCTGCCGGAGATGAACTATGACCAGGCTGGGACGGCGGCGTCTGCGGTGTCGGCACACAATACGGATCCCCAGGCCCACCCAGCCATGCGGGCCATGATGCTCACTGCATCCGTCCAGGTCAAATACAATATGGGGGGTGAGGGATAATGGCGAAACTTTTGGGACAGGTGGCAGTCGGCAGTATTGTCAAAATCAACGAGAACGGTTCCCCCACCAACTACATTGTGGTCCATCAAGGGAATCCGTCCACTGCAGGGAGAGCCACTGTTCAGTATGATGCAAGCTGCACAGGCACATGGGTGATGCGGCAAAACACGCTTTCTTCTCAAATGCAGTGGAACAGTTCAGACTCCAATGCATATTCAACAGCTACAATCAACAGCTGGCTTAACTCCTCTTTTTTTTCTCAATATTCGGATTCTGCGCAAAGCAAAATAATTCAAGCAAAAATTCCGTATTGTGTTGGAAACGGAGGAAGTTCTGTTTTGGAAGGATCAAACGGCCTTCAAGTAACTGTTTTTCTTTTGGGCGGGTTTGAAATTGGATTTACGCAAGAGGGGTCTATGGGAGGGACCCCAGTAGACGGAAACAAACTGGACTACTTTGTAGAAGGCGTAGGTTCGTCAGCAGCAAGCCAAAGAGCCGCAAATACAAGTTATTGGACAAGGTCACCAAGAACTTATAACAGCAGCAATACAATTCAATCTGCATCAGGCGGTTTTTATGGAGATGCTTCTGTTGCAGGCTTAAACGGAGTCAGACCTGCCATCATTCTTCCGACAGACCTTTCTGTTTTGGACGATGGTACAATTCTTTTTGCGCCAGCAGCTCCCACTCTGACCGTCCCCTCCCAGGCCATGCAAGGCCAGTCCATCCCCATCAACTGGACCGCCAGCGCCAACGCCGACAGCTACCAGCTCCAGCGCAACACCGGTTCCGGCTGGTCTACCATCTACACCGGCCCCAACCTCTCCTTTGAGGACACCGCTGGGGCATGGGCAACGGTGCAGTATCGGGTGGCGGCTGGGCTGAACGGTGAATATGGCGAGTATGCGACATCCGCAGCCATTCCCGTGATCTCCGCCTCTGCCCTGGTGATTTCCGGCTCTGACACAGACCTGGGCACCATCACGGCGGATATTCCCTACACCGTGTCCTCCAACACCGGCAATCAAATCAGCCTGACCAGAACAGTCAACGGCGTACAGTACGCCTCTGCCACCGTCAGCTCCGGCTTTGCCTATAACATCCCTGTCATGGAGCTGCCCACCGGTACCGGCACCATCATCATCACGGCCACCGTGCAGGCCACCAGCGGCCCTGTGACGGCCACCCGGACATGGACGTACACCAAGACCGCCCAGACCTTCCCCGCCTCTGCAGGTGTGGGCCCGCTGGCCCAGAACGGCGTCAGTTTCCTGCCTCAGACTTTGGCAGAGTGCGTGAGAACCAATCCCTTCTGGGGCGGCAGCCTCAGCACGGCGCTGGAGATGCTGACGGGTGTTGCAGCGAACGGGGCGCAGGTTGAAGTTGGGAGCTATACAGGAACTGACACATACGGAAGCGGAAACCCCACATCTTATACATTTTCAAAAATCCCCAGAATAATTTTTATTATAAGCTCAGCCACCCAAGATGGAATGGGAGTTATTATTCCCAATGATTCCGCGGGATTTGGCGGGAAAACTCTCGACAATGGTTGGGATTTTTGGGTCGTAAATTGTACCGGTACAACGGTGCAATGGTATTCAAACGGAAATGCTCTTAAACAAATGAACTTTGCCTCGTACTCTCCCTATAAAATTTTAGCGTTTTATTAAAAGGGTGATTCTATGATTTACATCGACGCAGCGCCAAACGCCTCCGGCGCCTATCCCAACCCCAAAAACCAGCCGTTTCCCGGGTGCATCCCTCTGACTGACGAGCAGACGGATACATTCCTGGCATACAACGGCTTTGTGGTGGTGACCAAGGAGCAGGACCCGGAGACCGAGGCCATCACCTACAAGGTGGCACCCAATACGGAGGCATGGGAGGCGTGGAAAGCCGCCCAGCCCGACCCGCTGGTGGAGGGCAAGGCTGCACGGGTGGCCCAGAGCAAGGCGGACCTGGAGACTTATCTGAACACCCACCCCATCACCTGGACGGACGGCCAGCAGTACTCCATCACCCGGGACAAACAGCAGCAGCTGACCTCAAAAATTCTCTCCGCCA
>CALXDZ010000150.1 GCA_944387205.1 uncultured Oscillospiraceae bacterium
GATGGCCTGCACGATGACCTTGAGGGCGTCCTCGTCCTTGGCCAGGTTGGGGGCGTAGCCGCCCTCGTCGCCCACGCCCGCGGCGGGAGTGCCGTTCTCCTTCAAGGTGGTCTTCAGCCGGTGGAAGACCTCGGCGCACATCCGCAGGGCTTCCCGGAAGCTGGGGGCGCCCACGGGCATGATCATAAACTCCTGGATCTCCACATTGTTGGTGGCGTGAGCGCCGCCGTTGAGGATGTTCATCATGGGCACGGGCAGCTGCTTGGCGTTGACTCCGCCGATATAGTTGTACAGGGAGGTGCCCAGGCTCTCAGCCGCGGCCTTGGCGCAGGCCAGGGATGCGCCAAGGATCGCGTTGGCGCCCAAGCGGGACTTGTTGGGGGTGCCGTCCAGCTCAATCATGGCCTTGTCGATGGACACCTGATCCAACACGTTCATGCCGATCAGGCACTCGGCGATCTCGGTGTTCACATTCTCCACAGCCTTGGTCACGCCCTTGCCCAGGTAGCGGCTCTTGTCGCCATCCCGCAGCTCGCAGGCCTCATAGATACCGGTGGAGGCGCCGGAGGGCACGGCGGCACGGCCCATGGTGCCATCCTCCAGATAGACCTCTACCTCAACGGTGGGGTTTCCCCGGCTATCCAGGATCTCCCGGCCGAGAACATCGACGATTTCCAAAATTTGTTTCATCGTATTGCGCTCCTTTCACTACAGATTTATCAATTTTCAGGAATGCCCCCCGCTAGAGGCAAACCTCAGGATTTCCGCGTCTATTATATCGGCAAACGATTACCCTGTCAAGCAAAGCAGTCACTTCTGTGAGTTATGCCAGAAATCATTGGCCCGGTTTTATACCCTGGTCAAAACTCTTTCGAAAGCGGACCTATGGAAAGCCGCCTGCTTATAGGATGACCGCATGGCTGAGGATTTCAAATGTCTCTTGACAGGGCAGCCATTTTTTCTCCATTGGAGGCAGACTGTCATCAAATACCCGGGCTGCCTCTTCATCAATCTCGAAAGCCGGGCTTTGATAGTATATCCATTTTTTTCCACCCAATGTGCCGGCATTCAGCTCCTTTACCAGCATCGCGGCCGGATAGCTTCCATCCTCCAGAGAGATCTGGTGCTTTTTGCAGCTCTGAAAGCCGCAGCCGACATAATTATTCGGGTCGCCCACGATCACGATAACCCCATGTCCCAGATCCACAGCCCGTCGGAAGGATTCCTCCATCAGCTGCCTGCCATAACCTTTGCGCTGATACTCTGGCAGAATCGAAACCGGTCCGAAGGTCAGAATTTCTCTCGTTTCCCCCATCACGCTCAACAATGTGCTTTTTGTATACATGATATTTCCGATAATCCGGCCATCCGCCTCTATCACCAGGTCCAGCTCCGGAAGGAAATCCGGATGGTCCCGTATTACGTGGGCCAGGTAGTGCTCTGTACATCCCGGCGTGTAGCGATTGTAAAACGCCTGTCGGATAACCTCCTCCACCCGTCTATGGTCGCTCTCCAATTCTTGGCGGATGACAATGTTTCGCCCCATACCGATACCTCCCATACATCTACATTGGTCAGGCCTGAGAATCCATATGGCCTGTGACTTGTCCTTTATATATTATATGTAATCCTTATCTATGTGCAATGTCCTTTGCAAAATTTCCGCTATTCTCAATCACTTTTGGAGGAAATTCAGTTTCTGCCCCACTGTCTCCCAAGCATAAGCGCCCCCGCTAATGCGGGGGCGCTGAACCTTATAGCTTACAGGAAATTCACCAGGTTAAAGGCCAGAGTCAGCCCGGAGACCACAAGGGATACGGTGGAGCGGAGCTTGACGAGGATGTTCAGGGACGCACCAGAGGTGTCCTTGAAGGGATCGCCCACAGTATCTCCCACAACAGCCGCCTTGTGGCACTCAGAGCCCTTGCCGCCGTGGTGACCGCTCTCGATATACTTCTTGGCGTTGTCCCAGGCACCGCCGGCGTTGGACATGAATACCGCCATTGCAAAACCGGTGACGGATACGCCGCCCAGCAGTCCCACCACGCCGGTGGGGCCCAGCACCAGGCCTGTGGCAATGGGGACGATAATTGCCAGCAGGGCCGGCACTACCATCTCATGCAGAGCACCCTTCGTGCACAGGGAGACACAGGAGGCATAGTCCGGGTCTGCCTTGTACTCCATAATGCCCGGGATCTCCTTAAACTGCCGGCGAACCTCCACCACAATGGACTGCGCGGCTTTCTGCACCGCACTCATGGTGAAAGCGGAGAAGACAAAGGTCAGCATGGCGCCGATGAACATGCCCACCAGCACCGTGGGGCTCGTCAACGTAAAGTTCAGGGTTTCTGCTGTATTTTCCTGGACGATATTGACATAGGACACCAGCAGGGCCAGCGCCGTGAGAGATGCGGAACCAATTGCAAAGCCCTTGCCGGTGGCAGCAGTGGTATTGCCCAGGGAGTCCAGGGCGTCGGTGCGCTCCCGGACCTCCTCCGGCAGGCCGCTCATCT
>CALXDZ010000151.1 GCA_944387205.1 uncultured Oscillospiraceae bacterium
GGTGACCTCCATCACCTTTGCCGCCGCCATGGGGGTGGGGGTGGCCTTCTCCATCGTGCCCCTCATCCTCTACCAGGGCGGGCTGACCCTGCTGGCCGGGTGGGTGGAGCCCTTCCTGGGGGAGGCGGTCAAGGCCGAGATGAGCGCCGTCGGGGGGCTCATCATCATCGGCATCGCCCTGAACCTGATGGGCCTTCCCAAGGAGAAGATCCGGGTGGGCAATATGCTGCCGGCCATTTTCCTGCCCATCGCCTATGTGCCGCTGGCCGATTGGCTGAGCGGGAAGATGGTGTAGAAGGGAAGCGTTCCGCCGACGATTTTTGCACCCGGACCCGTCTCCTGTGAGCGGGTGGAAAGAGTGCTCGGAGAAGAGAGATTGGCGTCTGGTCAACAGGTGAATTTTGGGAAATTCTTTATTTTTAGATAAAAAACTTCTGGAAAAACCGGCCATATGCAGCGAAAAGTTGAACAGGTGAATGTGCTTTCATATTAATAAGAAGCGAAACACAGCAGGAAATTGTGCACAACAACCACAAAACAAGCGGGCACTGCGGAGAAATCTATCCAGATTGCCTGATAAAATGGGCTTGCACCGCGGCAAGAAAAGGGTTATACTGTGAAACAGTGGTAGAAGTCTTGGGGGAGACAACTGCCACCGGAACGCAACCGCACGGGATTTCTAAGGGATAATTCTGCGCTGTTGCGCTTTTTCAAAATGTGATATGTTAAAAAAATAACAATCACATTTTGAAAGCGCGGATCAAATGAAAACATTACATTAAGGAGGCAGGCGTAACATGGGTTTCGTCAAACTGGAACAGAAGGGGCGCGTGGGCGTCCTTACCATCGACCGGCAGGAGGCGCTCAATGCGCTGAACGGGCAGGTCATGAGTGACCTGGCGGCTATGCTGGACGAGGTGGAGGCCAGCAAGGACATCGATGTGGTCGTTCTCACTGGCGCGGGCCGCAGCTTCGTGGCCGGGGCCGATATCGGCGAGATGAAGGACATGACCGCTGTGGAGGGCAAGGCCTGGGGCGATTTCGGCAACGCCACCTTCATGAAAGTGGAAACGATGAGCAAGCCTGTGATTTGCGCTGTGAATGGTTTCGCTCTGGGCGGCGGCTGCGAGCTGGCCATGGCCTGTGACATCCGTCTGGCCAGCGAGAAGGCCAAGTTCGGCCAGCCCGAGGTGGGCCTGGGCATCACCCCCGGCTTTGGCGGCACGCAGCGCCTGCCCCGTATCGTGGGCTACGGCAAGGCCATGGAGCTCATCCTGAGCGCCCGGGTCATCGGCGCGGCCGAGGCCAAGGAGATCGGCCTGGTCAACGCCGTGTATCCGCCCGAGGAGCTGATGGACAAGGCGATGGAGCTGGCCAATACCATCGCCGCCAACGCCCAGATCGCGGTGCGCCAGTCCAAGCGCTGCATCCGCAAGGGGATGCAGACCGACATCCACACCGGCGTGGCTTATGAGGCCGAGGCCTTTGGCCTGTGTTTCTCCACCGAGGACCAGACCGAGGGCATGACCGCCTTCGTGGAGAAGCGCCAGGAGAAGCACTTCCAGGGCAAGTAAGCCGCTGGACAGGTCAACACCGGACACAGGAAAAGAATATATTTAGTAGGAGGAATACATACATGAAGAAGATCGTTGTCATCGGAAGCGGCACCATGGGCCTGGATATCGCTCAGGTCTTTGCCCGGAATGGTTATGAGGTAGTCGTGCGGGATATCTCCGACGAGATCCTCTCCCGCGCTCAGGCCCGGCTGAACAAGGGCCTGGACAAGCTGGTGTCCAAGGGCAAGATGGACGAGGCTGGCAAGGCTGATATTCTGGCCAAGATGACCTTTACCACCGACCTGAAGCTGGCTGCCGATGCCGACCTGGTGGTGGAAGCCGCTGTGGAGAACCTGGACATCAAGAAGAGCATCTTCGCCGAGCTGGACCAGATCTGCAAGAGCGAGACCATCCTGGCCTCCAACACCTCCTCCATCTCCATCACCGCCATTGCCGCGGCCACCAAGCGGGAGGACAAGTTCATCGGCATGCACTTCTTCAACCCCGCCACTGTGATGAAGCTGGTGGAGGTCATCCGGGGCGCCAAGACCTCGGACGAGACCTGCCAGACCATCGTAGAGCTGTCCAAGGCCATCGGCAAGGAGCCGGTGGAGGTCAACGAGGCCCCCGGCTTTGTGGTCAACAAGATCCTGATCCCCATGATCAACGAGGCCTGCGACCTGGTCTACACCGGTGTGGCCAGCGTGGAGGGCGTGGACACCGCCATGAAGCTGGGCGCCAACCACCCCATGGGCCCCCTGGCTCTGGGCGACCTGGTGGGCCTGGATGTGTGCCTTGCCATCATGGACACCCTGTACAATGAGACCCATGATCCCAAGTACCGCGCCAGCCTGCTGATGCGCAAGATGGTCCGGGCCGGCCAGCTGGGCCGCAAGACCGGCAAGGGCTTCTACGACTACAGCAAGTAAGAAGCGCCGAGCCGTCGGGAACAGTCGAGGCGTGACAAGGAGAAGCGCTGAGCCGTTGCAAACCGGCAAGGCGGGACAGGAAGCAGCGCGAGCACAGGCTTGCAATCAAGAAGAAACCTGGCCCGGGGCAGTCCGCTCCGCCCCGGGCCGTTTCGATAGCGTATTACAAATTTAGGAGGAAGGCAACAACATGGATTTTCATCTGTCCAAAGAGCAGCTCATGCTTCAGAAGATGTATCGTGAGTTTGCAGAAAATGAAGTGAAGCCCCTCGCCCAGGAAGTGGACGAGGAGGAGCGCTTCCCCGAGGAGACCGTCAAGAAGATGGCCAAGCTGGGGATGATGGGCATCTATCTGCCCAAGGAGTACGGCGGCGCTGGCGCCGACGTGCTGAGCTACGTCATGGCGGTGGAGGAGATGGCCAAGGTCTGCGGCACGACCAGCGTCATTATCTCCGCCCACACCTCCCTGTGCTGCGCCCCCATTTTTGAGAACGGCACGGAGGAGCAGAAGCAGAAGTATCTGCCCAAGCTGTGCTCCGGTGAGTGGATCGGCGCGTTCGGCCTGACCGAGCCCGGCGCCGGCACCGATGCCCAGGGCCAGCAGACCACCGCTGTCCTCTCCGAGGACGGCAAGACCTGGACGCTGAACGGCTCCAAGATCTTCATCACCAACGCCGGCTACGCCAACGTGTTCGTGATCTTCGCCATCACCGGCGTGTCCACCGACAAGCGC
>CALXDZ010000152.1 GCA_944387205.1 uncultured Oscillospiraceae bacterium
TGCCCATGTTGTATTTTACCGGTGCATCTAAGGATATGTCACGCAAAATATCAACAAATCCTGGAATATCCTGTTACATTTTTAGCGTTTTCACGAAGGATGCCAGTTTTTCTGCAACCTCCTTGGCCCGCTGGGTGGTTTTTGCCTCCACCATGACCCGGATCAGGGGCTCTGTGCCCGAGGCGCGGACCAGGACTCGGCCCTCCCCTGCCAGCACTCTCTCCTCTTCTGCCACGGCCTCCCGCAGGGCATCGGATTCCATGATGCGCTCCTTGACACCCCGCTCATGGGAGACCTCCACGTTGATCAGTTCCTGGGGATAGGTGGCGCAGCAGGAGGCCAGCTCCGAAGCGGGGCGGCCGCTGCCCTGAAAGACCTGAAGGAACTGCAGGGCCGTCAGCTCGCCGTCGCCGGTGGTGGCAAACTCGGTGAAGATGGTGTGGCCGGACTGCTCGCCGCCGATGCGGTAATCGTGACGGAGCATCTCCTCCAGCACGTTCCGGTCGCCCACGGCAGTGCAGATCAGCTGGAAACCGTTGTTGCGGCAGAACTCATGGAGGCCCAAGTTGGACATGACGGTGGCCACGATGGCGTCCCCCTGGAGATGGCCCCGGCGCTTCATGTCGGTGGCGCAGACGGCCATGACCTTGTCGCCGTCGATGGTCTGGCCCTTCTCATCTACCAGGAGGCAGCGGTCGGCGTCACCGTCAAAGGCGATGCCCAGATCATAGCCGCCCCGCACCACAGAGGCAGCCAGATCCTCCAGATGAGTGGAGCCGCAGTGGTTGTTGATGTTGATGCCGTCAGGCTGGGTGTGGATGAAGTCCACCTGCGCCTGGAAACGGGCGAAGAGCTCCGGTGCGGTGGCGGAGGCGGCGCCGTTGGCGCAGTCCACCAGAAGGTGCAGCCCGCTCAGATCAGAGGAGATTGTGCTGGCCAAATGATCGATATAGGCGGCATGGAGCTTTTCCGTTCCCGGCAGGCGGCGGCCGATCTCCCCGCCCACACAGGACTTCATGGGCACGTCGGAGAGAATTTTCTCCTCCACCCGCTGCTCCAGCTCGTCGGAGAGCTTGTAGCCCTGGCTGTTGAACACCTTGATGCCGTTGTGCTCATAGGGGTTGTGAGAGGCGGAGATGACGATGCCGGCATCCGCCCCCTGCAGCACGGTGAGGTAGGCCACAGCAGGGGTGGGAATGGTACCCAGAGGCATCACATCTGCACCCAGGTCGCAAAGGCCCGCCATAAGTGCGGATTCCAGCATATCCGAGGAGACCCGGGTATCCTTGCCCAGGGTGACCACAGGACGGCGGCCGGTCTCCTCTTTCAGCACCACGGCAATGGCCTGGCCCACGCGAAAGGCCTCGGCTGCGGTCAGGGTCTCGCCTACGATACCACGGATCCCGTCAGTTCCAAATAACTTGCCCATATTCAAAAACCTCCATACGCGCCCCATGGCGCTGAAATATTTATGACAGTCCACTAAAAAGTACAGTGGCTGCATGAATTCAAATCCTTACTTTGAGAGAGGTTCGCTCATTGAAGCCTTCTACCCCACTGGTCAAAATTTTGTTTCAGGGCCCGCTCCACCGGTACAATGGTCCCCAGCATCACGATCAGCTGGATGCCCATAAGGCCTAGGCACCATATACCCATCCCTTCCATAGAAAAGCCCAGAGCAGGCAACATAGCCACAAAGCTCAAAGGCAGCATCCAGCGCCCCAGCTTTTTCCATAGCTTCCCGCAGGTGTGATGAGCAAAGTCCCAGGCCTCTTGGCTGGCCATGGACCGCTTGGTGCGGTAGCCGTAGCCGCCGTTGATACTTCCCGGGCGGCAGAGAAATTCATTGCCGAAAAACAGCATGATCCCCGGCAGCAGCAAAAGCATCACCAGCAGAAAAAGCCAGAAAAATACCCTCATCTCAGTTCTCCTCAAAGAGGTACCGCAGCATCCGC
Source organism: uncultured Oscillospiraceae bacterium (assembly GCA_944387205.1). Classification (GTDB taxonomy): domain Bacteria; phylum Bacillota; class Clostridia; order Oscillospirales; family Oscillospiraceae; genus Oscillibacter. The sequence continues at coordinate 1,956 of CALXDZ010000152.1, forward strand.
TCCGGGTTTTCCAAAAAACGGCGGGTCAGCTGATAGTGCTCTGTCTCTCGATAGTCCACTGGGGTGATCCCCTCCTCGTCCAACAGGTACAGCCGGGCATTGGGAAAGGCCATTAAAATCGGGGAATGAGTAGCGATGATAAACTGAGAGTCCTCTTGCACCAGACGGTGCATCTCCCCCATCAGTGTCAGCAGACGCCCGGGCGACAGAGCCGCCTCCGGCTCATCCAGCAGGTACAATCCATGGCCGCCAAACCGGTTTTGCACCAGTCGGAGAAAGCTCTCTCCGTGGGACTGATGATGCAGGGAGATTCCGCCATAGCTGTCAATGAGCCTTGGCCCGTAGGAAGGTTCCTCATCCATTTCGTCGATGTTGGTGGCCACGTTGTAAAAGCTCTCCGCTCGGAGAAAAAATCCGTCCTTTGCATAGCGCCGCCGGGCAGGAGTCAAATACTGCCCCAGAATGGAATGGGTATCCCGGGTGGAGAAGGAAAAGTTCCGGGTCCCGCCCTCAGGATTGAAGCCGGAGGCCACGGCGATGGCCTCCAGAAGTGTGGACTTTCCGCTGCCGTTCTCCCCCACCAGAAAGGTGACCGAGCGGTCAAAGGACAGAACATTCCCTTCCATCAGATACCGCACCGGGCCCAGGGCGCGGAGATAGGTGTCCTCCGGCAGCTGTCGGCGCAGCGCAACGGAAACCAGATAGGATGGTTCCATCTCCCCTCTCTCCTCTTCGCACGTTCAAATTCGTTTACAGGCTCAGCTGGTCCATCTCCTCATCCGATAGTCCGCCGGGCACAGAGAGGCCTAGATGTTGGTAGGCCTTGTGGGTGACACACCGGCCCCGAGGGGTCCTGGTCAGGAAGCCCAACTGCATCAGATAGGGCTCATACACATCCTCCAGGGTCACGGATTCCTCCCCGATGGTGGCTGCCAGGGTCTCCAGACCCACGGGTCCGCCGCCGTAGTTTTCAATGATGGCTCGAAGCATCCGCCGGTCAATGGGGTCCAGGCCCAAGTGATCGATCTCCAATGCAGAAAGGGCCTGGTCCGCCACAGCCCGGGTGATGACGCCGTCGGCTTTCACCTGGGCGAAGTCCCGCACTCGCCGCAGCATCCGGTTGGCGATACGGGGCGTGCCCCGGCTGCGCCGGGCGATCTCATAGGCACCCTCAGGGACGATGTCTACGTTCAAAATACCCGCCGAGCGGGTGACGATCTCTGAAAGCTCCTCCGGCGTATAGAGCTCCAGGCGCAGCGTCACGCCGAACCGGTCCCGCAGAGGAGCGGAGAGCTGCCCGGCCCGGGTAGTGGCGCCAATTAAAGTAAACTTAGGCAGATCCAGACGAATAGAGTTGGCACTGGGGCCCTTGCCTACGATGATGTCAATGGCGTAATCCTCCATGGCGGGATACAAAATCTCCTCCACCGAGCGGTTGAGCCGGTGGATCTCGTCCACAAAGAGGATATCCCCCTCGTTGAGGTTGGTCAGCAGCGCCGCCAGGTCTCCGGGCTTTTCAATGGCCGGACCGGAGGTGATGCGGATATTGACCCCCATCTCCTGGGCGATGATGCCTGCCAGGGTGGTTTTGCCCAGGCCGGGAGGACCGTGGAGCAGCACATGATCCAGGGCCTCTTCCCGCTTCCGGGCGGCGGCAATGAACACAGAGAGGTTCTCCTTGGCCTTCTCCTGGCCGATATATTCCCTGAGCGTCTTGGGACGCAGGGATATCTCGCCGGTATCCTCCTGCAGGAAGGAGGTGGTCACCAGCGGCTCTTCATAGATGTCGTTTCCAAAGTCGATACTCAAATGCTCACTTCCTGTTCGGGAATCAAAATAGGCTCAACAGAAGGGAGAGCAGTAAAAGAATGGCCAGGATCCGCATAAAGCTTCGGCTTCTTTGTTCTCCCCACTGAATCTGCAGGTTCACCGGTGCCACCGGACGGAGAAGCAAATGGAGTCCCAGGCCCAGCTGGGCGATCCGGTAAAGGCCAAAATCCTGTTCCGCCGCTCCGCACAGCCGCAGTACACCCATTACCATGCCCAGCACTGCTCCAACCAGGATCCAGAAAAGCGCTATGTTGGCAAAGGCCCACTGTTTTTTGTCCATATCATATCTCCTTATCAGATGGGGACTACTCACAAAGACGCGGCCAGATCCCGGACGCAGTCCAGGAAGGCCTCCTCTCCCCAGGTGTTGATCTTGAGAAAAACTGCCTGACTGCCGCCTGAGGTGATGGCGGAGAGAAACAACCGCTCCCCGTTTCCTACCAAAGTCAGCTGCAGACTTACCCGGTTTCCGCCGGACCAGCTGTATCGCTCATAAACCCGCACGGCGCAGCGGGCGGCGCCTATGGCGCAGTCACTGCCGTCCTCATAACTGGCGGACATACTGCCGTTGAGGATCCCCTGGTCAAAATAATCCAGGGTTCGATCAAAGTCACCTGTGAGCCAAGTCTCAAATTTAGCCATACGCGCCTCCTTTTTCCAGTGATATAAAAAGCTTTTATGATTTGACCATTTTCTTCAGGCTTTGACGGATGATCTCTTCCAGAGAAAGGGTCTCCACATCCACGCCCTTCATGGCTGCAGCCACTTCCTGACTGGAGTAGCCCAGCACCGCCAGAGCCGCCGCCGCCTCTGTGGCTTTGCTGGTGAAGGAAACCTGGCCGCCAGTGCTGCCGCTCATGGGAAGACCAGAAGCTGCCTGCTCCTTGGCAATCTTGTCCTTGAGCTCCAGAATGATGCGCTGAGCAATCTTCTTGCCGATCCCCGGTGCCACCGTCAGCGCTTTTTCATCCCCCGTAACAATGGCCATGGCCAGTGTTTCAGGGGTGCCCACGGACAAGATGGCCAGGGCTGCTTTGGGTCCCACACCGGATACGCCGATCAGCATTCGAAAGCTGCTGAGCTCACTCTGGGTCTTGAAGCCATACAGGCCAAAGGCGTTTTCCGCCACGTGCAGATAGGTATAGAGACGGGCCTTTTGGCCCTTTTTCAACGCCGAAAGGGTGTTGTTGGTGGTCATGCAGGCGTAGCCCACACCGCTGCAGTCGATGACAGCCAGATAGGGCTGCAGCTCCGCCACAGTGCCTTCCACATAATAGAACATATATGCCTCCTAAATGGTCTGCGGCGTATCTCCGCTCTGAGGCAGCCGCGAAGTGGCGCTTCTGGCGTGGCAAAGGGCCAGAGCCAGAGCATCCGCAGCATCGTCAGGACGGGGAACGGACCGGAGTTTGAGCAGACGACGGGTCATATCCATGACCTGTCGCTTTTCCGCCTTTCCATAACCGGTCACGGCCAGCTTCACCTGGGAAGGCGTGTACTCGTACAATGGTATGCCGCATTTTTCCGCCGCATATAGGATCACGCCCCGGCCATGGGCCACGGCGATACCGGTGGTGATATTGGTATTAAAAAACAGCTCTTCAATGGAGATCACATCCGGCTTGAGCTGGCCGATCAGCTCCTCCATATCCTCCCCAATCTGAAGGAGTCGTCTGGAGAGAGGCAATCCTGCCGGCGTAGTAATGGCCCCATAGGTCACCATATGGACTTGTGCCCGCTGGGCCTCCACCAAACCGAAGCCAATGGTGGCAAATCCCGGATCGATCCCCAAGATGCGCATTGCCTTTCCTCCATGTTTACATTCTTAATCAGTATAGCAAATCCATGCCGGATGCGCAAGGGGCAATGGTCCAGGCCAGGGAAGCGCTGCCTCTCCTTTCCGATACAAAAAAGCCGGCGCAGCAATTGCCGCGCCGACCTTTCAAATCGGACCTTCATGCTCTGGGATGAGCCTTGTTGTATACATCTTTCAGCTGCTTTTTTACCACATGGGTATAGATCTGGGTGGAGGAGATGTCCGCGTGTCCCAGCATTTCCTGAATGGAGCGCAGATCCGCTCCGTTCTCCAGCAGATGGGCCGCAAAGGAGTGGCGCAGGGTGTGAGGCGTAATGTCCTTTTCAATGCCTGCCTTCTCCTGGTAGTACTTGATGATCTTCCAGAAGCCCTGGCGGCTCATGCGCTCACCGTTCATGTTAACGAACAGCGCCTGCTCCTCCGTATCTGCAATGATTTGTGGACGGATATCCTTGACATAGTCCTGCAGCGCTTTGACAGCGGTATGATACAGTGGGATGACCCGCTCCCTCCCCCGGCTCTCGCACCGCAACAAACTGGCGGAGAGATTCAGGTCAGACAGATTCAGAGAGATCAGCTCGCTGACCCGAATGCCGGTAGCATACAGCAGCTCCAGCATGGCGTGGTCCCGGTAGCCCTTGGCATCCACGCATTTGGGCTGTTCCAGAAACAGCTCCACTTCCTTACTGGTGAGGATCTGGGGATACTTTCGCTCCACCTTGGCGGCTGCAACGCCCTTGGCTGGATTGGTTCTTAAGGCACCAATAGAGACCAGATAGTTATAAAAGGACTTGAGAGAAGCTACAGATCGGGTGGCAGAAGCAGGGGATTTTCCCTTCCCCAGCATCCAGGATACATAGGACTGTATCTCCTCTGTGGTTACCTGACGCAGGTCTGCCTCCAGGGTATCCTGCACATAGTCACGGAATTGATGCAGGTCCCGCAGGTAGGAACTGATGGTGTTTTGAGAAGAGTGCTTGGTCTCTGCCAAATAGGCACCATAGGCCTTGATATCGTCTGCCAAGATTCCCTCCCCCTTTCTGTATGGTCTCATCCTTGGCTATCTGTTCAGCCAAAAATGCGGCCACAGACCAGCTCGACCCAATACGGTACAGCATACAGTTCGGCGATCACGCCGAGGAACAGCGCTCCACAGCACACAGCAAAGCGCAGGAAATACGCCGAACCATAGGGCACAGCACAAGCATGCCGTCCGCCGCCAAAGGAAAACCTGGCCAGAGAAACGGAATGCTGAAAAGCCGGCACAGCCAGCCAGAAATAACAGGGAAAGGTCAAAATACAGCGCAGCCCCATGGCGGAAAATGCCAACAGCACACCGCTCCCGCCAAAGGCAGAGGCAAAACATCCCACGGAAAAAGATAGGAAAAAACCAAATGCCGTAGACAGCAGCGGAAGACCTGCCAGGCCAACAGAGGCAAAACCCAGCAGAAATGCCAGTGTTGGATACCGGTAATATAACAACAGGGCTGATAAAAAAGCAGCCGGGCCATCGGGTTCGACACCGGACTGGAAATAATCACTGAGATAGCGATAGAGCTCCGGACCGCTTTCTGCAGCCGCTCGGCGAGCACAGACCTGTCCCAAAACGATGCCCAGAAAAAAACAGATAGCCAATATAGCCAGACAGGAAATAAAATGCTCACCCAATTCATTGCGTCGGAGCTGCCGTGCCTGCTTCATGTCCCTCACCTCGGAAACATCCTATGCATGAAGGAGGCAAAACAGAAGAGGTTAACGTAACCTTGCTTCTTTTTAACTATATTGCAATTTGCTTGATTCCGCAAGAAATTTTGGCAAACTTCTCAATTTTTGTAAATTATGACGAATTATTATGTAAATAATTTTATGTAAACTTGATAAACTGATGTAGCAATGGCGGGACGAAGGGCCTGGGAACTAGCTAGATATGGGGGATTGTTCCTGTTTTGGCGCACCAAATGTAGGTAATCACTCCATTAGAAGCTAAGTGAAGGCCCTCCCTCCCCTGCTGAGTAAACCAACTGCTTTTTCCTACCGTTTTTGTACAAAAGGCAGAATTTTCAATCCTTGTGCGCCGCCTGTCGGAAGGACATTTTGCGTCGCTGAATCCGGTGTCCGCCTTTGCGCCGCCCCATCAAGCCTCCTAATAGGCCACCGATGATTGCCGAGAGCACCAGCCAAAGGCCCGCCCCAGGAATGGCCAACTTTCCCCAAATACCAAGTCCCAGAATAGCCAGTACGCCAGCATAGCACAGCGCCGTCAGCGCACCGGCGGTAAAGGCGCCCAGCTCTGGTGCACGCCGAACTGCATATATGCCTCCAGCCAGCGGGGCCAGCCCGCAGACAGCTGTCATAATAGGAAGCATCTGCCCTTCCCCAAGTATGCCTCGCACCAGCAAAAGGGAGAGCAGCAGGATTCCTACAGCATAAAGCCCCAGAGACAGCCCCAGAGCCTCCAGAAGCGTACGCCAGGCAGGGCTGGCTTTCCTCTTTTTTCCCATACAAAAACCTCCCTTGGAATATGCCTATCCAAGCATATTCCAGGGGAGGTATTTTTAGCACCAAGCAATAAAGGAATCAGTCCTTGGGCTCGTCATCCTCAGGAGCGGGGATCTCGTCCACCACATCCTCAGGCAGTTCATCCTTCTGGGAAGAGGTGACCTCGGCAGGATTCTCCTGCTTCTTGTCCTTTTCCTTCTTCTCCTTGGGAAGTTCGGTCTGGCCGTTCACGGTGGAGATAGCCCACTTGGTGAGCTCCATGCGGACGCGATCCTCACTGGTTTCGATGACCAATGTGTTTTCGCTCACAGCAATGACTTTGCCCACGATTCCACCGATGGTGGTCACCGTATCGCCCTTCTTCAGGTTGTTGCGCATCTGCTCGGCGGCTTTCTTCCGCTTGTTTTCCGGACGAATCAGGAAGAAGTAGAAGATTACCAGCATCAGCACAAGCATGATAATGCTACTGGTACCGTTCATTGGTTGATAGCTCCTTTTCAAATTGTAATAGTGACATTATACTCAAAAGTACCTTTGTTTGCAAGCCTTTTTGGAAAGAACTGTTCTTTTTCTCATATTCTTCGGTTCAGAAGAGCGCTGTATCGAGCGCGGAAGTCCTCAAAGTTTCCTTCATCCAGAGCCTGACGGATTCGAGCCATCAGTTGATTGTAAAAATAGAGGTTGTGCATTACTGCCAGACGCAGGGCCAGCACCTCCTCCGCTTTGAAAAGATGCCGCAGATAAGCCCGCGTGAAATGGCGGCATACCGGACAGTCGCACTCCGGGTCAATGGGCAGCGGATCCGTCTTATACTTCTCATTTTTCAGATTTAGGGTGCCGCTCCAGGTAAAAAGCTTGCCGTGGCGGGCATTGCGGGCTGGCATAACGCAGTCAAAAAAGTCGACGCCCCGGGCTACCGCTTCGATGATGTTGCTGGGGGTTCCTACGCCCATAAGATACCGGGGCTTATCCGCCGGCATCCAGGGCTCCACCGCTTCGATGATCTCGTACATCACTTCGGTAGGCTCCCCCACTGCCAAGCCGCCGATGGCATATCCATCACAGTCGATCTTGGCGATCTCCTTCATGTGCCACACTCGCAGATCTGGGAACGTGGCGCCCTGGTTGATGCCAAAGAGCATCTGCCCTGGGTTGACGCAGTCCGGCAAGGCGTTGAGCCGGTCATGCTCCACCCAGCACCGCTCCAGCCATCGGAGCGTCCGCTCACAGGAAGCTTTGGCGTATTCATAGGTGGCGGGATTTTCCACGCACTCATCAAAGGCCATGGCGATGTCGCTGCCCAGGTTGGACTGGATCTGCATGGACTCCTCCGGGCCCATGAAAATACGCCGTCCATCCAGATGGGAGGCAAAGGTGACGCCTTCCTCCTTGATCTGGCGCAGCGAGGCCAGAGAGAACACCTGGAATCCGCCGGAGTCCGTCAGAATAGGCCCTTTCCAGTCCATGAACTTGTGCAGTCCTCCCATCTGCCGCACCACATCGTCTCCCGGCCGCAGATGCAGATGATAGGTGTTGGATAGCTCGATCTGGCAACCTATGGCCTCCAGATCGTGGGCGGAAAGGCCTCCCTTGATGGCTGCCTGGGTGCCCACATTCATAAAAACAGGCGTCTGCACCGTGCCGCCGTGGGCACAGGTAAAGGCACCGCGTCGGGCGCGGCCCTGGGTTTTGACAACGGTAAACATCTCTTGCCTCCTGCTCAGGATAAGGGACGGCGCTTCCCAGCAGGCAAGGCGCAGTCCAGAAGCGATTATACCCGAATCCGCCCAGTTTGGCAACTCTTTTCCAATTTCCGCGGCTGCCATACAAAACGCCCTTGACAGTCTACTTGCTGATGGATACAATGGCCACACGACTGGCCTCTTAGGACCGGAGGACTGTTCCTGCTTGGCGAGGCATCGGATGACAGACAGTAAAAATATGATTAAGCCGCCTATAGCGGCAGAATGGAGGATCTCTATGCGCAAGCAGTTTCCCTTTCTTTGCGGTGCTGCGCTGCTCCTGGCCCTGAGCCTGAGCGCCTGCGGCTCCGGAAGCAAAACAACACCTCCCTCCTCTTCTCCGGAATCAGAAAGCACTGCGGGCATCCTCAGCAGCTTTACCGCTCCGGATCTGGAGGGAAATCAAGTGGACGAATCCATTTTATCCGACCACACGCTGACCATGGTCAACGTCTGGACCACCTCCTGCGGCTACTGTATCCAGGAGATGCCCGAACTCAATGCGCTGGCTCAGGAGTATGCAGACCAGGGCGTACAGGTTCTTGGTCTGGTCCTAGATGTGATGGACCAGGACGGCAGCTATAATCAAGACCAGCTGGGTCTGGCCCAGGACATTGTTGCCAACGCCGGATCGGACTATACCCAGCTGCTCCTCTCCGAGGATCTATATCATATCGCTGCCCAAATTTCCGGCACGCCTACCGCTTTCTTTGTAGACAGCACGGGGAACCAGGTGGGCTATGCCTACTCTGGTGCCATGGATCAAGAGCAGTGGTCTCAGATCCTGGACGAAGTATTGGCGGAGGTTCAGGAATGAGCGTCTGGAAGAAATATGGCGCAGCTATGCTGCTTCTGGGACTGGGCGTCGCCTTCCTGGCCTTCGGCGTGGGTCGAGGGGAAGCGGAAGTGGTCCTTCGCAAAGCCGCCAATCTCTGCATGGAGTGTATCGGCCTTGGGTAAGCTGCTTCGCCGCCTGCGCAGATATCTGCGCACCGCCGTGCAGTTTTGCTTCACCGCTCTGACAAACGGTTACGCCGCCGGTTTTGCCAGAGGTACCATCTGGAAGGGCGCCTCCAAACAGTTCTGCGTCCCAGGGCTGAACTGCTATTCCTGTCCCGGCGCTCTGGGGGCCTGTCCCATCGGCTCCTTTCAGGCGGTTCTGTCGGACCGGAACTACCACTTCGCCTTCTATGTGGCCGGGTTCCTTCTGGTGGTAGGAGCACTCTTCGGCCGGTTTGTCTGCGGCTGGCTGTGCCCCTTCGGTCTGGTCCAGGATCTGCTGCACCGGATCCCCTTCCCTCTCAAGCGGAAAAAGCTGCCCGGGGATCGATGGCTGAAGTATCTGAAGTATTTCATCCTGGTGGGCTTTGTGGTGGTCCTGCCCCTGACGGTGCTGGACATAGTGGGACAGGGCAAGCCCTGGTTCTGCAAATACATCTGCCCCTCCGGCACCCTCTTCGGCGGCATTCCCCTGCTGGCCGCCAATCCTGGACTGCGGGCGGCATTGGGGTGGCTCTTCACCTGGAAGGCGGCGCTGCTGGTGGTTTTGCTGGTGCTGTCCCTGGTGGTATGCCGGCCCTTCTGCCGGTACCTGTGTCCCCTGGGCGCCATCTACGGTCTCTTCAACCCCATCGCCTTTCAGCGCTTTTCCATCGACCACAGCCGCTGCACCAGCTGCGGCGCCTGTCAGAAAGCCTGTCCCATGGACATTCCGGTCCATCAGCATCCCAACAGTCCCGACTGCATCCGCTGCGGTGTCTGCCGCGGCACCTGTCCCCAGGACGCCATCTACTGGACGATCTCTCGCTCCCGAAAAAAAGCACAGTAAAAAAGCGCATCCCACATGGGATGCGCTTTTTTCTTACAGAAGTACCCACTCCTCCAGCGCCTCTTTGAGCTGGAGCAAATGACTCTCCCCCATAGGGCAAAGAGGCAGACGCAAAGGTCCCACTTCCCAGCCCATCAGCTGCAAAGCCGTCTTGACGGGAATGGGATTCACCTCGCAGAAGAGAGCATCGGTCAGTTTTCGAAGCTTTTGCTGCAATGCCCCCGCCTCCCGGAAGCGGTCCTGACGGCACAACTCCGTCAGCTGGTGCATCACACTCGGCAGGACATTGGCCACCACAGAGATGACCCCCACCCCACCCAAAAGGCAGATGGCCGCCGTTTCGTCGTCGTTGCCGGACCAGATGTAAAAATCCTCCGGACACAGGTTCCGGGTCCGCTGCATCTGAGCAAAGTTTCCGCCCGCCTCCTTGACGCCAACGATATTGGGGTGCTGGGACAATCGGGCATAGGTCTCCGGCTGGATGGCCACGCCGGTGCGGGAGGGCACGTCATAGAGAATCATGGGCACCTCCACCGCATCGGCCACAGCGGTATAGTGGCGGTACAATCCCTCCTGGGTAGCCTTGTTATAATAAGGTGTCACCACCAGGATCCCATCGGCGCCGGCTTGTTGGGCGTCTCGGGAAAGAGCAATGGCGTTTTCCGTATTGTTGGACCCGGTGCCGGCGATCACCGGGACCCGCCCGTCCACGTGATCCACACAGAACTCCACCGCCGCCATCCGCTCATCGTACGTCATGGTGGAGGCCTCACCGGTGGTGCCGCAGACGATGACGGCATCGGTCCCCGCTTCCAGCTGGGCATCCAGCAAACGGCCAAAGGTCTCCAGGTTCACCCCTTCCTGATAAAACGGTGTTACAATTGCTACACCAGAGCCTGTAAAGATTGGATGCTTCACAGTAATTCCACTCCTTTTCCCTGTTTTCACCTACAACTTTGACAAAAAAAGCAGGTACACGTCTCCGATGGAAACGCGTACCTGTCTTTTGTAGAAGAATTTTCTGACGCCTCGAAAGGCCGCTGGATCAGCAGACGGGCTCGATGTACCCTTCGGCGCACAGCAGCTCTGCCAGCAGCACCGCGCCGCCGGCGGCGCCCCGGAGGGTGTTGTGGCTCAAGCCCACGAACTTATAGTCGTACTGGGTGTCCGGACGCAGACGGCCCAGGGAGATGGCCATACCGTTTTCCAGGTTCCGGTCCAGCCGGGTCTGGGGACGGTCGGGCTCCTCAAAGTAGTGCAGGAACTGCTTGGGGGCAGAGGGCAGCTCCAGCTCCTGAGCCCGGCCGCGGAAGGAGGCCCAGTCGGCCTTGATCTGCTCCATGGAAGGGGCCTTACCATCGGCAAACTTCATGAACACGGCAGCCATGTGGCCGTCCTGGCAGGCCACCCGGAAGCACTGAGCGGTGATGGAGGGCCCGGCAGCCTTGACGATCTTGCCGTTCTCAACGCTGCCCCAGACCTTCAGAGGCTCTTGCTCGCTCTTTTCTTCCTCGCCGCCGATGTAGGGGATACAGTTATCCACCATCTCCGGCCAGCGCGCAAAGGTTTTGCCCGCGCCGGAAATGGCCTGATAGGTACACACCAGCACCTTCTCCAGGCCATACTTCCGCAGAGGATGCAGGGCCGGGGCATAGGACTGGATGGAGCAGTTGGACTTGACCGCGATGAAGCCCCGCTTGGTGCCCAGCCGCTTGCGCTGGGACTCGATGACCGTCAGGTGCTCCGGGTTCAGCTCCGGCACCACCATGGGCACGTCGTCGGTCCAGCGGTGGGCGGAGTTATTGGAGACGATGGGGCACTCCATCTTGGCATAGCGCTCCTCCAGAGCCCGGATCTCCTCCTTCTTCATATCCACAGCGCAGAAACAGAAATCCACCATGCCGGCCAATTTCTCCGCATCGGCCTGGGCGTCCAGCACCACCAGCTCCGCAGCCTGGGCAGGGATAGGCGTGGTCATGGCCCACCGGCCCTCCACCGCCTGGGCATAGGTCTTGCCGGCGCTGCGGCCGCTGGCAGCCAGAGCCGTCAGGCGGAACCAAGGGTGATTTTCCATCAACGTGACAAAACGCTGGCCCACCATGCCGGTACAGCCGATGATGCCGACCCGATACTGTTTCATGTCTTTTTCCTCCCATGTCGTTTCCCTGTGGGGTGGGCAGAAATTTGACGAATCCGCTTGCAACCCCACCCGGGTTTGTATTATACTATTTTATATTTGCTTGAGAAGAGATATGCCTTCGCTATGTATTTATATCGCGGACAAAAGTCTCTCATGCAAAAATAAGTTCCGCATTATGGTAGCACAATTTTTCCTGCGAGTCAATCGGAAATTTCCTTCTTTTTCGCCTTTTGGGGTGCGTTTTCTCCTTGGCGCAGAAGGAATTCGCCACAATAGACTGTCCAGCTGCACACGGAGGTTTGCCTATGAAAAAATTCTTTCTTGCGACGGCGGTATGCCTGCTTTTTTTTGCCCTTTCCACCACCTCGGCCTCGGCCGTGGTCAATGACACAGTGAAGGTGGGGCTGAAATACGGCAGCGGCGCCTTGACCACTGCCAACCTGGAAAATGCCCAAGGGGCGGGATACGCCTTCGGCTATTTTGACGACCAGCGGCAGTTCGTGTCCCTGGGTTCCACAGGGCAGATCACCATCTCCATGACTAGTGAGGACAGCTGGAGGGTCCAACTCCCCGGCACCTACGCCCGCTTCCAGGCGGCGCAAAGTGCCGCTGCCGGCTACTCCGGGGCCTTCCCTGCCTACATCTCCGGCTCCTTTGTGGTGCGGATGGGTTCCTATGCCAGCTCCTCCGCCGCTCAAAGTGCCGCTGCCTCCGTGGGCGGTACTGCCGTATCCCCCAGCTCAACCGGCGTCACCGTGATCGTCACCGGCACCGACACGGTGCTCTTTCAGTTCGACTGCCTGGGCGTCCGCAGCCTGGGTGTCATGCCCCAGGACTCCGGCGGCGATCCCATCACTTGGTTCAAGGGCTACCGCTACCACGGCGGCTATGAATACCAGCGAGTCACCGGCGGCGCCATCAATGTCATCAATGTGGTGAGCTTGGAGGATTATGTCAAGGGCGTCCTCCCCGGCGAGATGGGCAGCGGCTTCCCCGCCGAGGCCCTGAAAGCCCAGGCCGTCTGCGCCCGGACCTATACCCGCCGCACTACCAAGCATTTAAGTACATACGGCTTTGATGTGTGCAATACCACCGACTGCCAGGTCTACACTGGCGCCAGCGCCCAGTCCAGTGCCACTGATGCCGCTGTGGACGCTACTAGAGGACTGTGCCTCTATTACAATGGCACCTTGGTGGAGGCGGTGTATCACTCCTCCGACGGCGGTGCCACAGAGGACGCAGCCAATGTCTGGGGCGGCGATGTGGGATATCTCAAAGGGAAAAAGGACCCCTATGAGGCCACCATCTCCATCCCCAATTACCAGTATACGGTGACTTATACCTCTGCGGAACTGACCTACATCCTCCAGACCAAGGGCTACTCCATCGGCACGGTGGCGGATGTGTATGTATCCGCCCGGACCAATATGGGCAACGTGCTTCAGGTGACCTTTGTGGACACGGCGGGCAAATCTCTCACCGTTTCCCGGGAGATCTGCCGCACTGTCTTTTATAGCAGTACCTACGGAAAGTCGGTCAGAAGTATGCGCTTTGACATTTCCGGCGGCAGCGGAGGAACGGGAAGCAGCGGTACCTGGTATATCAACAGCGCTTCCAACCCCCTCACCTCTCTGGATGGGGTGTATACCATCTCCGGCAGCGGTACCGTCAGCCCCTGGAGCGGCACCACGCCCTATGTCATCACCTCCTCGGGCACCTCGGCTCTGGGTTCTGCCGCCAGCTCCAAGGCATCCTCCGGCAGCAGCGGCACCTTCACCATCACCGGTACCGGCAGCGGCCACAATGTGGGCATGAGTCAGTACGGCGCCAGCGCCATGGCCCAGCAGGGCTTCTCCTATCTGGATATCCTCAATTTCTATTATACGGGCATCACCGTCGGATAACGCCCGGGATTGGACGAAACAAGATCTATGAAAACCTCAGACTTTTACTTTGACCTTCCCAAGGAGCTCATTGCCCAGACGCCGTTGGAAAAACGGGATCAGTCCCGGCTTTTGCTGCTGGATAAGCACACCGGCGCCACGGAACACCATCACTTTTTTGAACTGCCTCAGTTTCTCCACCCTGGCGACTGTCTGATCCTCAACGACTCCCGGGTCCTCCCTGCCCGGCTGCTGGGACACCGGCTGCCCGGAGGCGGCGCCTGTGAGATCCTGCTTTTGACCGACAAGGGCGACAACGTGTGGGAGTGCCTGGTGCGCCCGGGCAAGAAGCTCCGCCCCGGCGCCCAGGTCTCCTTCGGCAACGGCGAGCTGACCGCTGAAATCGTAGACGAGGTGGAAGGCGGCAACCGTCTGGTCCGCTTCCACTATGAGGGCATCTTCCTGGAGGTGCTAGAGGCCCTGGGCAAAATGCCTCTGCCCCCCTATATCAAGGCGGAGCTGCAGGACAACGAACGGTATCAGACGGTCTATTCCAAGGAACTGGGCTCTGCCGCCGCTCCCACCGCCGGGCTCCACTTCACCAAGGAGCTGCTTCAGCAGATCGCCGATATGGGCGTGGGTATCGGCTATGTCACCCTCCATGTGGGCCTGGGCACCTTCCGCCCGGTGAAGGAGGACTCCATCGAGGACCACGAGATGCACAGCGAGTTCTGCACCATCCCCCAGGAGACGGCGGACCTAATCAACCGCACCAAGCAAAACGGCGGGCGGGTCATCTGCGTAGGCACCACCTCCTGCCGCACTGTGGAGTCCTGGGCCAATCCTGACGGCACCATGGAGGCCCGCTCCGGCTGGACCAGTATCTATATCTATCCGGGCTATCGCTTCAAGGTGCTGGACGGGCTCATCACCAACTTCCACCTGCCCGAGTCTACCCTCATTATGCTGGTGTCCGCCCTGGCTGGCCGGGAGCACATCTTGGCCGCCTATGAGGAGGCCGTGCGGGAGAAATACCGCTTCTTCTCCTTTGGCGACGCTATGTTTATCCATTGAAGTATTTTCTCTTTACAGTAATTGAAAAAACAGAGGGTATCCTGTGGGATACCCTCTGTTTTTCATATCTGCTGCCCGTGTTCCTCTCCCCTGCCCGGAAAAAGATCTCCCCCGCCTGCATTTGCAGGCGGGGGAGATTTCAGATACAAAAAACTTACTGCTCCAAACGGGCCAAAGCCTCTTCCCGCTGGGTGGCGATATAGTCATCATAGGAGCACATCTTATCGATGAGCTTGCCCTCATGGAACTCCATGATGCGGTTGGCCACAGTCTGGACGAACTCGTGGTCGTGGCTGGCAAAGAGGACGATGCCCTTGAATTCCATCAAGCCCTTGTTGACAGCGGTGATGGATTCCAGGTCCAGATGGTTGGTAGGCTGGTCCAGCACCAGCACATTGGAGCCATAAAGCATCATCCGGGAGAGCATGCACCGCACCTTCTCACCACCGGAGAGGACCTTCACCGGCTTAAACACATCGTCGCCGGAGAAGAGCATCCGGCCCAGGAAGCCACGGAGGAAGAACTCGCTGGTGTCCTTGCTGTACTGGGCCAGCCACTCCACCAGGTTCAGATCGCAGTCATTGAAGAACGCGGAGTTGTCCAGGGGGAAATAGCTGGTGGTGATGGTGGTGCCCCATTTGAAGGTGCCCTCATCGGGCTCCATCTCCTCCATGAGGATCTTGAAAAGGGTGGTCTTGGCGATCTCATCCTCGCCTACAAAGGCGATCTTGTCCCCCCGGTTCACCCGGAAGGAGACATTATCCAGCACCTTGCGTCCATCCACGGTCTTGGAAAGACCCTCCACGGTAAGGATCTCCTTGCCCACTTCCCGGTCCATGGTGAAGCCCACGAAGGGATAGCGCCGGGAGGAGGCAGGCATCTCCTCCACCGTCAGCTTATCCAGGAGCTTGCGGCGGGCGGTGGCCTGCTTGGACTTGGATTTATTGGCGGAGAAGCGGGAAATGAACTCCTGGAGTTCCTTGATCTTCTCCTCCTTCTTCCGGTTCTGATCCCGGATCATCCGCTGCATCAGCTGGCTGGACTCGTACCAGAACTCATAGTTGCCCACGTACATCCGAATGCCGCCGCAGTCCACGTCCACGATGCTGGTGCAGACAGTATTGAGGAAGTGACGGTCATGGCTGACCACCAGGATAAGGCCCTCGTATTCCATCAGGAAATCCTCCAGCCACTCGATGGCCTGCAGGTCCAAATGGTTGGTGGGCTCATCCAGTAAAATGATGTCCGGCTTGCCGAAGAGGGCCTGTGCCAGCATCACCTTTACCTTTTCCTTGGCCGTCAGGCTGGCCATCTCGCTGTGGAGCAGGTCCAGGCTCAATCCCAGGCCCTGAATCAGACGTCCAGCGTCGGACTCAGCCTCCCAGCCGTCCATATCGGCAAACTCCGCCTCCAGCTCCGAGGCCCGGACGCCGTCCTCATCG
Source organism: uncultured Oscillospiraceae bacterium (assembly GCA_944387205.1). Lineage (GTDB taxonomy): Bacteria > Bacillota > Clostridia > Oscillospirales > Oscillospiraceae > Oscillibacter. The sequence continues at coordinate 18,210 of CALXDZ010000152.1, forward strand.
GAAAAGTCCTCCTTTTCATAAAGAGCGTCTTTCTCTTTCATGATCTCATACAGCCGGGGATTGCCCTGGATGACCGTGTCCAGCACGGTGAACTGGTCAAACTGGAAGTGGTCCTGCTTCAGCACGGACATCCGTTCCTCCTTGGGGATGATGACCTCACCAGTAGTGGGCTCCAGATCGCCGGAGAGGATGCGGAGGAACGTGGTCTTTCCCGCTCCGTTGGCGCCGATGATCCCGTAACAGTTGCCGGGAACGAATTTCAGGTCCACATGTTTGAACAGCGTCTGTCCGCTGAAGTTCAAACTGACGTCGTTGACTGTGATCATGCTTGAATCCCTTTCTGATTGAAAGATTTATCAAGAGGAACAGATGCCCTCTCCTCAGAAAAACGACCGCCGCAGCGGTCGTTTTTCCATGTGACGTATTATCGCCCTGGTTTTTAGCCCAAAGTGGCCCGGTGATAGACCTTCTTGCCCTTGCGCAGCACGATTCCCTCGCCGGCAAAGTCGTCCTTGTCGAACTCGTCGCTGACCTGAGCCTTGCGGTCACCCACGGTGACGCCGCCCTGCTGCACCAGCCGCCGGGCCTCGCCGTTGGAGGCGCACAGGCCACAGGCCACCATCAGGCTCAAGACACCGATCTTGCCGTCGGTGAACTGGGCGTCGCACAGCACGGTGGTGGGCATATGCTCGCTGTCACCGCTGCCGCCGAAGAGGGACCGGGCGGCCTCCTGGGCCTTTTCGGCCTCGGCTTCACCATGGACCAGCTTGGTCAGCTCATAGGCCAGGATCTCCTTGGCCTTGTTCAGCTGGCTGCCCTCCCAGTGGTCCATGGCGTCCACTTCCTCCAGAGGCAGGAAGGTCAGCATGCGGATGCACTTGAGCACGTCCGCATCGCCCACGTTCCGCCAGTACTGATAGAAGTCAAAGGGACTGGTCTTGTTGGGATCCAGCCACACGGCGCCGGAGGCGGTCTTGCCCATCTTCTTGCCCTCGGAGTTGAGCAGCAGCGTAATGGTCATGGCGTAGGCGTCCTTGCCCAGCTTGCGGCGGATCAGCTCCGTGCCGCCCAGCATATTGCTCCACTGGTCGTCGCCGCCGAACTGCATGTTACACCCCACGGTCTGGAACATATGATAGAAGTCATAGGACTGCATGATCATATAGTTAAATTCCAGAAAGCTCAGGCCCTTCTCCATCCGCTGCTTGTAGCACTCGGCCCGCAGCATATTGTTGACGGAGAAGCAGGCACCCACCTCCCGCAGCAGCTCCACATAGTTGAGCTTCAAGAGCCAGTCGGCGTTGTTGAGCATCATGGCCTTGCCCTCGCCGAACTCGATGAACCGCTCCATCTGCTTTTTAAAGCACTCACAATTGTGCTGGATGGTCTCTACCGTCATCATCTGGCGCATATCCGTGCGGCCAGAGGGATCGCCCACCATGCCAGTGCCGCCGCCGATCAGGGCGATGGGCCGGTTTCCGGCCATCTGCAGCCGCTTCATCAGGCACAGAGCCATAAAGTGGCCCACATGGAGGCTGTCAGCGGTGGGGTCAAAACCAATATAAAAGGTAGCCTTGCCATTGTTGACCAGCTCCCGGATCTCCTCCTCATCGGTGACCTGGGCAATGAGGCCGCGGGCTTTGAGTTCTTCGTAGATTTGCATCGTGATCTCTCCTGTTCATAATTGAGTATGGGACGGATCCTCACGGCAATGTCATGAGGAGGATAGGAAACGCCCTCCGTCCCGGCCTGGGACAGAGGGCGAATGGCTATTCGCGGTACCACCTCTGGTTCGCCGCCTCCTCACGAAGGCGGCCTCATGCCGTGCCAACACACGGCTGCGCAATAACGGGCGCTCCCGGAGCACGCCTACTGAGCTCGAAAGCCGTTGGGGTGCCAGCTCCAAGGTGTATTCCCCTGTCCACACTCTCCCCCTTGCACCAAAACGGGGGCTCTCTGGGCAGTGCCTGACAGGCTACTCTTCCTCTTCCTCGCTGTACATGGAGCTATTCTATCCGATTTGTTCGGAAATGTCAACACCAAAGCGGCAAAAAGGCCTCTTTTCCGCCTTTGTTGTCAGGACAGCTTTTTCCGGTAGGCCTCCGCCTCATCCAAAAGCTCCCCGGCACTGCGCAGCAGCGCCTCCGTCACATGGGCGCCGCCGGTGAGTCGGGCCAGCTCCTGAGCACGCTGCTTCCGATCCAGACACAGCACCCGGGTATAGGTGCGACCGTTTCGCTCTCCCTTCTCCACAGAAAAGTGGGTATCTGCCATGGCAGCCAGCTGAGGCAGATGGGTGACGCACAGCACCTGCTTGCGACGGGAGACCTGAGCCATCTTCTCCGCGATACGCTGGGCCGCCCGGCCGGATACGCCGGTATCCACCTCGTCAAAGACCAGTGTCCCCACCTGGTCCTGCTCCGCCAGCACATTTTTTAGCGCCAGCATGATCCGGGCCAGCTCACCGCCGGAGGCGATCCGGGCCAGAGGCCGCAGATCCTCACCGGCATTGGCGGAGAGAAGGAAGCGCACACTGTCGCATCCATCCGCTGCTGGTTCCTTCTCCGTCAGTTCGATGGAAAACCGGACCCGGCCCATGTCCAGATCCCGCAGCTCCCGCAGGATGTGCTCCTCCAGACGCCGGGCCGCTTCCGTCCGGGCCTTCGTCAGGGCCGCACCGGCTGCCTTGGTCTTTTTCTCCGCCTCCCGCAGCTGCCCTTCCAGGTGAGTAATGGTGTCGTCAGCGGTCTCGATGGCGTCCAGCTCCCGGCGGCACCGGTCCAGATATTCCAGCATGTCCTCCACTGTGGCGCCGTACTTCTTTTTCAGGCGGTAGAGCAGATCGCTGCGGCTTTCCAGCTCATCCAGTTCCGCCGGGGAGAAGTCAAATTCCTCCCGCTTATCCCGGATCAGCTCCGCAAGGTCATATACTTCACATCTGGCATTTTCCAGTCGTTTCACCAGTTCTTCCAGGGAATCATCCAGCCGCTTGACCCCGGAGAGGGACTCCTCCGCCTGGCGCAGCAGTGTCACCGCACCCACCTGCTCGTCGTCTCCGCTGAGGAAGAAGTCGGCGCCATCCACCGCGGATAGGAACTTCTCCCCGTGCCGCAGGATATCCCGCCGACGCACCAGCTCCTCTTCTTCCCCTGGCTTGAGCTTGGCCCGCTCCAGCTCGTCGATCTGGAATTTGAGGGTATCCACCCGCCTTGCCTTTTCCGCCTCGTCCATCTGGAGCTGGCGGATCTGGCTCCGCAGATCGGACATGGCGTGATAGCAGGCGGCATAGCTCTCCCGCTGGGGCTCCAGGCGGCCGAACCGGTCCAGATAGGCACCGTGCTGCTCCTCGTCCAGCAGCTGCTGGCCGTCATGCTGGCCGTGGATGTTCAAAAGCTCCCGTCCGATCTCTCGAAGCTGGGCCACCGTCACCGGGCGCCCGTTGGCCCGGCACAGGTTCTTTCCCTCGGTGTTAAGCTCCCGCTGGAGCAGGAGATTACCGTCCTCATCCGGCTTTACACCGTTGGCTAAAAGGCCCGGAAGGTCCTCCCGTATTCCGGAAAAAGCAGCACTGACAAATGCCTTATCTGCGCCGGTGCGGATAAGATCCCGGGAGGTGCGGCCTCCCAAAACAGCGCCCATGGCATCGATGACGATGGATTTTCCGGCGCCGGTCTCACCGGTGAGCGCGTTGAACCCAGACCGAAAGGCAATATCGGCCTGCTCGATGACAGCGATATTTTCAATGTGAAGCAGCTCCAGCATGACCTATGCTCCTCTCCCGGCGTCCGCGTCTCAGGCGCAGACCTGCGTTTACAGCATTTCCTTGATTTCCTTGCAGAATTCCAGCGCGGATTCTGTGTCCCGCATAACAATAAAGGCTGTGTCATCTCCGGCCAGGGAACCAACCATGAAGCTGAAGTCCATACCGTCCATAGCGGCACAGGCAGCACTGGCCAGCCCCGGCATGGTTTTGATGACCACGATGTTCTGGGCGCTGTCAATGCTGGTGATGCTCTCCCGGAAGATGGTCCGCAGCCGCTCGGCAAAGTTCAGCTTGGTCCGGTTGCCGGAGACCGCATATTTATACATTCCCTGGCCCATGGGCTCCTTGATGAGGTGCAGCTGCTTGATGTCCCGGGAGATAGTGGCCTGGTTACTGGTGATGCCGTGGGCCTGCAGCCGGTCCAGCAGCTGCTCCTGAGTCTCAATGTTTTCACTGGAGATGATCTCCAAAATCTTTGCCTGGCGGTCATTTTTCATCGTCGTCGATCCCTCCTGCCAACATCTTCCGCTCAAAAATCTGGCAAAAGCTCTTTCCAGACAGCCGCACCAGCTTCAGATCATGCCGGGAGCGGCGCACCTGCACCCGGTCGCCGGGCCGCAGGGGGAAAGGCTTGCTCACATCCACAGAGAGGAAAATGGGTTTTTTGGTTTTGTCCAGCGTTTCAATGGTGACCGTATGAGACGGTGTCAGCACATAGGAATTGAAACAGATGGTGTGAGCGCAGATGGGGCACAGCACCAGATTCTGGGCTGTAGGCTCCAGAATAGGGCCGCCGGCAGCCAGAGAGTAGGCCGTAGAACCCGTAGCTGTAGACACCAGCATTCCGTCTCCTTTCACATCAATAAGCCGATCCTGATCAGAGTAGACTCTCAGATGGATCACCCGGGACACAGCGCCCTTGCTGACCCCTGCCTCATTGAGGGCCAGATTCGTGTAGATCTGCCGCCCGTCCCGCAGGACACTGACATCCAGCATCATCCGGGACTCGGTCTCAAACTTCCAGTCCGCCAGCTGGCGGATAAGAGGCAGCTCATTTTGTTCCAGCTCAGAGATAAAGCCCAGACTGCCCAAATTGACACCCAGCATGGGAAGTCCCCGCATAGCAGCGGTTTTTGCCAGATGTAAAATGGTGCCGTCGCCGCCGAAAGCGATGATGAGCTGGCTGTTGCGGATCTCCTGCTGAAGGGGCTTGAGTTCCAGGCCATATCCGGAAAAGCGGCCGTCATTTTTGAAGGGCAGGCATACCACCGTCTCCACTCCGGTGTCTCGCAGGAGTTCCCTGGCCTGCCGGGTGGCCTCCAGCCCCTTGTCTCGATAGGGATTGGGGCAGAGAATGATCTTTCTCAATGGGCTCCCTCCTTCAAAACCGTGTGGGACTCCTCCACCAAAGCCTTCAAGTCAAATGCAGCCTGGTCTCCGGCGCCTTTGGCCAGGTAGCCCAGATACTCAATGTTGCCCTCCGGGCCCCGGATGGGCGAATAGGTCAGTCCCAGCACGGTGAAGTCCGTCTCTGCCGCATGGCGCAGGAACTGCTCCAGCACTTCCAGATGAACGGCAGGGTCCCGGACCACGCCCTTTTTCCCCACCTTTTCCCGTCCGGCTTCAAACTGAGGCTTTACCAGACAAACCACATGCCCGTCCTTCCCCAGCAGATCATGGAGCGCCGGCAAAATCAGACGCAGGGAAATGAAGCTCACGTCTACAGAGGCAAAGTCCAGATCCTCCGGCACCTGCTCGTGGGTGAGATACCGGGCATTGGTCCGCTCCAGGCAGACTACTCTGGGGTCCGAACGCAGTTTCCATGCCAGCTGGCCATAGCCCACGTCCACCGAGTAGACCCGCTTGGCCCCATTTTGAAGCATACAGTCGGTGAACCCGCTGGTGGAGGCGCCGATATCGCCGCACACCGCGCCGTCCAGGGTGATGGGAAAAGTCTCCATAGCCTTTTCCAGCTTCAGTCCCCCCCGGCTAACATAGGCCAGGGTATTACCGCGAATTTCGATTTTGGCATCCTCCGCCACGGCCATGCCAGGCTTGTCCGCCCGCTGGTCATTGACAAATACCGACCCGCACATAATGGTGGCCTGTGCTTTTTGGCGGCTCTCCTGAAGTCCGCGCTCTACCAAAAGCACATCCAATCTTTTTTTCCCACTCATCCACACGCCTCCAACACGGCCTGGACCACACTCTCGGCGTCCAGACCGCAGCTTTTTTGCAGCTGCGCCACGCTGCCCTGGGGCACAAAGGTTCGGCCCAGATTTTTCAGGATCAGCTGCTCGAGGGCAATCCCATTTTGTGCCAGAATAGCTGCCACCCGCTGGCCAACGCAGCCCACGCCGAAGGCATCCTCCAGCACCAAAAGCCGTTTTGTCTGATGTACCGCTTCCAGCAGGAAGTTCTCATCCAGCGGTGCGATCTGATTGAGCTTGAGTACCTCGGCCTCTATTCCATGCCGAACCAGCTCCTCTGCGGCCTCCAGCACATTGTTAATTAAAACGCCATAGGACAGCAGTGTTACATCACTGCCCTCCCGCAGCCGGACAATAGGCTCCTGGCTCCGGTCCTCCTGAAACCAGCCCTGTCCGCCTCGTGGATACCGCACGGCCACCGGTCCCTTCCGCTCCAGGACCGCCTGCCGCAGCATGGTCCGCAGCTCTGAAAAGCTGGCAGGACAAAGCACTGTCATGCCCGGGATCTGCGGCAAGAAGAGAGCGTCAAAGCAGCCGTGATGGGTCTCGCCGTCGGCGCCCACCAGACCAGCCCGGTCCACGCCCAGCACCACATGCAGCCCATCCAGAGCCACATCGTGGATCAGCTGGTCGTATCCCCGCTGCAGGAAACTGGAATACACTGCAAAAACAGGAAACATCCCTTGCTTGGCAAGGCCTGCAGCCATGGCCACTGCGTGGCCCTCCGCAATACCCACATCAAAAAAGTGATCGGGAAAGGCCTTGGCATAGCCGCTCAGACCGGTCCCGCTGGCCATGGCGGCCGTAATGGCGCAGACCCGCCCGTCCTGCCGAGTCAATTCCGATAAGGCCTTTCCAAAAACGCTGGAAAAACTCTCTCCCGACGGCGCCAGCGGCTGACCTGTAGCCGGGTCAAAGGGCGAAACACCGTGGAACTTGTCCGGCATCTGCTCAGCAATGGGATAGCCCTTGCCTTTGACGGTGTTGATGTGCACCACCACCGGGCAGCGCAGCTCACGGGCCCACTCCAGCACATGGCACAACCGGTCCACATCATGGCCATCTACCGGCCCCAGATAGGTAAATCCCATGTCCTCAAAGAACGTACTGCCCGGCCAGACTGCCTTCTTTACCGTGGTTTTGATGCGGTGGTTGAAACGATACAAGCGCTGTCCGCTCCGGCTGTGGCCCAGGGCATTGCGGTACCACTTTTTGAAATGGTAGTAGCCGGGCCGGGTCCGGAGATGGGCCAGATGGCCTGACATGGCCCCCACATTGGGGTTGATGGACATGCCATTGTCGTTGAGCAGAACGATCAGCGGCTCGCCGGAGGCTCCGGCGTTGTTCAGCCCCTCATAGGCAAGGCCGCCGGTGAGTGCGCCATCTCCAATCAGTGCCAATACCTGATAATTTCTATTCTGTAAAGTTCTTGCCCTTGCCATTCCAAGCGCCACAGAAACGGAGTTGGAGGCGTGGCCTGCTACAAAGGCGTCGTGGGGGCTTTCATAGGGCTTGGGAAAACCCGACAGTCCTTCAAACTGTCGCAGGGTGGAAAACAGTTCCCGCCGTCCGGTCAGGGCCTTGTGCACATAGCATTGGTGCCCCACATCGAACACCAGCCGGTCCTCTTGGGTGTCAAACACCCGGTGGATGGCCACAGTCAGCTCCACAGCTCCCAGATTGGAGGCCAGATGCCCTCCGGTCCGGGAGACCTGCTCCA
>CALXDZ010000153.1 GCA_944387205.1 uncultured Oscillospiraceae bacterium
GGTTTGGATGGCCATTTTTGTGGTGGCGCCGCTGATCCTGGTGGTGGTGTACGCCCTTACCAACCGCAGCGGCAGCTTTACTACGGCAAACTTCTCCTCCATGCTGCAGTATGCCCCGGTGTTCGGCCGCTCCTTTCTGCTGGCCTTCATTGCCACCGTGATCTGCATCCTCTTGGGCTATCCCATGGCTTATTTTCTGGCCCGGGAGCGGGGCCGCCTGCGGAACATGGCCACCATGCTCATCATGCTGCCCATGTGGATGAATTTTTTGCTGCGCACCTACTCCTGGGTGTTCCTGCTGGAGCGCAACGGCTTCTTCAACACCCTGCTGGAGACCATCGGTCTTCCCAAGCTGGATATCATCGACACCCAGGGAGCCGTTGTGCTGGGCATGGTCTATAATTTCCTGCCCTTTATGGTGCTTCCCATCTTCTCCGTCATCGAGAAGCTGGATCACCGGCTCATCGAGGCCGCCCAGGATCTGGGTGCCAACTCCACCCAGGTGTTCCGTCGGGTGATTTTCCCATTGTCTTTGCCCGGTGTCCTCTCCGGCGTGACCATGGTGTTCATCCCGTCGGTGTCCACCTTCGTTATTTCCCGTCTCTTGGGCGGCAGCAAGAGTTTACTACTGGGCGATCTCATTGAGATGCAGTTCCTGGGCAGTGCCTACAATCCCTATCTGGGCTCCGCCATCTCGCTGGTGATGATGATTATCGTCCTGGTGTGCATGGGAGTCATGAACCGCTTCGGCGAGGGTGAAGGGGAGGCGGTGGTCCTGTGAAAAAGAACGGTATCCTTTCCCGGGCCTTTCTGGTCCTGCTGTTTCTCTTTCTCTATGCCCCCATCTTTGTGCTGATCGTCTTTTCCTTCAACGACTCCAAGTCCAACGCTGTGTGGGGCGGCTTTACCCTGGACTGGTATGCCCAGTTGTTCAGCAACAGGACCGTGCTGGACGCCCTCCAGACCACCCTGCTGGTCTCTGTCCTGGCCACCCTCATCGCCACTGTGGCAGGCACTGCGGCGGCCATCGGCTTTTCTCGGATGCGCCGCCGGCCCCGGACCGTGTGCATGACAGTGAACAACATTCCTCTGACCAACCCGGACATCATCACTGGCGTATCCATGATGCTGCTGTTCGTCTTTGCCGGACAGGCTCTGGCCTCCTTCTCCGGTTGGCTCAACGGCCTTGCCTGGGTGGAAAACGCCAATCTCTGGTTCGACTTTGGCTTCAATCTGGGGTTTGTGACGCTGCTCATTGCCCACATCACCTTTGATATCCCCTACGTTATCCTGTCCGTGCTGCCCAAGATCCGGCAGTTGGACCCCAATTTGGCGGAGGCGGCCCTGGATCTGGGCGCCACACCCATGACGGCTTTCCGCAAGGTGGTGCTGCCTGAGCTGATGCCCGGCATCATCAATGGTGCCCTCATTGCCTTCACCATGTCCATCGATGACTTTGTCATCAGCTATTTCACTGCAGGCAGCCAGGTGTCCACCCTCTCCATGGTGGTCTACTCCATGGTGCGCCGCCGGGTCAGCCCGGAGATCAACGCCCTGTCCACCCTGATGTTCGTGGTGGTGCTGGTGCTGATGGTCGCCATCAATCTGCGTCAGGCTCGCCAGGAGGCTGCCCGGCAGCGGGAGCGCCGCGCCGCCTCACGGGCATGATCTTTTCCCCTTTTGTTCACCCGACCCCGGTCTGGTGATAGATAGTCCTCAAAATTGAAAGGAGACAAAGAAAGAAATTGAAAAAAACTCTGGCTCTCATCCTGAGCCTGACCTTTGTGGTTGGGCTGCTGTCCGGATGCGTTGGCACCCGGCCGACGACTGACTCCACCTCTTCCGGCGAAACCAACGGAGGCACCGGCGGAGAGGTCAACGTGTACAACTGGGGCGAGTATATCGACGAGTCCGTACTCACCGACTTTGAGGAAGCCACCGGCATCAAGGTCAACTATCAGATGTACGACAGCAACGAGACCATGTACTCCAAGGTCTCCGGCGGCGGCGCCGAATACGACGTGGTGATCCCCTCCGACTACATGATCGCCCGGATGATCGAAGAGGATATGTTGGAGCCTCTGAATTTTGACAATATTCCCAACTTTGCCGACATCGACCCCGAGCTGAAGAACCCCGCCTATGACCCGGAGAACCTGTACTCCGTGCCCTATATGTGGGGACTGCTGGGCGTCATCTACAACAAGACCGCGGTGGATGAGGCTGATCTGGGCAGCTGGGACCTGATGTGGAACGAGAAGTATGCCGAGGATATCCTGATGTTCGACAACTCCCGTGACGCCATCGGCATCGCTCTCAAGCGTCTGGGCTACTCCTACAACACCACTGACGAGGCCCAGATCAAGGAAGCCGTTGATCTGCTCATCGAGCAGAAGCCCCTGATCCAGGCCTATACCATGGATGAGATCTTCGGCAAGATGGAAGGCAACAACGCCGCTGTGGGCGCCTACTACTATGGCGACTACCTGACCATGGTGGAGAACAACCCCGATCTGGGCTTCTACATCCCCGAGGAGGGCACCAACGTCTATGTGGATGCCATGTGCATCCTCAAGGGCGCCAAGAATAAGACCAACGCCGAGATTTTCATCAACTATATGTGCTCCACTCAGGCTGGCCTGAAGAACTGTGAGGAGATCTGGTACTCCACTCCCCTGCTGAGCGTGCGGGAGGAGCTGGACGAAGAGGTCGCCAATGACCCCTATGCCTATCCTACTGCCGACATCATGGCCAAGTGCGAGAGCTATGCCGGTCTGCCTCAGAACATTCTGGACCTGTATGACAGCGAGTGGACCCGTCTGAAATCTGCCACCTGATTTTTTACACCAGTATGCAAGGAGGGGACCTGCCGCAAAATTTATCGCGGCAGGTCCTTTCCCATTTGATAAGGAGGTTTTTCCCATGATTCTTATCGGAACCAAATGCCAGATCAAGCAGACCGTCACCCAGGAGCTGACTGCCGCCGCTGTGGGCTCCGGCGCCCTGCCTGTGTTCGGCACCCCCTTCATGTGCGGCCTGATGGAAAATGCCGCCATGACCGCTCTTCAGTCTTTCCTGGAGGAGGGCCAGGGCAGCGTGGGTACCCGCCTGGAGGTGAGCCACGATGCCCCCACCCCCGTGGGCATGGACGTGTGGGCCGAGGCGGAGATCACCAATGTGTCGGAAAACGGCAAGATGGTGGACTTCGCCGTTCGTGCCTGGGATGAAAAAGGTCCCATCGGCGCCGGCACCCACACCCGGGCCATCATCAAGAACGAGAAGTTCCTAGCCAAGTGCAACGCCAAGCTGGAGAAATAAATTCCAGATAGGAAAAGACAGGAGCCGCAGCCCTATTTTAGAGCTGCGGCTCCTGTCTTTTTCTCCAGCGGGATTTGTTTTACAGCACCAGAGAAGGCGCGGTATACACCCGGGCAGCCAGCTCGCTGTTGAGCATATAGAGCCCTTTGGGATCAGAGCCAAACAGCTCCATCTTGGAGATCAGATCGTTGGCGTTGGTCTCCTCTTCGCCCTGCTCTTTGACGAACCAGTCCAAAAACTGCATGGTGCGGAAATCCTTCACCTGATAAGCAGCGGCATAGATGTCGTTGATCAGGCCAGTGACATACAGCTCATGCTGGAGTCCTGCCTGCAAGACTCCCATATCGCTTTCCAGCACCACATCAGGCTTGGCAATGGCCTCCAGGGTCACGGAGGCATTGTTGTTGTGCAGATACTGATAAAAGAGCATAGCATGGTCCCTCTCCTCCTGGGCCTGGACCTTATACCAGTTGGCAAAGCCGTTCAAGCCCTTGGCCTCAAAATAGTTGGAGAAATCCAGATACAGATAGGCGGAATAGAATTCCTTGTTTATCTGCTGATTCAGCAGATCCTTGACGGTCTCGTTGAGCATGATGCTTCCTCCTGACAAATAAAGATGATCTGCGGCACCCCCTGCCGCGGTCTTCAGAACAATGTAATTTGGCTGGTCTCCGCCATGCCGGCAAAGGCGCCCAGAGCCTTGAGCTGTTCGATGTGGGTCTTGGAGAGCTTGCTGCAGCACATGGCAAACTCCTCGATGGAGATGAACTCCTTGCCCCTGCGCTTTTCCACCGTGTCCAGCGCAGCGGTCTCGCCCAGGCCCCGCACGGAGATGAAGGGCGGCAGCAATCCGTTCTCCGTCACCTTGAACTTGGTGGCGTCGGAGTCATAGATGCTGATGGTGTCAAAGTGAAAGCCCCGGAGATAGAACTCGTAGCACACCTCCAACGTGGTCATCAGGTCCTGCTCCACGGCGGTGGCGTCCTTGTTGTTCTCGATCTCCCGGATCTTCTTTTTCACCGCGTCCAGGCCGGCGCAGCAGTACTCTGCGTCAAAGGCCTTGGCCCGGACGGAGAAGAAGGTGGCATAGAAGGCCAAAGGCTCATGGACCTTGTACCAGGCGATGCGAAAGGCCATCATGACATAGGCCACGGCGTGGGCTTTGGGGAAAAGATAGCCGATCTTAGCCAGGGACTCTATGTACCACTCGGGCACGTCGTGGGACCGCATGGCTTCCTCCCAGCCCTCGTCAAAGCCGCCTTTCTTCACCTTGCCCTTTCTCACCTTTTCCATGATCTTGAAGCTCATCTTGGGGTCCAGGCCCTTGGAGATCAGGTAGAGCATGATGTCGTCACGGCAGCCCACCGTCTCCAGAACCGTGGCGGTGCCGCTGACGATCAGCTCCCGGGCGTTGCCCAGCCACACGTCGGTGCCGTGGGAGAAACCAGAGAGCCGCACCAGGGTGTTGAAGTCCTTGGGTTGGGTGTCGATGAGCATCTGACGGGTGAAGCGGGTGTTGAACTCCGGGATGGCCACGGCGCCGGTGGGGCCCAGGATCTCGTCGTTCTCATAACCCAGCACCTTGCTGGATGTGAAGATAGACATGGTATCCGGGTCGTCCAGAGGGATGTCATGGGGGTCCACACCGGTCAGGTCCTGCATCATGCGCACCATGGTGGGGTCATCGTGCCCCAGCATGTCCAGCTTCAGCAGGTTGTCCTCCATGCAGTGGTATTCAAAATGGGTGGTGACGGTGTCGCTGTTGGGGTCGTCCGCCGGATGCTGGACCGGGCAGAAATCCTCGATGTCCAGGTCATCCGGTACCACCACCAGTCCGCCGGGGTGCTGGCCGGTAGTCCGCCGGGTGCCAACGCAGCCCAATGTCAGGCGGTTCTCCTCCGCCCGGCCGGCGGTGATGCCGTTCTCCTCCAGGTACTTCTTTACGAAGCCATAGGCGGTCTTTTCCGCCAAGGTGCCAATGGTGCCGGCCCGGAACACCTGGGTCTCACCGAACATCTCAATGGCGTGGCGGTGGGCCTTGGCCTGGTATTCACCGGAAAAGTTCAGGTCGATATCCGGCACCTTGCCGCCGCCGAAGCCCAGGAAGGTCTCAAAGGGGATGTCAAAGCCATCCTTGACATACTTGCTTCCGCACACCGGGCAGATCTTGTCCGGCATATCCGCACCGCAGCCGTAGGAGCCGTCGGTGATGAACTCTGAATGCTTGCACTTGGGGCAGCGGTAGTGAGGCGGCAGGGAGTTGACCTCCGTGATGCCGGACATATAGGCAACCAAAGATGAGCCCACAGAGCCACGGGAACCCACCAGATAGCCGTTCTCCAAACTCCGCTGCACCAGCTTCTGGGCGGACATATACACCACGTCGTACTTGCCCAGGATGCCGCCCAGCTCCACATTCAGACGGTCCACGATCAGCTGGGGCGGGTCCTCGCCGTAGAGCGCGTGGACCTTGTCCCATACCAGCCGGTTCAGATCCTCCTCGGAATTTTCAAGCCGGGGTGGGAACAGCTTGCCCTTGGGCAGCAGCTCGATCTCCTCCACCTGGTCGGCGATGGCCTGGGGATTGGTCACCACCACCTCCCGGGCTTTCTCCTCCCCCAGATAGGCAAACTCCCGCAGCATCTCGTCAGTGGTCTTGAAATAGATGGGCAGCGGCTCGTTGGCGTCGGGGAACTTCTTGGACGCCAGCAGGATGTGGCGGTACACCTCGTCCTCCGGCTCCCGGAAGTGGACGTCGCCGGTGGCACACACCGGCTTGCCCAGCTCCTCGCCCAGGCGGACGATGATGCGGTTGAACTCCTTCAGGTCCTCCACCGACTGCACGTCCCCGTTGCGGAGCATGAACATATTGTTGCACAGGGGTTGGATTTCCAGATAGTCATAATAGGAGGCGATGCGCTTGAGCTCCGACCAGTCCTTGTGGTCTGTCACTGCCCGGAACAGCTCCCCTGCCTCGCAGGCCGAGCCCACGATGATGCCCTCCCTGTGCTGGTTGAGCAGGCTCTTGGGGATGACCGGCACCCGCTTGAAGTGCTTGAGGTTAGACTCAGAGACCATCTGATAGAGGTTCTTCAGGCCCATCTTGTTCTTGGCCAGCAGGATGATGTGCTTGGGAAAGCGGTTGCTCTTGCTGCCCAATGGCCGCAGCTTGGTCATCTCGGCGTTGACCTGCTGGATGCGCTCCAGGCCCCGCTCCCGCAGCATCTTCCAGAATGGAATGAGCATATAGGCCACCGTGGCGGCGTCGTCGCTGGCCCGGTGGTGGTTGAAGGCGGGCAAGTCCAGATGCTCGGCCACGATGTCCAGCTTGTATTTGCCCAGCTCCGGCAGCAGGTTCTGGGCCAGGATCAGGGAGTCCACGTAGGTGGGCTCAAAGGGCAGTCCCACCTGCCTGCAGCCGGCCCGGATGAAGCCGATATCGAATTCCGCGTTGTGAGCGGCCAGAGGGCGTCCGTCCACAAAGTCCAGAAAGGCCGTCAGGGCCTCCTTCAGCTCCGGGGCGTCCTTGAGCATCTCATCGGTGATGCCGGTGAGGCCGATGATCTCCGGCGTCAGCTTGCGCTTGGGGTTGACGAAGGTCTGGAACCGGTCGGTTACCTCGCCGTTTTTCAGCACCACCGCGCCGATCTCTGTGATAGCCTCCCGGTCCACCTTCAGTCCTGTGGTCTCGATATCAAAGCAGACGAACTCATCGTCAAAGGAGGCGTCCTCAGTGCCGTGAATGGCCACCCGGTCATCCAGATTGTTGATGAAATACCCCTCCACGCCGTAGATGATCTTGATCTTTCCCCCGGCGGCTTTGGCGGCATCCGGGAAGGACTGGACCACACCGTGGTCGGTGATGGCGATGGCGGGATGGCCCCAGCGAATGGCCTCCTTCACCACCTCGCCCGTGTCGGTCAGGGCGTCCATGTTGCTCATCTTGGTGTGCAGGTGCAGTTCCACCCGCTTCTCCGGTGCCGTGTCCTCCCGCTCAGTGTGAGAGATCACGTTGATGCAGTAAGGGTTCATCTGGATGTCCTTGCCGTCGTAGGTCAGCTCCATCTTTCCCTGCACCGTCAGCCACATCCCAGGATGGATGGCGTCTTTGAGCTGTTCCACCTCCTTGTCCCGCAGCATCTTGCGGACAGTAACAGAACCCTCATAGTCCGTCATATCAAAGGAAAGGTTCCACACGCCGGGCCGCCGAGTCTCATAGCAGTCGGCAAAAAACACCTTTCCGGAGATGGTCACAGTGCCCATCTTGGGGTTGAGGCCCTGCATGGAGATGGGCTTTCCCTTGATAACGCTGCCCAGCAGCACAGCCGAGGGCACACTGCCGCTCCCCTTTTTCCCCTTCTCACCGCCGGCTCCGCCGCCAGCAGCGGGCCGGGGTGCTGGAGGCTGGAATTTGGCGGAGATGCGCACCTGGGAGAGGCCATAGACCTTGGCGATCATCTGCTCCAGCGATGAGACCTCGCCGCCGGACAGCTCCTCCCCCGTCACCAGCTGCAGCTCCATGGTCCGCATCTGCCGGTCCATCCGGGCGCCGCCCAAATAGGCCCCCATCAGACGCAGCTTCAGATCCCGAGGCGGCATCAGGTCGGCAAACATATCAAAAAACGGTATCTTCTGTGCCATGTATCCTCCTTGCCTCTCCAGAAAAGCTGTAAGGTGAAATTACCTTACAGCTTTTCGATCTCCTCCATCAAAGCGTCCACCAGACGCTCCTGGGGCACCTTATACAAAATCTCGCCCCGCCGGAACAGCAATCCCTCTCCGTTGCCTCCGGCAATGCCGATATCGGCGGCAGAAGCCTCGCCGGGCCCGTTGACCGCGCAGCCCATCACTGCCACGGTGATGTCCTTGGTGCAGCCAGAGAGCCGGCGCTCCACCTCCTCGGCCATAGGGATCAGGTCGATCCGGGTCCGGCCGCAGGTGGGGCAGGCAATGAGATTCACGCCGCCCTTGCGCACCCCGGCCGCTTTAAGGATCTTCTTGGCCGCGTAGATCTCCTCCACCGGGTCAGCGGTGAGGGTCACCCGGAGGGTGTCGCCAATGCCCATACACAGCAGCCCGCCGATACCCATGGCGGATTTTACCAGGCCCATGGAGGGCGTGCCTGCCTCCGTGACGCCCAGATGCAGCGGATACTCCGACCGCTCATGGAGCAGCCGGTAGGCAGCCATGGTGGTGGGCACATCAGAGCTTTTGACGGAAAAGCAGATGTCGTAAAACCCGTGTTTTTCCAGCAGGGCTGCGTGCCCCAAAGCGCTTTCCACCAGTGCCTCGGCGGTGACGCCGCCATACTTGGCCTTCAGATCCTTTTCCAGGGAGCCGCCATTGACGCCGATGCGGATGGGGATATGCCGGTCCCCACAGGCCTGGGCCACCGCTTTCACCTTCTCCTCCCCGCCGATATTGCCGGGGTTGATGCGGATGGCATCGATGCCCTGCTCCGCGCAGCGCAAAGCATAGCGGTAGTTGAAATGAATGTCTGCTACCAGGGGGATATGGATACGCTTCTTGATGGCGCCCACCGCATCGGCGGCGGCCTGGTCCGGAATGGCCACCCGGACGATCTCGCACCCGGCCTCCTCCAGCTGGAGGATCTGGGCCACAGTGGCCTCTACATCGTCGGTTTTGGTATTGCACATGGACTGGATGGTCACCGGGGCACCACCGCCCACAGGCACTCCACCCACAAGGATCTGTTTTGTCATACGCTCACCTATCGAATTAGTTTGGAGATATCCGTGAAAGTCACCACCAGCATCAGGCCCATCAGCAGCAAAAAGCCAGCGGTGTGGACATAGTTTTCATATTTATCCGGGATCTTTCGCTTGAACAGCGCCAGGGTGACAGCGTCCAGCAGCAAAAAGAAGATCTTTCCGCCGTCCAGCGCCGGCAGGGGCAGCAGATTCATCACCGCCAGGTTCACGGCGATGAGGGCAGCAAAGTAAACGATGTTCTGCACCGCGATGGCCACGGTCTCCGACTCCTTACCCACCTGGGTGATGGTGGAAACGATGCCCACAGGGCCGCTCAGGTCCTGAATGGAGGCGCCGCCGGTGAGCAGCATCTGCAGGCTCAGCCGCACCAGACGCACGAAGTCCACGGCATTGAGCCAGCTGTACTTCACTACACGCAGCACAGAGGACTCTTCCCCCACCACATAGATGCCATAGCCGTTATAGGCCTGGCCGTTGGTGCCGGTGTAGGTCTGATAAGGCAGGGAGACCTTCCCCAGGTCCACCTTCTCGCCGTCCCGCACAACCACCAGCTCAGCCTCCTGGCCACCGCCCAGGTTCAGAAGCAGATCGATGTCGCTGAAGAGGTAGACACGCTCTCCATTGATGGACCAGAGCACGTCTCCAACCTGCAGAGAACTGGCCTCCTGGTCGAATTCCGGGGCAAAACCGGCCACCTGGGTAGTGCTGAAGGTAGAGGTGCCGCTGTACAAAATCAAAATCAGCAAAAAGCCGGCCAGAAAATTCATCAGCGCGCCGGCGGCAAAAATCAGCAGCTTTTTCCATAGGCTCTGCTTGGTCAGGGAACGGGGATCGTCAGATTCCTCATCCTCGCCGTCCATGGCGCAGTAGCCGCCGATGGGCAGAATACGGATGGCGTACTCCGTCTCTCCCTTTTGCCGGTGAAAAAGCGCCGGACCCATGCCGATGGAAAACTCATTGACACGCACACCGCAGGCCTTTGCCGCCAGAAAATGTCCCAGCTCGTGGACCGCGATGAGCACACCAAAGATGAAAATTGCCGCGATAATATAGACCATGCCATTACCTCTCGTGATATTTGATATGTACGGCCTCCCGGGCCAGACGATCCGCCTCCAAAATGTCCTCCAGGACCGGGTTCTGCTTTACAGGCACCGCCGCTCTGGCGGCAGCCACCAGCTGCGGGATCTCCAAAAAGCCGATCTGATCCTGCAAAAACAGGGCTACCGCCGCTTCGTTGGCACCATTGAGCACCGCGCAGGCGGTGCCGCCCTCCCGGGCAGCCTCCTCCGCCAGGGCAAGGCAGGGAAATGCCTCCCGGTCCGGCTGGGCAAAGGTCAGAGGCGGACAGCGCAGCAGATCCAAGGGCTCCAACAGGCTCTCCGCCCGGCGGGGCCAAGTGAGAGCATAGCGGATGGGCAGACGCATATCCGGCGTGCCCAGCTGGGCCAGCATGGCCCCATCCCGAAATTCCACCAGGGAGTGGATCACGCTCTGGCGATGGATGACCACCTCCACCTGCTCCAAAGGCAGGTGATAGAGCCGCATAGCCTCGATGACTTCCAAGCCCTTGTTCATCAGCGTAGCGCTGTCTACCGTGATCTTGGCGCCCATTTTCCAGTTGGGATGCTGTAAGGCATCTTTCCTTGTCACATACTGCAAATCAGCCTTTTTCTTTCCAAAAAACGGGCCGCCGGAACAAGTCAGAACAAGGTGCCGGATCTCCCGGCGATCGCCGCAGCCCTGGAGGCACTGGAAAATGGCGGAGTGCTCACTGTCCACCGGAACGATCTGGGCCCGGTGCCGCTGTGCCGCCTCCATCACCAGTTCTCCGGCGCAGACCAGGGTCTCCTTATTGGCTAACGCAATGCGCTTGCCCACCTCAATGGCAGCCAGGGTAGGCCGCAGACCCACCATGCCCACCACAGCAGTGACCACGGTGTCCGCCTGGGCCAGCGTGGCTGCCGCCATAAGGCCCTCGGTCCCGGACAGCACCCGCACCGGCAGATCTTTCACCCGCTGCCGGAACTCCTCTGCGGCCTCCGGGTCATATACCGCCACCAACCGAGGACGGAACTGCCGGGTCTGTTCCTCCAGAAGGTCCACGCTGCGATAGGCAGTCAGGGCCTCCACCTGAAGTCCCATCTCCTGAGCCACATCCAGAGTCTGCCGGCCGATAGAGCCGGTGGAGCCCAAAACAGAAATTCTCTTACTCATAAGGTTATTCTATTCCTCAAAGCTGAAAATAATCTGATTACAGATGAAAAAGAGTCATGGCCAGCCAGACAAGCGGTGCCACAAAGGTAACGCTGTCAAACCGGTCCAGGATCCCTCCATGACCCGGCAGCAGATGGCCGTAATCCTTGACGCCGAACTCACGCTTGATAACGGAAAAGCTCAGATCGCCGATCTGACCCGCCACGCTGCCCAGCAAGCCAAAGGCCAAAACACCGGTCCAACTCACCAGCATCGTATCCAGAGCCGCCTGGGAGATCAGCTTGAAAAGGATCATGCCGATGATACCGCCCAGCAGTCCACCCACAGCGCCCTCCACAGTCTTCTTGGGGCTGACCGGGGTCAGCTTGTGCTTTCCAAACAGCATCCCGGCAAAGAGGGCAAAGGTATCGCTGCCGAAGGAGATGCACAGGGGCACAAATACCAGCGCCTGTCCGTTCTCCTCCAGCCGCAGCAGCAGCAGGCAGGAGAGCATCAGCGGAAACACCAGCCCGGCAAACACAGCGGCAGTCAGATCTCCGAAGGGCACCGCCTTTTCCTTGCCGTAGGCCAGGATGGCGCAGACGAACAGCACCAGCAAAAACACCAGCACCCACAGCCCCAGTTCCGCAAACTGACGGATCATGGCATCCATGCCCACCTGGCTGACGGCCGGGAGGTTCTCCAGCATCTCCTCTGAGGGATTTTCCAGATAGAACAGCAGCAGCTCCCCCCGGCTGTGGATCCCCCACAGCCTTACCGGGACCAGCAGCGCCATGAGCACAGGCGCCCACACCATAGGATTGGCCAAGGACGCTCCTCTCTCCCCCCGCACGGCGTGCATCAGCTCCTGGGCACCGATGGCACACATACCCGCCAAGAGCACCAGGGTGCACCACTCCGGCGCCCAGATCAGCACCAGCAGCAAAAAGGGGATGCCCACCACGGCCACCATCACTCGTTTGAACATATGATTCATCCTCTGTCTGTCAAGGTTTTTCTCTTTTTGTAGCGTCTCCGCTCACTTTTTTACGCCGCCGAACCGGCGGTCCCGGTGCTGATAGGCTGCAATGGCCTTGTCCAGCTCCGCCTCGTCAAAGTCCGGCCACAGGGTGTCCGTATAGTAAAACTCAGAATAGGCGCACTGCCAAAGCAGGAAATTGCTCAGCCGCAGCTCGCCGCTGGGCCGGATGATCAGGTCCGGGTCCGGGATGCCGGCGGAGTCCAGATAGGAGGAGAACAGCTTCTCGTCCAGCTCCTCCGGCTTCCTCTCCCCCGCTGCGCACTGGGCGGCAAAGCGACGAACGGCCCGCAGGATCTCGTCCCGGCCTCCGTAGTTGAGGCAGATGTTGGCCTGGAAATCCGCGGGATCCAACCGGTCCGTGATCTCGTCGGTGGTATGGGCCAGGGCCCGCAGTTCCGGCGCGATAGGCGTCATGTCTCCAAAAAAGCGCAGGCGGATATTGTCCCGCTCCATGGAGTCGATGGCTTCCAGCAGGTAGCGCTTCAAAAGGCCCATGATGGCGCCCACCTCTTCCGTGGAGCGCTTCCAGTTCTCCGTGGAGAAGGCATACACCGTCAGATAATCCAGACCCAGATTTTTACAATAGGTGGCGATCCGGCGGAAAGTCTCTGCCCCCGCCTTGTGTCCGGCGGTACGAGGCAGGCCACGCTGCTTGGCCCAGCGCCCGTTGCCGTCCATAATGATGGCAATATGGCGGGGCAGGCGGCTTTGCTCCACCTGCCCCCCTTTGTTCTGATCTCCGCGCATCAGACGGACATCAGTTCCTTTTCCTTCTTTGCCAGCAGCTCATCGATTTTTTTGCAGCTATCATCGGTCAGCTTCTGGAGGTCCTTTTCCGCCTGCTTGAGCTCATCTTCAGTGATCTCGGACTTCTTCTCCTGCTTCTTGAAGTTGTCCATAGCGTCCCGACGGATATTGCGGACGGCCACCTTACCGTTTTCCGCATACTTGTGGATCTGCTTGACCAGCTCCTTCCGTCGCTCCTCTGTCAGCTGAGGGAAGCTCAAGCGAAGGCTTCGGCCGTCATTCTGGGGGTTGATGCCCAGGTCAGAGTTCTGAATCGCTTTCTCGATCAGCTTTACTGCGCTGGCATCCCAGGGCTGGATCACCAAAGAGCGGGGATCCGGAGAGGCAATGGACGCGATCTGCTGGATGGGAGTAGGCGTACCGTAGTAATCCACCATGATCCGGTCCAGCACAGCTGCATTGGCCCGGCCAGCACGCACGGCAGCAAAGTCCGCGGCAATAGAGTCGATGCTCTTATTCATTTTGGTCTCGTATACCTTGTATTCATCCTTCAACATAGGTCAAGCCTCCTCTTTCACAATGGTTCCAATCTTCTCACCGCATACGGCGCGGAGAATATTTTTAGGGTCCTTCAGAGCAAACAGCAGTACGGGGATGTGGTTGTCCATAGACAGGCTGGTGGCCGTGGAGTCCATCACCTGCAGATGCTGGGCCAGCACATCATCATAGGTGATGGTATCGTACTTGACTGCGGTGGGATCCTTCATAGGATCGGCGCTGTAGACACCGTCGATATTCTTGGCCAGCAAAATCACATCTGCATTGATCTCCGCTGCCCGGAGCACCGCCGCTGTATCCGTGGAGAAGTAGGGGTTGCCGGTACCGCAGCCAAAGATGACCACCCGTCCCTTTTCCAGATGGCGAATGGCCTTGGAGCGGATGTAGGGCTCGGCGATGGCGCGCATCTCAATGGCGGTCTGGACCCGCACATCCACGCCCTTTTGCTCCAGCATATCAGCCACAGCCAGGCAGTTGAGCACCGTGGCCATCATGCCCATATGGTCAGCCCGGGTGCGCTCCATCCGGCCGCCGCCGTCCTTGACGCCGCGCCAGAAGTTTCCGCCGCCCACCACCAGGCCTACCTGCACGCCAAGCGCCACGCACTCCTTGATGACGTCGCAGACCTGGCCGATCACCTCAAAGTCCAGGCCGGTATGCTTTTCACCGGCCAGCGCCTCGCCGCTGACCTTCAGCAGTACGCGCTTGTACACTGGTTTTTCCATGTGTCCCATCCCTTCGCGATCAAATTCCACGGCTCTTATATGCCGCGGGCTCGCACTGTCATATCGGCTCTATTTTACCGTATTTTTTCCTTTTTGCATAGGGGGTAAACAAAGTTTTTCCCGAAAAATGTCCGTCTCCAGCTGACGGGAAAATTCCTTAAAAATAGGGACTTTTTCCCTCCGCAACAGATATTTGACATGCGGTTGGTAGCCTTTTATCAGAAAACCTGCTATCCTTAAAACAGAAATGAACTATCAAAGGAGGCGCCGGCCATGACATTGGGACAGCGCATCGGCCAATACCGAAGGAAACTGAGCATCTCTCAGGAGGAGCTGGGAGGACGTCTGGGCGTCAGCCGCCAGGCCGTAAGCAAATGGGAAACGGACGCGGCCACACCGGACATGGAAAATCTGCTGGCCCTGGCCCGCATCTTTGGTGTGTCCGTGGCAGAACTGACCGCTACACCGGAGTCCTCTGCGCCGGAAGCAGAAAAAACAGAACCGAATCCCCCCTCCCCCGGCCGGCGGGGGCCGAAGGCATGGGTGGTAGTGTTGCTCGGAGTGGTGGTGCTGGTACTTCTGGCGGCAGCGGGAGTCGGGTTTGTCTGGTCAAATCTCAGATCCTCCAGTGAAAAGCCGGCCTCTCAGGAGGAAGCGCCAGACCTGCCGGAAACAGACTTTCTTCTCCAGTGGCAGGGAGAGAACGGAACAGAATGGCTGGCGTTGGGAGAGCAGAGTAGCTTTTTCCCCTTCGGCACCTCCCTGGTACTCACAGAGGCAGAGGATGTGACGGATGACATAGATATGCACCTCACCACCCTCCACCAGGCAGACTGCGGAGCCCTTCAGATCACCTACCTCCACATAGGCTATGACCCGGAAGCAGACCCAGAGAGTCCAGAACGGGAATACATCACAAAAATCACCACCATCCTACCGGAATACACCACGCCCCAGAGCATCGGCGTTGGTTCCACCAAGGCAGAGGTTCTGGAGGCCTACGGCGATGAGCTGGTATACTGCCTCAAAGAAGAGGGCAGCGATATCCTGATCCAGCATGACTATTATTACGCCTATCAAACACCAGAGACCTTTGGATTGAGTCTGTGCCTCTATATAAAAGACGGGCTGGTGGCGGGCATCAAATTGGAGGATATGGCGGAATTCGGCAGCGAGGCCTTCCTCCCCAACAACGTAACACGCTTCCCCTTAGTGGATGGAGAGCCAGACTTCTCCCAGCGCCAGGAACCGGAGCGGGAGGAGATCAGTGATACCCGGCAGGTCTACATCGCCTGGAACCAGCTGGTGACTGACAACAACCTCTCCGCCGAGGAACGGTATGCCTGCCGCCGGGACGTGTTCAGCCTGCTTCCGGACATGGACTGGGGGGAACTGGGGCAGATGGGCAGCGCGGAGAATCCGGATGATGCCATCTTCGGTCTGATGACCTGGCTGGAACAGCAGGCCCCCTACTCCTCTGCCGAGATCCTGTGGGTCCAGATGGGCTGCGCCGCTCAGGGGCTGGATGGGGCCTACGCCGAGCGCTATGCCGACCTGCTGGCAAGAGCGCTTTTCTCCGATCCCTTTGTCTTTGCCCGGGCCCTGGCCACGGAGGGTGTGGCAGAGCAAACCAAATATCTGGTGCTTTTGAACACCGCCTATGGAACGGACCTGTATCCGGCGGAGCTGAACACCGCCCTGAATACGCTGGATGGCTATTCCAGCGCTTTCACCGACACGGAGCGGGCCTGGGCGGAACTGCTGCAGCTCTATCTGGTGACCCCCGCCAACGAACGCAGTGAGCTGCCCTGCACACCCGCAGGACTGCCTGAATAAGAGCAAAAAAGGGAACGGCATCGCCGTTCCCTTTTTTCATCTTTCAACAGCCTCTGTCATTAGACGGATGAGGGCCTCCTTGCCCTCCCCCTTCTCTGCGGAAAAGGGCACCAGAGCGTCGTCTTCCGTCAACTCCAGAGTCTCCCGAATCAGTGTCAGCGCCGGCTCCACCTGGCTTTTTTTCAGCTTATCCAGCTTGTTGGCCACGATGATCTCCGGACAGCCTGTCTGTCGGAACCACTCATGCATGGTCACGTCGTCCGCCGTGGGCTTGTGGCGAATGTCCACGATCAGCACACCCAGTGTGATGAGCTGCTGCTCATCCTGGAAGTAGCGCTCCATCAGCCGGCCCCAGCGGTCCTTCTCCGCCTGGGAGACCTTGGCATAGCCGTAGCCGGGCAGATCCACCAGATAGGCCCGCCGGTCCACCAGAAAGTAGTTGATATGGGCAGTCTTTCCGGGGGTAGCACCCACCCGGGCAAAGTTCTTCCGGCCCACCAGGCGGTTGATGACCGAGGACTTGCCCACATTGGAGCGGCCGGCAAAGGCCGCCTGAGGCAGTCCGTCCCGCAAAAAGCCCTCCGGCCCTGCGGCGGAGCGAACAAACTCAACTTTTGAGAAATTCAAAGACATGAACAGGAGTTCTCCTTTACTGTCTGAGTCCCGCATCCTGCACATTTTCCCGTCCGGCGGGGGCAAAGGCGGTCAGAGCCGGCTCCTCCCGGGCTTGGGCAGGCTCGGGGAAACAGATGGCCTCCGCCAACACAGTGTCCAGCGTCTCCGCTGGAACAAAGCGCAGGGCGGAGCGGACCGTCTGATCGATCTCCTCCAGATCCGGCACATTCTCCTTGGGCAGGATCACCGTCTTGATGCCGTAACGCAGGGCGGCCATGGTCTTTTCCTTCAGGCCGCCGATGGGCAGCACACGGCCCCGGAGAGTGATCTCGCCGGTCATGGCGATGCCTGCCTTCACCTTCCGCCCCGTCAGGGCGGAGAGCATGGCGGTGGCGATGGCAATGCCGGCGGAGGGACCGTCCTTAGGCACGGCGCCCTCGGGGAAGTGGACATGGATGTCCTTTGTTTTATAGAAGTCCGCCGGGATATCCAGCTGCGCGGCCCGGCTGCGCAGGCAACTCAGCGCCGCCTGTGCAGACTCCTTCATCACATCGCCCAGGTTGCCGGTAAGCTCCAGCTTGCCGGAGCCCTCCATGACATTGACCTCCACCTCCAGGATCTCGCCACCCACCTCGGTCCAGGCCAGGCCGTTCACCAGGCCCACCTCTTCCCGGGTGGCGTGAAGCGTGGGGGGATAGGCCCGGACGCCCAGGGCGGCCTGCAGGTCCTTTTCTGTAAAGGAAACCCGCTTCACTTCTCCTGTCACCAGGCGCATTGCGGCCTTGCGGCACAGCTTCGCCATCTGCCGTTCCAGCACACGGACACCGGACTCCCGGGTGTAGTCAGTGATGATGGTGCGGATGGCACCGTCGCTGACCCGCAAGGCTCCCTTGGGGATGCCGTGCTCCTTGATCTGTTTGGGCAGCAGGTGCCGCCGGGCGATCTGCAGCTTCTCCTCATCGGTATAGCTGCTCAGCCGGATCACCTCCATCCGGTCCAACAGAGGACGGGGGATGGTATCGGTGGTGTTGGCGGTTGTGATGAACATGACGTGGCTCAGATCCAGAGGCAGCTCCAGGAAGTGGTCCCGGAAGGCATAGTTCTGCTCGCTGTCCAGCACCTCCAGCAGAGCTGCCGCCGGATCGCCCCGGTAGTCGCTGCCCAGCTTGTCGATCTCATCCAGCAGCAGCAGCGGGTTCATGGCACCGCTGCGACTGATGGCCTCCACGATGCGACCGGGCATGGCGCCTATGTAGGTCTTGCGGTGGCCCCGGATATCCGCTTCATCCCGGACGCCGCCCAGAGACAACCGGGCCAGCTTCAGATTCAGCGCCTTGGCTACGGAGATGGCAATGGAGGTCTTGCCTACGCCCGGAGGGCCCACCAGGCAGAGGATCTGCCCCTTCCCCTCCGGATTCATCTGCCGCACGGCAATGGTCTCCAGGATCCGCTCCTTCACCTTTTCCAGGCCGAAGTGGTCCCGGTCCAAAATCTTCCGGGCCGCCTCCACGCTGGCCCGCTCCTTGGTGACGTTGTTCCAAGGCATCTCCAGGCACACGTCCAGGTAGTTGCGGATGACTGCGCCCTCGGCACTGCCGAAGGGCTGTTTGGACAGTCGGTCCACCTCCTTGAGGAGCTTCTTCTCACTCTCTTCCGACAGGTGCAGCGCCTGGATCCGGTCCCGGTAGCTCTGGAGCTCATCGTCTCCGTCATCGCCCTCACCCAGCTCATTCTGCATCACCCGGATCTGGGTGCGCAGGATCTGCTCCCGCTGGCTACGGACCAGCTGGTCCCGGATCTTCTCCTCCATCTCGTGCTCGAAGCCCAGGACGCTGAGCTCCTGGCTCAGGAAGCCGTTGAGTTTTTTCAGGCGCAGATAGGGGTGAAGCTCCTCCAGGATGGTCTGCTTATCAAAGTGGCGCAGGCTCACATTCTGGGCAATGAAGTCCGCCAGCCGGCCCGGGTCCTGGCAGTCCAGCACCGCAGCAGTGGTCTCCTCCGACACGTTGCCGGAAAGCTCAGCATACTCGGAAAAGAGGCTGTAGGTCTGGCGCACCAGAGCCTCCGTCCGGGGCCCCGGCCGCTGGGAGGAATCCGGCTCGGGAATCTCCTCCACATTGGCCTGAAGGAAGGGCTCCGTCTGCCACAGTCGCTTGAGACGAGCCCGGGAACGGCCCTCCACCATCACCCGCACCGAGTGCTCCGATATGCGGAGGATCTGGCGGATATGGGCAATGGTACCGATCTCATAGAGGTCCTTTTCCTGAGGAGCCACCACGCCGATCTCCTGCTGGGTCACCAGAAAGACCTCCTGGTCCCCCTCTATGGCGCTCTCCAGAGCGCGGATGGAAATCTCCCGCTCCACGTCGAAGTTGACCGACTGCTTGGGAAAAACGGTCAGTCCCCGAAGCGCCAGCACAGGGATGTTCCAAGTTATAGGTTCCATGGTCAAAGTTTCCTTTCTCAGGGCAGAGAAGAGCCTGCGGGCTACTTTCCCCTGTTTATGGAAAAAGAAGGGGCGTCGCATTCGGCGCCTCTTCCTTTTTTCCGTTTATTTCTCAGGATGCCGAAGCAGGTTTGGAAGAGCCGGAGGCAGGCTCACTCTTCCCGGAATGAAGCCGGGCAGCATAGCTGATCTTCTCCGGATTGCGCTCCACCACAGGCTCGCCATTCCCTTCCACGCAGGCTCGGGTGATGGTGACCTTTTCAATGGTGGGATCCGAGGGGATGTCATACATCATCTGAGTCAGCAGTCCCTCCATGACGGCCCGCAGACCACGGGCGCCGATGTTGCGCTCGATAGCCTTATCAGCCACAGCCTCCAGGGCCTCCCGCTCAAACACCAGCTCCACATTATCATAGCCCAGCAGCTTCTGATACTGCTTCACCAAAGCGTTCTTGGGCTCGGTGAGGATCCGGACCAAATCGTCACGGGTCAGAGCCTGCAGCGGTGCGATCACCGGCAGACGGCCCACCAGCTCAGGGATCAGGCCGTACTTAAGGATATCGTGAGGCTGGACCTCCTTGAGGAGACGGCTCACATCCTTGTCCTTCTTGCTCTCCACCACGGCGCCGAAGCCGATGCCCTTCTGATCCACCCGACGCTCGATGATCTTTTCCAGTCCGTCGAAAGCGCCGCCGCAGATGAAGAGGATGTTGCGGGTATCCACCTGGATGAACTCCTGGTGGGGGTGCTTGCGGCCGCCCTGAGGCGGCACATTGGCCACAGTGCCCTCCACGATCTTCAGCAGGGCCTGCTGCACGCCCTCGCCGGACACGTCCCGGGTAATGGAGACGTTCTCGCTCTTGCGGGCGATCTTGTCGATCTCATCCACGTAGATGATACCGTGCTCGGCCCGCTCCACGTCAAAGTCCGCGGCCTGCAGGAGGCGCAGGAGGATATTCTCCACGTCGTCGCCCACATAGCCAGCCTCCGTTAGAGTGGTGGCATCGGCAATGGCAAAGGGAACCTTCAGGATCCGGGCCAGCGTCTGGGCAAACAGCGTCTTGCCGCTGCCGGTGGGCCCGATCATCAGGATGTTGCTCTTTTGCAGCTCCACATCCTCGTCCCCGCCGAAATAAATGCGCTTATAGTGGTTATAGACTGAAACAGACAAAGCCACCTTCGCCGCATCCTGGCCCACCACATACTGATCCAGCACCTCTTTGATCTCCTGAGGTGTGGGGAGCTTGTCCGGAATGTCCTCCAGACCGCTGTGGCCCGTATCCTCATAGCCATCATTGAGAATGCTCATGCAAAGCTGCACGCACTCATCACAGATGCGGACGCCGGGTCCCTGGATCATGCGGTGTACCTGCTGCTCATGCTTGCCGCAGAAGGAGCAGCGGAGGGACTTTTTGCCTTCGTCGTTCATCATATCTTTCCCCGATCTTATCTCTTATAGATGACCTTATCCACCAGGCCGAACTCCATGGCCTCCTCGGCGCTCATGAAATTATCGCGCTCGCAGGCGGCCGTCACTTCCTCCACGCTCCGGCCAGTATTCTCCGCCAGGATGCGGTTCATCCGCTTCTTAATGGTTTCCAGCCGCTTGAGGTGGATAGCCATATCGGTGATCTGACCCTGGGTACCGGCAGAGGGCTGATGGATCATGATCTCGGCATTGGGCAGCGCCAGACGCTTACCCTTGGTGCCGGAAGAGAGCAGGAAGGCGCCCATGCTGGCCGCCATACCCACACAGATGGTGGACACATCGCATTTGATATACTGCATAGTATCATAGATGGCCATACCGTCGGTAACAGAGCCGCCGGGGCTGTTGATATAAAGCTGGATCTCCTTGTCGGGATCCTGGGCCTCCAGATACAGCAGCTGTGCCACAACGAGACTTGCCGTGGTGGCATTGACCTCCTCGCCCAAAAAGACGATGCGGTCATTGAGCAGACGGGAGAAAATGTCGTAAGAACGCTCTCCGCGGTTGGTCTGTTCGACTACATAAGGCACTAAACTCATTCTGAAAAACCTCCTGTTTTTTCCCTTGTGCACTGGCTTCTCCCATGGTACTACACCGGCCATGGGAGAAGCTGTCGGTTTTTGATGTAAGGCCGCCAGCGCCTTGTTTTCTCCCTCTTTTTTGACGCGGAATTACTCCTTGGACTCGGCGGGAGCCTCAGCAGGAGCCTCGGTGGTCTCCTCAGCGGGAGCCTCCTCGTCCTTCTTGGCCGCCTTCTTGGTAGTCTTCTTGGTGGTCTTCTTGGGCTTCTCCTCCTCTTCGGGAGCAGTGGCCTCAGCGCTGTCGCGGACCACGGCAATGGCCTTCTCATTGAGGATCTGGGCCTTGATCTGGTCCTCGGGCAGATACTTCTTCACGGTGTCCACATCCATGCCGTAGCGCTCGGAGAACTTCTTGTACTCCTCCTCGATCTCCTCGGCGGAAGCCTCCAGCTTCTCAGCCTCGATGATGGCGGCCACAGCCAGATCCAGGCGCACCTGCTTCTCGGCGGGCTCACGGGCGTCGTCCTTGAGCTTGGACTCCTCGGTGCCGGTCATCTGCAGATACTGGTCATAGGGGATGCCCTGAGAGGCCAGCTGCTGCTTGAAGTTCTCCAGGAAGCGGTCCACCTGGGCCTCCACCATGGCCTCGGGCACATCGGCCTCGATGCCCTCGCCCACCTGGGTCATCAGGCGGTCCTCAAAGGCGCGGTTGGCAGCCTCTTCCCGCTCAGCGGTGATCTTCTTCTTCAGGTCAGCCTTGAACTCCTTGAGGGTGTCGAAC
Source organism: uncultured Oscillospiraceae bacterium (assembly GCA_944387205.1). Taxonomy (GTDB): domain Bacteria; phylum Bacillota; class Clostridia; order Oscillospirales; family Oscillospiraceae; genus Oscillibacter. Next base: position 22,007 of record CALXDZ010000153.1, read on the forward strand.
TCGGACACATCCTTGGCAAACTCATCGTCCAGGGCAGGTACATCCTTGACCTTGACCTCGTTGACTTTCACATGGAACACGACCTGCTTGCCGACCAGGTCCTTGTGATAGTCCTCGGGGAAGGTGATGTCGATGTCCTTCTCCTCGCCGGCCTTCATGCCGATGAGCTGCTCTTCAAAGCCGGGAACAAAGGTGCCGGAGCCGATCTCCAGGTTGTGGTTCTCACCCTTTCCGCCCTGGAAAGCCACGCCGTTGTCAAAGCCCTCGTAGTCGATGACAGCGATGTCGCCGTTCTCCACGGCCTTGTCGGTGGAGACCAGACGGGTGTTGCGGTCGGCCAGCTCAGCAAGGCGTGCATTGACATCGGCAGCGCCCACCTTCACCTCAGCCTTAGGAGCCTTCAGGCCCTTATACTGGCCCAGCTTCACCTCGGGATACACGGGAACGGTGGCCTTGAACACAAAGCCGCTGCCGGCCTTGGGGGCCTCCACCAGCTCCACCTCGGGATAGCCCACCACATTGAGCTTCTCGGCATCCACAGCCGCGCCATAGGCGTCGGGCAGGGCAATATTCACAGCCTCGTCATAAAACACCTCTGCGCCGTACATACCCTCCACTACCTTGCGGGGAGCCTTGCCGGGACGGAAGCCGGGGATCCGGATGTCCTTGCGCATCTTCTGATATGCCTTGACGACAGCAGACTCAAAGTCCTCTGCACTCACCTCAACGGTCAGTGCGACCTTGCTTTTTTCCAGTTTTTCGCAGCTCTTAACACTCATTTTCTTTTTCCTCCGTTCATCACCGATTGACTGACCGGTGCGAATTACTATTTTAGCAGAAATAAATCAAAATTTCCACATCTTTTTCCGCTATTCACAAATTTTTTTCGGAACAAATTCCAGATGGTCCGCGGAGATCAGGGAAAACGTGATCCCCTCCCAATTTCCTGTCCTTGCCAGACGGCAGCCGCCGCCGTGGAGATGGCCGTACCAGCAGCGCTTCACGCCGTATTTTTGCAGCAGCTGCAGGATCTCCGGACACTGGTAGCCCTGATACAGGGGCGGATAGTGGAGAAATACCAGCTTCTCCCGGTCCCCGGCGGCCTTCAAGGAGGTCTCCAGCCGCCCCAGCTCCCGATTGAGGACCTTGGCGTCCTGGGCGCCCTGCTCCTCCTCCCAGAACCAGCCCCGGGTGCCGCAGATGGCATACTCTCCGTAGGGAAAGCAGTTGTTGTGAAGGAACTCGATGTTTCCGATGCCTTTTTCCTCCAGGAATTTCCGCATCTTGGACACTGTGTTCCACCAGTAGTCGTGGTTGCCTTTGAGGAGAATCTTTCGGCCGGGCATCTGCCCCAAAAAGCGCAGATCCGCCTCCGCCTCCTCCAGGGACATCCCCCAGGAGGTGTCGCCCGCCAGGACGATGGTGTCCTCCTCCCCCAGCTGGGACAGGGACTGGCGCAGACGCTCGGTATAGTTCTCCCAGCCGGCTCCAAAGACCTCCATGGACTTGTTGGCCGTCAGGGACAGATGCAGATCTCCAATGGCATAGAGGGCCACAGGCGCACCTCCTCTCTTTTTAAAATGGCAGTCGGGGCGCGCCCAGAAGGCGCGCCAGGCCGGCGCTTTATTTCAAAAAGTCCAGCACCACGCGGTCCATGCCCGCCTTCTCGCAGGCAAGGTCAAAACGCCGTGCCTTGCCCTTCAGGGCTGCCAGACGCCGGGGCACAGGGGTACCGGTGACGGTGTGGAGCTGGTCCAGCAGCTCCAGGCCCTCCCCTGCCGGGGTCACACCGATGGCCGCAAGGACGCTGTCGCAGAACTTATAGGGAGAGGCAGTGGAGGCAAACACAGTCACCGTCTTGTCCCCGGTGGCAGTGCGGTACTGCTCCATCACGTTGGCAGCCACAGCGGTGTGGGTGTCGATGAGATAGCCGTAGTCCCGATAGTACCGGCCGATGGTCGCGGCGGTGTCCGCCTCGCCGCAGAAGCCGCCCCAGTACTGCTCCTGCAGGGCTGCTTTGATGGCGTCGCTGACCTCATACTTTCCGTCCTTGGCCAGGGACTCCATATAGCCCCGGACCTCGGCGTCATTCTCCCCGGACAGGTCAAAGAGCAGCCGCTCCAGATTCGAGGAGATCAGGATATCCATGGAGGGACTCATGGTGTTGTGGAAGGGACGGTTGCGGTCGTAGACGCCGGTGTGCAGGAAGTCCGTCAGCACGTCGTTGCAGTTGGAGGCGCAGATGAGCTTGCCCACAGGCAGGCCCATGCGCTTGGCGTAGTAGGCGGCCAGGATGTCGCCGAAGTTGCCGGTGGGCACGCAGAAGTTCACCTGCTCGCCCATGGGCAGCTTGCCGTCCCGCACCAGATCGCAGTAAGCGGAGATGTAGTAGAACCCCTGGGGCAGGATCCGGCCCCAGTTGATGGAGTTGGCCGAGGAGAGGAAAAAGCCCCGCTCCGCCAGAGCGCTGCGGATGGACTCGTCGGAGAAGATCCGCTTGACGCCGCTCTGGGCATCGTCAAAGTTGCCCTCCACGGCGCACACGCCCACATTGGCCCCCTCCTGGGTGACCATCTGGGTCTCCTGGACCTGAGAGACGCCGTTCCGGGGATAAAAGACCATGATCCGGGTCTGAGGCACGTCGGCAAAGCCCTCCATGGCGGCCTTGCCGGTGTCGCCGGAGGTGGCCACCAGGATGCACACGGTCTTGTCCTCTCCGGTCTTTTTCAGGGCGGCGGAGAGCAGCTGAGGCAGCATCTGAAGGGCCATGTCCTTAAAGGCGCTGGTGGGGCCGTGCCACAGCTCCAGGCAGTGGGTGGTCTCATCCAGGGTGTGGACAGGCGCCACGGCGAGGGTGTCGAATTTCTCCGGCCCGTAGGCATTTTCCGCGAAGGTCAAAAGCTCGGCCTCCGTGTAGTCCGTCAGATACAGCGCCATGACGGCGGCGGCCCGGTCCTGATAGCGCAGGGGGACCATGCGCTCCAAAAAGGCTCGGTCGATCTGGGGCACGGTGACGGGGGTCAGCAGTCCGCCGTCCCGGCTCAGGCCCAGCTTCACCGCCTGGGCGGCGCTGACGCGCAGCGCGCTGTCTCTTGTGCTGAGATAGTTCATCTTTTGATTCCTCCAGTACGGAAAATTTTCTATCGGTTCACGCCAAAATGCGCAGAAACGTCTCAAGATTCCCCCAGGCCAGCTTGCGGATCAGCTCCCGGGAAAAGCCCCGGCGCTCCAAAATAGCCCACAGCCCGGGCAGATCCTGAACCCCGGAGAGGTCCTCCGGCACGTCGGTGCCGTCAAAGTCGGCCCCTGTCCCCAGGTGGTCCTCGCCGCCCAGGGCCAGGAAATGCTCCAAATGGTCCGCAACAGCCTCCGCCGCGGGCTTTTCTCCCAGGAAGTGAATGCAGAAATTCACTCCCACGAAGCCGCCGCTGCCCACGACGGCCCGGAACAGCGCATCGGTAAGGTTCCGGGGATGCCCGCAGAGGGCGCGGCTGTCGGAGTGGCTGGCCAGCACCGGCGCGGCCTCCAGCCGCAGCACGTCCCAGGCCCCCTGGTCACTGAGGTGGGACAGGTCGATCCCCAGCCCCAGCTGTCCGCACCGCCGGACAAAGTCCCGGCCCCGCCGGGTCAGCCCTCCGCCGCTGCGGCAGGAGCCGCACAGGGCGTTGGGGTGGTTCCAGGTGAGATTGACCCACCTCACGCCCCATTCCCTGACCTCTTCCAGCCTTCCCGCCTCGCAGCCCAGCAGCTCCGCTCCCTCCACCGAGAGAAAGCAGTTTTCCAGCCCCGCCGGGTCCTTCCTTTTGGCCTCATGCAGCAGTGCCGCCTGGGCGGAGATGGTCCGGAAGCGCTCCTCCGCCGGCACCTTGGCACTGTCGGCGAAGAGGGCGAACACCTGCCCTTTTTGCTCATAGGCCGAGAGCCGCTTCAGATCCAGATGGCCGGGATTTTCCCAGAGGGACCAGCCCTGCCCCAGGCAGCGGCTGAGGGTGTCACAGTGGGCGTCAAAATAGGAATACACCGTCATCACCTCAAATCAAAATGCGTTTTCGATGTATTCTATGCGGGGCTTCCTGCCCTCTTCCCAGTAGACCTCCGCCACATCGAACCGGACGGGGCAGTCCAGCTCCTGGCGGCTGAGGTAGAGGGCGGCGGCAGAGTGGAGCTTCTCCTGCTTGCGCCGGTCCACGAATTCCCGGGGCAGCCCATAGGCCGTGCCGGAGCGGAGCTTGACCTCCACAAAGCACATCACGCCCCTGCGCCGGGCGATCAGGTCGATCTCCCCCAAGCGGCAGCGCCACTGGCTGGCCAACAGCGTGTAGCCGTGCTTTCTCAGGTAGTCGGCCACCAGGGCCTCACCCCAGGTGCCCCGGTCCCTACTGGTCACGGCCCGCCTCCCACTTCTTCAAAAAGCTCTTCCGGTGCTCCGGGCAGGGGCCGTACTGGTCCAGCATGGCATAGTGGAGCTTGGTGCCGTAGCCTTTGTGGCGGGCGAACTGATACTGGGGATAGCGCTCCTCCAGCTCCGTGGACACATACCGGTCCCGGCTGACCTTGGCCAGGATGGAGGCCGCGGCGATGGAGGCGCTGCGGCTGTCGCCCTTGACGACGGTCTGGTGAGGCAACGTGATGGCCACCCGGCTGCCGTGGTCCCGGTTGCCGTCGATGAGGGCGAAGTCCGCCGCCGGGGACAGTCCGTCGATGGCCCGCTGCATGGCCAGCATCCGGGCGTTGAGGATATCCATTTCGTCGATCTCCTCCGCCGTGGCAAAGGCCACGGACCAGCTCAGCGCCTGCCGGCAGATCAGGGGGAAGAGAGCTTCCCGCTTTTTTTCCGTCAGCTGCTTGGAGTCGTTGAGCCCCGGCAGGTCCCACTGCTCCGGCAAGATCACGGCAGCGGCATACACCGGTCCCGCCAGGGGGCCGGCCCCCGCCTCGTCCACGCCGCAGACGGCCGCATACCCTGCGTCCTGCTGTCGGCGTTCATACTCCCAAAGGTCCACTGTCACTCCTCCTCCAAGTTCCACCCCTTGGCCAGGATCCGATAGATGCCGCCCTCGGTCTGCTGCTCATACAGGTGCAAATCCGCCAGGCAGATCCGCTCCAGAGGCCCCGTATCGTTGAGGAGGTCACAGGGATCGTCCTCGGCCAGCTCATAGCCGGTCAGCAGGAACTCCCGCCGCCTGCGGTCAAAATTCTCCCGCAGCAGTCCCCTCTTTTCCGCCTCATCCGTCAGCTCATACAGGCCGCACAGCTCCGAGCCTACGGATTCGCTCAGGTGGTTCACCGAAAAGCCCACGGCCGCGACTCCATGGAACGCCAGGGTCCCGGAGATTTTCCGGTCCTCCCCGTCCCAGTACTGCGTGTGCAGCAGCACCCGGGTCTCCTCCCGGGCCGTCAGCACTTCCAGGCGGGGCATGGTCCCGTCAAAATTATGCAGCAGTTTTTTCGCGCTCATAGGTCCTCCGGCAGCTCCAGGGTAAAGCGGCCCAGCTTGCCGCCCCGGAACTCATCCAGCAGGATCCTGGCCATGCGCTCGGTGTCGATCTCGCCGCCGGAGATGAGGAATCCCCGCTTCCTGCCCGCCTCCTCCAAAAGCCCATAGCCGTAGGCCACCGTGTTCTCCTCCGGCTGCCGCTCCGGGATGGCAGGCAGCTTATAGGCCGCGGCCAGAGCCTCAGGATAGTGCCCTCCCAGATAGGCCATCAGGTGGCAGCCCAGCGTCTCTATATCCAAAATATCGTCCTTCACTGCGCCGGTATAGGCCAGATTCAGCCCCACGCTCTGGTCCTCAAACTTGGGCCAGAGGATGCCCGGTGTGTCCAGCAGCTCCAACCCCCGGTCAATGGGCACCCACTGCTTGGAGCGGGTGACGCCGGGCCGGTCCTCCGCCTTGGCGGTCTTGCGGCCGGCCACCTTATTGATAAAGGTGGACTTTCCCACATTGGGAATGCCCAAAATCATCACCCGGACCACCCGGCCTGTCTGCCCCTTCTCAGCATAGGCCTGGAGCTTGTCTGCAAGCAGTTCCCGGACGGCGGCAGCAAATTTAGCCGTGCCCCGGCCACTCTTGGCATCGCACTCCAGCACAGCAAAGCCCCGCCCTCGGAAATAGGCGCCCCAGCGTCTAGTGGCCTCGGCATCCGCCTGGTCCGCCCGATTGAGAACTACAAGACGGGGCTTGCCCGCTGTCAGCTCATCCACATCCGGGTTGCGGCTGGAAATGGGGATCCGGGCATCCAGGATCTCACACACCGCATCTACATTTTTCAGCTGCTCGGCAATCATCCGCCGGGTCTTGGTCATGTGCCCGGGGTACCACTGAATGTGCATACCGCTCTCTTCCATTGCCGCGCCTCCTCTCCATCCATCAATACAAACTGCCGATCCGACTAAAGTCCCGCTGGCCGGACACGGAGTCCTCACCGGGGAACAGCAGAAACACCGCCTTGCCAATGATATAGCGGGTATCCACCGTACCAAGGCTGGGGTCCCGGCTGTCGCTGCTGCGGTTGCGGTTGTCACCCATCAAAAACACCTCGCCTTCCCCCACAGTGAGGGGAAACTCGGTCCCCTCATCCCGGAGAGTCAGCTCATTGATGTAGGGCTCGTCCAGCAGTTCCCCGTCCACATAGACGCAGCCGGTATCAAAGTCAATATCCACCGTCTGCCCCTCCACCGCGATGACCCGCTTAACGATAGGGTCGGACATGAAGCTGTCCTTTCGGGCCACCACAATATCACCAGGCTTATAGTCATTATAGAGCAGAGAACTGACCACCACCAGGCGGTCTCCGTTTTGCAGAGTAGGTACCATGGACGGGCCGTCCACTCCGATCAGGCGAGCCACAAAGGTAAATACCAGCACTACCGCCAGCACAGAGCACACCAGCGCCTGAATCCACTCATAGGAGTCCCGGCTTTCATCCTGCTTCATGAGATGCTTGGGCTGATACTCTTCTTTTTTCGTCACGACTCCATCTCCTTGCCATGAAAGCACAGACCTGCCAGTATAATTGAATAGTATACCAAAGAGTCAAAAAAACAACAAGACTTTTCCCGTGAAATTCCGAGAATCTTCCTCTGCTTTCTCCTCTATACGTTTTCAGACAGCCAAAAGACGAAAAAGGGAACCGGCCAGGCCGGTTCCCTTTTCGTACCCGGGGGTCCCCGGAACTGTTGCTTCGAGCTGCTCCTTGACCTTGGCGCCCTTGCCCACGCGGCCACGCAGATAGTACAGCTTGGCCCGGCGGACGGAACCGTGGCGAACCACTTCGATCCGCTCAATGGAGGGAGAGTACAGCGGGAAGATCTTCTCCACGCCCACGCCGTAGGAAATGCGGCGAACGGTGATGGTCTCCTCGATGCCGCCGTGCTTCTTGGCAATGACAATGCCCTCAAAGACCTGGATACGCTCACGAGAGCCTTCCTTGATCTTGACGTGGACGCGAACGGTGTCGCCCACTTCCACCTGGGGCTTCTCAGTTGCCAGGCGATCTTTGTTCAGTTCCTTAATGAGATCCATGGATGTTCCTCCTAATTTATAGGTGTTCGTACCGCTTTTTTCGGACGCAAAAAGCACCTTGGCTCGCCCACGGCAGAGGACCACCCTTTTTCAAGCTCAAATAGGATATCATAGTTTCCGCTGGATTGCAAGGATTTTTTCCAAAAAAGCGGAAAATCAGCGGAAAATCTCTCCGTTTTCGTCCAGCAATGCCGTCCGGCGGACCCGAACGAAATCCGGCGCCAGCTCCGGCAGCTCCTTAGCCACCGCATTTCCCAGCAGTGCCGGGTTCAGTCCCGGATTCTGGGCGGCCACTACCGCCTGGACCAGCACCTTTCCCTCTTCCTCAGAAAAGGACAGCGAACGGATCAGCGGGCGGATGTCCACATCCGCCAACTCACGGCGCTTGGTCTTTTTCTGAATGATGAGAGAGGGCCGCCGGAACAGCTCCTCCAACTCCGCCGTGCAGCCTGCCGGCACACCGGCGTCATAGAGGAATTGCAGCTCCGCCTGAACAAAGGCCAATTCCCGCACCGGCCGCTGGGGCGCATAGCAGTCCAGCGCCCGCAGTCCCGCGGGAAAACCGGAGTTGAGCTTCTCCACGATGCCGCTGCCGTCGCTCTCCTGGTCCACCGTCAAGTCCAGCAGCTCACACACGCTGGACTGTCCTACCGGCAGCGGCAGCACAACAGACAAAATAGCATGAGGGTGAAAGCCGTTGGAATGGCTGATCTTCAGCCCCGTCCGAGGAAATACCCTCTGGAAGGTACGCATCAGGTCCAGGTGGGAGATATAGCTGGCCTGGGCCTCCTTGGAAAACAGCAGCCGCAGCTTAGACATTGCACTTCCCTCCCACCAGTCGATTTGCCCCGCAGCCGCCGCAGTGGGTGCGGCAGTCGGGGGTGGTCACGGAGGCGTAGGCCCGCTCCCGCTCCCGCCAGAGATAGTCGTCGGTGACGCCGCAGGAGATCATGTCCCAGGGCATCAGCTCATCCCGGCTCCGGGTACGGTTGGCGTAAAAATGGGGGTCCAGTCCGCACTCCCGGAAGGCCTCCATCCAGCGCTCCAGAGAGAAATACTCCTCCCAGGCGTCCAGCTTGGCGCCCTTGCGCCAGGCCAGCTCCAGCACCTTGCCCAGCCGCCGGTCACCCCGGGCCAGCACCGCCTCCAGGAAGCTGGTGTCGCCGTCGTGCCAGTTGTAGGTCACCGTCTTGGTGGTGATGGCCTGGCGCAGCAGCTTCACCCGGCGCTGATACTCCTCAAGGGAGATCTGGGGCTCCCACTGGAAGGCGGTGAAGGGCTTTGGCACGAACCAGGAGGTGGACACGGTGATGCGCACGCCCCTGTTCTTGTTGGACGCACTCTCCCGCCACACGTGCATCACATGGGCAGCGATCTCCGCGATACCCAGGATATCCTCGTCGGTCTCCGTAGGCAAACCCAGCATGAAGTACAGCTTCACCGCGTTGAAGCCGCCGGCAAAGGCGGTGCGGCAGCTTTGCAGCAGGTCCTCCTCAGTGACGTTTTTGTTAATAGCGTCCCGCAGACGCTGGGTGCCCGCCTCCGGAGCAAAGGTCAGGCCGGACTTGCGGCCCTTTTGCAGCCGCTGCATCAGGTCCATGGAGAAGCTGTCCGCCCGCAAAGAGGGCAGGGACAGGTGGATGTGCCGGGCCTCGCAGAACTCCTCCAAATCATCACACAGCTCTACCAGGGGACGATAGTCGCTGGTGGAGAGGCTGGAAAGGGTCATCTCCTCATAGCCGGAGTCACAAAGTGCCTCCTTGGCATACTCCGCGCACAGATCCTTGCTGCGGCTGCGCACCGGGCGATACACATAGCCCGCCTGGCAGAAGCGGCAGCCCCGGATGCAGCCCCGAAACAGCTCCAGGGTGGTCCGATCCTGGACGATCTCCGTGGAGGGGACCACGGTATGGACCGGAAAATAGGACTTATCCATGTCCTGAACGATACGCTTGGTCACCTTCCGAGGTGCCCCCTCCCGGGGCACAATATCGGCCACAGTGCCGTCATCATGATAGGTGACCTCATAGAGGGAGGGCACATACAATCCCGGCACCTGAGCGGCAGCCACCAGCAGCTGGTGCTTGGTCCAGCCCTCCCGCTTGGCCCGGCGGTAGAGCTCGATGAGCTCCACGGTCACGTCCTCGCCCTCGCCCAGGGAAACGATGTCGATGAAATCCGCCAACGGCTCGGCGTTGTACATGGCCGTACCGCCGGCGATGACCAGAGGGCTCAAATCGGGGCGATCCTCTGCTCGAACGGGCACACCCGCCAGATCCAGCATATTGAGAATGCCGGCAAAGGCCATCTCATAGCCCACGGAAAAACCGATGATGTCAAAATCCCGGATGGGATCGCCGGATTCCAAACCATAGAGCGGGATACCGGCCTTGCGCATCTCCTCCTCCATGTCGCCCCATGGCTGGAATACCCGCTCACACCAGACTCCGTCCATCTCGTTCATGACGCCGTACAGGATCCGCATACCCAGATTGGACATACCGATCTCATAGGTGTCGGGAAAACAGAAGGCAAAGCGGATATCCACCTTGTCCTTATCCTTCTGCACCGCGTTGTATTCGCCGCCCACATAGCGGCCGGGCTTCTGCACCCGAGGCAGAATGCGCTCCAATCTCTCGTCCACAGTCGTACTCCTCTTTTGTATCCTCGTCTCCGCAGCGGCGGAGCATTCTATTCAGAAGCCATTTTACCCTGTCCGCCGTCGTTTGACAAGTCCCATTTCCCTGGCAAAGGCCCCGACCAATCCAGCGATCCCCACCAGCAGCCACACATTGCCGCCGCTTCTCACCGCCACATAGGCCCCTGTTAGGGACAAAAGCAGCAGTGCTCCGCTCCCCACTGCAGTGCTCAGCCATTCTCCGGTATTCGGCCCCAGCAGCCAGCTCAAAAGGAGGCACAGCGCCCTTCCCCCATCCAAGGGCGGAATGGGCAGCAGATTGAATCCTCCCAGCACCAGATGGGCGCCAGCATACAGAAAACCCCCAGGCCAGGAAAAACGCCCTGCGGTCCAAGCCAGTGCCAGGGCGCACAGGACGTTCACCACAGGGCCGGAGAGCACCGTGCACAGCTCCCGGCCGTAGGACAGTTTCCCCCGCCCCACCGTTTCCAATCGGGCGCCGAAGGCCCCTATGCGCAGGGCAGACACCGGTACACCGAAGCGGTATAGTGCCGCCAAATGCCCCGACTCATGGACTGCCGCAGCGATCAGCAGCGCCGCCGCGGCGGCGCCCTCCCCCTGCAGGACAAACAGCGTCAGCAGTGCCACAAAGCCTGGGGATACCGTCACGCGGCTACGCCAGAGATACATAGTAAATGGGGTTGAGATAATTGCTGTCCCGATGGAGCTCAAAGTGGCAGTGGGGCCCGGTGGCCTGCCCCGTCTGCCCCACCTCCGCCACCTTTTGGCCTGCGCTCACGCTGGCGCCGGAGGAAACTGTGACCCGGCTGCAGTGGGCATAGAGGGTAGAGTAGCCGTTCCCATGCTCTATGATCAGGTACTTCCCCAGGCTGCTGCTCTCCCCCACTGCGCTGACGGTGCCGTTGGCGAAGGCGCCAATCTCTGTGCCCTCGTCTGCCGCCAAGTCCAAACCGTAGTGAAACTTCTCCACCTCGTCAATGGGATGCTCCCGATAGCCAAAGGGCGAGGAGAGCACCGCACCATTCACAGGTGTGGTATAGGAAAAGCCCAAAACTTGCTGCTCCATACACACATTATTGGGTAGGTTGGAATAGGCTAGATTCACTGCGCTGAGGGTGCCGGTCTGCTGCTGGGAGGTCACAGTTTCCGGCTCCGTCTGTACCAAGGACTCCGTCTCCTGTCCGGTTGTCTGCCCCTCAGCAGATGACCCTTGCACCGTCTCCTGCGGCAGTGCAAGGCTGCCGTCCTCTGCGGCAGTGCGCAGATTTTTCAGTGCATCCTGCTCTGGCCAGGATGTCTCCATCTGGGCCGCAGTCTCCACCGCCTCCCCCTCTTCCGGGTGGAACACCGCCTGGTAGACATCCCCCAGGGTATCAGAGGCAGAGGCATCTCCCGAAACCGCTTTCCCTACAGCAGAAAAGACCTCCTGGATATCCATACTTCTCCCCATGGCAGCACTCAGGGAGCTGCTCAGATCCGCCATTCTTTCCGGAAGCAGCAGTCTAGCAGCCACAATGGTGACAAAAATCGCTCCGCAGACCACCAGCTGGACTAGATGGCGCTTTTCGCTGCGCGTCATCTTTTCTTTGCGCCGGTCCGCCACGCGCCGACCGCCTGACGGTCCTCCCCGGCGGGCCGCAGTCCCTTTTCGGTATTCAAACTCACTGACCGTCATGTTGCAGGCCCCCTTTCACCTGCCTAATGGGTATGCGGGTCCAGGAAAAGATATACATATTCTCTGAAAGCAAAAGAAGGAACGAGAACAACCATCCTGTGCTTTATTGTGTGCCTGCACGCCGCATCTGCGGCGGTGTCAAGAAGAAGAAAACGGAGACTAAAGGAGCTTTCTTTGCTCCCTAAGTCTCCATAAAAATAAGGAGCCCAAGGCAATCATTACGATTACCTTGGACTCCTTTTGAGTCATTACTGAGTGGACAATGAGGCTAAAATGCGGGGGGATGGCCTCAATGATTAACCCTTCACCATGGAAGCGATCTCAGCGGCGAAGTTCTCCTGCTTCTTCTCGATGCCCTCGCCCTTTTCAAAGCGAACGGCGTTCTTGAAGGTGATGGTGCCGCCCAGAGCCTTGGCAGAGGAAGCGATATACTTCTCCACGCTCATGGAATTGTCCTTGACGAACTCCTGCTGCAGCAGGCAGTTCTCGGCATAGAACTTGTTCATCTTGCCCATGACGATCTTCTCGCGGACCTGCTCAGGCTTGGATGCCATCTTGGGATCGTTGGCCATCTGAGCCATCATGACCTTCTTCTCCTCATCCAGGACATCCTGGGTCACCTGGGTCTTGTCCCAGAAGCGGGGATTCAGAGCAGCGATCTGCATAGCCACGTCCTTGCCCACTTCCTCCACCTTGTCGGCGGACAGGTCGCTCTCCAGGTTCACCAGCACGCCGATCTTGCCGCCGGCGTGGACATAGGACACGGAGATACCATCAGCAAAGCGGGCAAAGCGTCGGACCTTGATGTTCTCGCCGATAACCAGGACCATCTCCTGCTGCTGCTGGGTCACAGTCAGGTCAGTGCCAGCATACTTGCACTCCATCAGAGCGTCCAGGTCAGCGGGATTCTCCTTGGCCACCGTGGCAGCCACGCCCTTGACGAAATCAACAAACTTCTCATTCTTGCCAACGAAGTCAGTCTCAGCGTTGACCTCGACCACCACGCCGATGCCGTCAATGACAGTGGCATACGCCATACCCTCGGCAGCAATGCGGCCTGCCTTCTTGGCAGAGGCAGCCATACCCTTCTCGCGCAGCCACTCAACAGCCTTGTCCATGTCACCGTCGGTAGCGGTCAGGGCCTTCTTGCAGTCCATCATGCCCACGCCGGTCATTTCACGCAGGTTCTTCACGTCAGCAGCGGTAAAAGCCATAATAACACTCCTTACAAAACTTTCGTAATCAGAGGACCTCAGTCCTCGCAAGATCTTTTTTACTCGGCGTCCTCAGCAGCCTTCTCCTCGGCGGCAGCAGCGGTCTCCTCACCCTGCTTGCCCTCGATCACGGCGTTGGCCATGATGGAGGAGATCAGCTTGATGGCACGGATGGCATCATCGTTGCCGGGGATCACATAGTCGATCTCATCGGGATCGCAGTTGGTATCGGCAATGGCCACGACGGGGATGTGC
>CALXDZ010000154.1 GCA_944387205.1 uncultured Oscillospiraceae bacterium
CGCGTAATTGACAACCGCGTACTCGGCAGCTCTTTGGTTTGCTCTCTCGTGATCTCTCACAAGAAAGCGCTCCGTCTGGTGCTTTCTTTTCGTTACGTTGTTTAATTTACAAGGTGCACGCCTCATCAGCGGAACATTATTATCTTAGCACAGCTTCAAGCTTTTGTCAAGAACTTTTTTCGAGGTTTTTCAGGTTTTTTCGGGAAGCGGATCATTTCCTGCCGCTTTGTCCCGTTTTTGCCCGATTTTCTCTCGTTTTTGTTCTCACTCACAGGAGCTCTGCGAGATAGCTTAGTTAGAATACCAGACTTCTCCCCATATGTCAACCCTTTTTACCTATTTTTTTCATTTTTTTGAATGTCTTATATTAGCCGCGCTTATATATTGCTGATAAAAGCACCCGCAGCTTGATACTGCGGGTGCTTTTACGGTCATTTTGGTATTTATATTGTATACAGGCTTCTCGCTCTCATCACCGGCGAGCCTGGTGCACCGCCTCAAAATCCTTCTGAACAGACTCACTGGGCGCACCGGTCAGCAGACTCACCACCACGATGGCAAGGCAGGCTGCCACAAAGGCAGGCAGCAGCTCATAGATCCCCCAGGCGCCGCCCATAGGGGCAATCTGATACTTCCAAATAAAGACCATGGCACCGCCTACAATCATTCCGGACAAAGCCCCCCACTTATTGGACCGCTTCCAAAACAGGGCAAAGAGCACCACAGGGCCAAAGGCCGCACCAAAGCCGGCCCAGGCAAAAGAAACCACACGGAACACAGAGCTGTCGGGGTCCCGGGCCAGAAATGCCGCGATCAGGGACACCACCACCATGGTACCCCGAGCAACCACCACGCTCTTCTTCTCGCTGATTTTCAGGTGCAAAAACTCCACGGCCAAATTCTGGGACACAGAGGAGGAGGCCGCCAGGAGCTGAGAGTCAGCAGTGGACATGGTGGCTGCCAAAATGCCCGCCAGAATGACACCGGCCAGCAGGGCAGCTAGGACACCGTGATTGCTGATCAGGTTGGCAATGCGAACGATGATAGTCTCAGAGTCCTCCAGCTGCTCCAGAGCGCCGGCCTTGGTCATGGCATTGCCCACCACACCGATGAAAATGGCCACACCCATGGAGATAACCACCCAGATGGTAGCCACCCGGCGACTGAGGGACAGCTTCTTCTCATCCTCAATGGCCATAAAGCGCAGCAGGATGTGGGGCATGCCAAAATAGCCCAAACCCCACGCCAGCAGGGAACAAATGGTCAAGATACTATAAGGATTGGAATTGCCAGAGGCAGGATCATAGATGTGGGACAGAGACAGATATCCAGCCATAGACTGGGCGTTGCTCATCACTGCATCCATGCCGCCGGCCTGGGTAACGCCAAAGCCCAGCACCACGATCAGAGCCACAGTCATAATAATGGACTGGACCAGATCGGTGGTGGAGGCGGCCAGGAAACCGCCCATAACGGTATAGATGACGATGACCGCAGCAGAGATCAGCATGGCGGTCACATAGTCCGTGCCAAAGAGGGTATGGAACAGCTTGCCGCAGGCGGAAAAGCCCGAGGCCATGTAGGGGATGAAAAAGATGATGATGATCACCGCTGCAATAGCAGAGAGCAGGTTTCTCTCATCTCCCCAGCGCTTGGAAAAGAACTGGGGCACCGTGATGGCATTGAGCTGCTGGGAGTAACGGCGGATCCGCCGGGCTACGATAAGCCAGTTGATATAGGTGCCCACAGCCAGACCAATGGCGGTCCAGCTGGCCTCCGCCAGACCGGTGAGATAGGCCACACCGGGCAGGCCCATCAGCAGCCAACTGCTCATGTCCGACGCCTCTGCACTCATGGCGGTGACAAAGGGGCCCAGCTTGCGTCCGCCCAGATAGAAGTCATCCACAGAGTTGTTTTTCTTGGCGAACCAGACGCCAACGCCCAGCATGGCAAGCAGATAGACCACGATAGCCAGGCAGATACAGATTTGTGCGGTTGTCATATTCTCTCTCCTTTTTCTTCAGTGGTTGCTATGATACCACACTTTTTAGTAGAACAAAATATAGAACGGAGTATAGAATAAATTCTATACTCCGCTTCTCAATAATCTTCATTTTTATTGAAATAAAAGGATTATTTACTGAACGATACTTAAAATTTAAAAGTTGATTCAAAAAAGAAAAAATCAGTTCTGTTCTCCGTAGCTCTGCAAAAAGGCCGGTGTCACTGAGTCGGTATAGGCCACCAGGGAGTACTCCCCACCACACAGGCACCAGTCGTACAGCAGTGCCCGCTCCCACAGCGCGTAGGCCTTCACGATCTCATTGGCGGTACGGTCTGTGCGCAGCTGGCCGGTCTGCTGTCCCTCATCCACGATCTGACGCAGGAGCTTGAAATAGTAGCGATTCCGATCCAACAAGTGCTTTTCTCCCCGGGCCAGCAGCTGTGTGGATAGCAGCCGAGCCAACAGATCCAGGGAAATGCCCCCGTCGATCATGGCAAACAGCTCATGATTGAGATAGATCAGCTTGTCCATGGCGTTCATCTTCGGGTCCATGGTCAGCATAAGCTCCTCATATTTCTCGTCAAACACGTAGGCCAGCGTCCCCAAAAGCGCATCTTTACCGTCAAAATAATGGTAAAAGGACCCCTTGGAGGTCTGAGACTCAAAGACGATATCCTCCACCGTGGTGTCCTCATAGCCCTGCTGATAAAACAGCTTCCAGGCGGCAGAGATGATCCTGCCCCGGGTGTTTCTGGTGCTTTTCCTGCCCATAGCGCCGCTCCTTCTCTCAAAGCTCTTGTCTCTTGGAGCATACCACACTGCACCCTTTCTGTAAAGCCAGCATCGTCGTTCTACCGCTTTCCGCTCCTGTTGCAGAAGCACTTTTTTCATTATTTCTTTTATTTATACCGAATTATCATGCGAAATAACACTTTTTGCATGGTTGGGAGCACCATACACGGTATACTTCCCTTTCCCGGCCCGTTATAATGAGTCTATCAAACGACATCCGGCAGCCCCCATGCGCAAGCCTTGCGGCTTTGTGCCCCAGCCGGTATAATAAAAGCCGCGCTCCCCTTTTTGCCAGGGACCGCGGAAAAAATAGATAGGATCTTTGAAGGATGGGAGAAGATTTTCTTCTCCCCATATCCGCGCAGGAGGAGGAACACACATGCAGTTTTGGAAAATGAATGGAGCCGGCAACGACTTTATCCTCATCAATAACCTGGAGGAGCATCTGCCGGAGGAGAAGCTGCCTCAGCTGGCCAGGAGCCTTTGCCAGCGGCATTTGTCCATAGGTGCCGACGGACTGATGGTAGTGGACGCCCCCAAAGCCGGCGGCGACTACCGGATGCTCTTCTTCAACTCCGACGGCAGCGTGGGTGAGATGTGCGGCAACGGCGCCCGGTGCATCTGCCGCTATGGCTATGAAAAGGGCCTGGCCGGAGAGGAACAGAGGGTAGAGACCACAGCAGGCTTGGTGACCGGCCAGCGCATTGATCAGCGGATGTACCGCATCCGGCTCAATGACCCCACCACGGTAAAGCTGGACTACCCGGTGGAGGTGGACGGCGTGCGCTACACCTGCTCCTATGTGGAGCTGGGTGACCCGGGCATTCCCCACGCAGTGGTACCCTACGCCGGACTGCGCCAGGCAGACGAGAATGAGCTGCGGGAGCTGGGTCGGGCCATCCGCTGGCACAGTGCCTTCCCCAAGGGAGCCAATGTGAACTTCTACGAGCTCATCGGAGAGGACCAGGTCTATGAGCGCACCTTTGAACGGGGTGTGGAGGATTTCACCTATGCCTGCGGCACAGGTACCGGCTCCCTGGTAACGGTGCTGACCCTTCAGGGCAAGGTCTCCGGCCGCGGGGTCCGGGTGGCCATGACCGGCGGAGAATTGACCGTAGACATCGACCGGGTCCACTCCCATATCACCAATCTCTATCTCACCGGCCCCACCAACATCGTCTGTAAGGGCGAGATCACCGATGAGGAATTGCCGCTTCTGAGCTGAACACCATTTTTGTGTAATTGTTAGGAGGAGCATTATGGAAGCAAAGTCCGTTGCCAAAAATTATCGCTTCATGGCCATCATGATCGGTTCCATGATCCTGGGCGCTATTTTGGGCTGGGTGTGGCCGGTTGTCAAAGACGCCGAGGACAATGTGATCAGTGCCGGTGCCACGACGCTCAAACCTCTGGGCACTGTTTTCATCAACATGATGTTCTGCATTGTGGTACCTCTGGTATTTGCATCCATTTCCAGCGCTGTGGCCAATATGAAGAGCCGCAAGCGGGCAGGGAAGATCATGGGTACCACCGTGGCTACCTTTGCGGTCACCGGCGCCATTGCCGCTGTCATCATGTTCTTGCTGGTGAAGATTTTTCCGCCGGTCCTCACTCCCTGGGCAGAGCTGCCCTCTGAGGAAATGGGAGAATATGCCAGCCTCAGTGAGCTGATCGTCAATTTCTTTACCGCTGAGGATTTTGTGGGGCTTT
Source organism: uncultured Oscillospiraceae bacterium (assembly GCA_944387205.1). Classification (GTDB taxonomy): domain Bacteria; phylum Bacillota; class Clostridia; order Oscillospirales; family Oscillospiraceae; genus Oscillibacter. Next base: position 4,508 of record CALXDZ010000154.1, read on the forward strand.
TGAGCCGCAAAGCCATGCTGCCCCTGATCGTCTTTTCCCTGCTCTTTGGTTTTGCCGTAAATCTCAATGGCGGCAAAGAAACTCCCGTAGGCCGTTTTCTGGATGATCTGACCAACGTCATGCTGAAATTCGTGCAGATCGTCACCTACTATGCTCCCATCGCCTTCTTTGCCATCTTTGCCGATCTGGTGGCTACCTATGGTTCCCAGGTCGTTGAAAACTACGGCCGCGCTCTGCTGCTGTACTATCCCCTCTGCTTTGTCTATATCTTCACCGCCTGGCCTTTATTTGCCAGATTCGGCGGAGGAAAGGGCGCTGTAGGCGTTATGTTCCGCCACATTGCAAAGCCTGCCATCGTGTCCCTGGGCACCTGTTCCTCTGTGGCCACCATCCCCACCAACATGGAAGAAGCCCAGGCCACCGGCATTTCCAAAGATGTCAGTGATATGGTGCTGCCCCTTGGCGCCACTATGCATATGGACGGCTCCTGCTTCAGCTGTGTTCTGAAAATCGCCTTTGTGCTGGGGGTATTCGGACGTGACCTGAGTCTGGGCATGCTGATCCCTGTGGTACTGGTGGCCGTGCTCTCCTCCGTGGGCATGAGCGGAGTACCCGGAGGCGGCTATATCGGCGAATACATCATCTGCTCCATCTTCTTCCCCGAACAGATCGAGGTCGCCTTCCCCATTCTGGTGGCCATCGGCAACCTGGTGGACCCGCCTGCCACCATGATCAATTCCGCCGGCGACTATGTGGTGTCCTTTGTGGTCTCCCGCTTTGTAGATGGCAAGGATTGGCTCCAGAAGGCCTTGGCCGCCAAAAAGGCACAGTAACCCACCATTTTTCTGCAAAAAAGGAGCGCTGCCGCATCTGCGGCAGCGCTCCTTTTCTTCTTTTATGCCTCCGTTGTATCCTGTTTGGCAGTCTCCTTGGCGGCAGCGCTCCCCAGTCCGAAGTCCTTTTCCACACTGGCGGTGTCCCGGCCCAGCATGGTCTCCATGACCCGGATGTCGCTGTCCACATCCATGGCATCCGCCCGGTAGAGCTCATCCAGCTGGTGCTCAAAGCCAGCCACAATGGAGTCCATAGTGGCCTCGATCCGTGTCTTGGCCTGGCGCAGGTTCTCCCCCTCGATCCCCGCCGCCTCAAACTCCGCGTAGGAGTCCAGCAGCTTCTGGGTAGTAGGCAGATAGTAGTTGAGGAAGGTATCGATGCGGCCGCGCTTCTTGGGATCCTCCTCAACCGCCCGGAAGATACGGGCGGTGATACTCTCCAGCCGGTCGATCTTGGCCGAGAGCACCGGATCGGCAATGTTGTCATTGGCTCTGCGGATATTCCGCAGGATGCCGGAGTAGCCCTCCTCCGCCTCCTTGGGCGGCGGAGTCTGCGCCTTCTCTTGAGCAGCCTTTTCCTTGGCCACCTTTTCGTCCGCCTGGCTGCTGCGGAAGAAGTAGCCCAGCTCCATATTCAGATAGGCGCCGGGACCAAAAAAGCCCTTGTCGATCATCCGCTGGAGATCGCCGGTGACGGTCTTTTCCGGATAGGCCAGAGTGCGGCTGAGCTGGTCAATGGGCATGGCCTCCATATTGCCGATGACCGCCAGATACTTCTGGTAGCGGGCGGCCTGGCGGTCCATACGAATGCCGTTATAGAACAGACACACGCCGCCCACGGCAATGGCCAGATACTTGAGCATATCCCAGAGGAAATACTCAAAATAGCCCGCCAGAACCATATCCGCCGGGCTCATGGCCGCCAGAACACCGCCCACAGCCACCACAGCACCCACGATCTTCATCCAGCGGGCGTTGGAGGATTTGAGTTCCGGCGTCCGGGTCATGCGCTGTGCCGCCTGCCGGGCCCGGGAGGGCTGAGCAGCGGACTTACCCGCAGTCTTTCCGGCAGTGCTCCCGGTGCTTGGAGCGGTATACAGAGGAGGGAACTGCTGCTCCTCCTCTTTCCTCTTTTTCTTCCCTCCATCGGACAGCTTCACCAGCAGCAGGATCAAGGCGATAGGCCAGGCTCCGATGGCGAACAAAAACACCACCAGTGCCCAGGAAAACCAGTCGCTGTTCTTCTTTTTACCGCCTGATCCGCTGGAATATCCGTAATTGTAGCTGCTCATACCTCGTCCTTCTTTCGCAGTTTGTGCTCATTGCCCTGCTCGTCTACGATATAGGTCCGGTCCAGCTGGCTCTGGAGGTTGCCCAGCACGGCATCCACATATTCCCGGCGCAGCGCGGCCCGTTCCGCTTCCTCCGCCGGCGTCAGCCCCTCCGGTCCTCTGGCCTTTCGGGCCAGCTCATTGATTCGGTCGATCTTTGCCTGTTCCATCTTTTCTCTCCCTTCCCCCTTCGACTCTTTTTCGTCATAGGTATCGTTTCACCACGATGGCCGTCCGCCCCTTCCGGGACTGGCCGCCCACCTGGCTCAGTTCAAATTTTCCAAAGCCCCGGGCAGTGACCACATCCCCCTGGTTCAGCAGCTGGTCGCCCTTGGTACACTCCCGATGGTTCACCTGGACCCGACCGGAGGCGATGAGCTCCGCGGCCTTGGTCCGAGACAGGCCGAAGCCTGTGGCCGCCACCGCGTCCAGCCGCAGCCGCATCACCGTGTCCCGCAGCTCCCGCACCCGGGCCTGAGGGATATGAAGGCTCTCCGCGTCGATCTCCGTCACCCGCAAAGAGGCTCGTCCGGCACTGGTCCAGCTCTGGAGCAGGAAATCCGCCACAGACTCCGACACCGCCAAATCACAGCTGCCCTCGTCCACCAGCAGATCTCCGATCTTCTCCCGCACCAGGCCTAATCCCATCAAACTGCCCAGCAGGTCCCGGTGGGTCAGTCCCTGGTCCAGCCGATAGGTACACCTGAGAAAGCGGATGGGCACCTGACCAGCCAGAAAATCCTCTTCCTCCAGCCAGTCGGGCAAAAAGCAGAACATCTTCCGCTCCGCCCCGGGAAAGCCGCCGGTACATACGCACCGATCCTCTCCCCCGGCAGCCCGAATCAAAGGCTCCGCCAGGGCCTGCTCACTCTCGCTCAGAAAGCCGGTGCAGGCGGGGATATTCTTCCTCTGGGCCTGCTCCAGCTTGTCCAGCACCCGGGCCAGCAGCATCCTGTCTTCTCCCACCGCCCGGCAGCGGTCCAGCAATTCCCGCTTATCCATGGAGATTCTGAGTCCGGTACAGCGCCGCGTAGTCGCCGTTTTTCTCCATCAGCTCCTGATGGCTGCCCATCTCTGTGATGTGTCCATCCCGCACCACCAGGATGCGGTCGGCGTTGCGGACGGTGGAGAGCCGGTGGGCGATGATGAGGGTAGTCCGCCCCTTGGCCAGGTGGTCAAAGGTCTCCTGGATCTTGGCCTCTGTCACGCTGTCCAGGGCAGAGGTAGCCTCGTCCAGGATCAGCACCGGCGGATCCTTCAGGAAGATCCGGGCAATGGAAATGCGCTGTTTCTGTCCGCCGGACAAGAGGGTGCCCCGCTCGCCCACATAGGTGTCGAAGCCATTGGGCATCTGCTGGATGTCGTCGTAGATCTCTGCCCGGCGAGCGGCCTCCACCACTTCCGCCTCCGTGGCGTCGGGGCGGCCGTAGCGGATGTTCTCCAAAATGGTGTCGGCAAACAAAAAGACATCCTGCTGCACCACGCCCACATTCTGCCGCAAAGAAGCCTGGGTCACCTGCCGCACATCCATACCGTCCAGCTTCACGCTGCCGGAGGTGACGTCGTAAAAGCGAGGAATGAGTTGACATAACGTGCTCTTTCCGCCGCCGGAGGGACCCACCACCGCCACGGTCTCACCGGGGCGGATATGGAGGTCGATGTCGTGGAGCACCGCCGCGTCCTCCCGGTAGGCAAAGCTCACATGGTCCAGGTCGATGCGGCCGGACACCCGCTCCAGGGTCTTGGCATCGGGGGCGTCCTGCATCTCCGGCTCTGTGCGCATAAGTTCGGTGAAGCGCTGGAGACCGGCAAAGCCGTTGGCAAACATCTCGGCAAAGTTGGAGAGCTTGCGGACGGGGTTGATAAAGGCGGTGATATAGAGGTTGAAGGTGATGAGGTCAATATAGTTCATCTTACCGCCCATGATGAGCCAGCCGCCCACAGCGATGACTGCGGCGGAGAGGATGCACAAAAAGAACTCCATGGTGGCGTTGAACCGGCCCATGGCCTTGTGGAACTGCCGCTTGGAGGTCTTGAAGGCCTCGTTGGAGCGGGTGAACTTCTCCAGCTCCGCCCCCTCGTTGGCAAAGGCCTTGGCGGTGCGGATGCCGGACAGGCCCGACTCGATGTCGGTGTTGATAGCGGCGGTGCGCTGCTTGACCTGACGGGAGGCGGCGGACATCTCCGCCTTACGCCGCCAGATGACCAGCAGGAAGATAGGCAAAATCAGTGTCACCACCAGAGCCAGCTGCCACTGGATGGAGAACATCACCGCCAGGGCACCCAGGATGGTCACCGTGGAGATGAAGAGGTCCTCAGGGCCGTGATGGGCCAGCTCCGTGATGTCAAAGAGGTCCGCGGTCAGGCGGCTCATCAGCTGGCCAGTGCGGTTGCGGTCAAAGTAGCCAAAGCTCAGCTCCTGCATATGCCGGAACAGGTCCTGGCGGATGTCCGCCTCCACCCGAATGCCAAAGGTGTGGCCCCAGTAGGAGATGATATAGTAGAGGAACGCCCGCAGGGTAAATGCCGCGAACACAATGACCATGACGGTGAAAAAGACCCGATAGTTCCCCTCCGGCAGCAGGTCATACATGGCCATGCGGGAGACAAACGGAAAGGCCAGATCCACCAGCGCAATGAGAAGGGCGCAGAACATATCCACAAAGAACAGCTTGCGGTGAGGCTTGAAATAGTGGAAAAAAATTTGAAAAATGGACTTTTGCTGAAATTCCCGGGTGGTCATAATCACGTTGCTCCTTATTTCTGTCGATGCATGGTGTATTGTATCACAGCTTCCCCCCTCCACGCAAGAAAGGCCGCCATTTTTTCACGTCCCCTCTTCGCTTTCCGTCTTCCAGCATTTACAATCCAGGAAAAAAGTGCTACACTGCATGGGTGCAAAACCCAGAAAGGAGGCGGATTTATGAGTCGGGAGCAGGTGCTTGCCTGTTTAAGAGCGTGCGGAAACTATGTCTCTGGTGAAGCTCTGAGCCGCCGTCTGGGACTCAGCCGGGCCGCCGTGTGGAAAGCAGTGGACACTCTGCGGAAGGAGGGCTATGTCATCGAAGCCCGCACAGGCCTGGGATATCGCCTGGCGGGTACGCCAGATGCCTTGACAGAGTCGGAGATCCGCAGCCATATGGGTTCTACCATTACCGTAGGCCGGGATCTCCTTTGCCGGGCGGAGGTGGACTCCACTAACACCTGGGCCAAGCGCCTGGCGCTGGAGGGTGCAGTGGACGGCACTGTGGTGGTGGCAGACTGTCAGACCGGAGGCCGGGGGCGTCTGGGCCGCAGCTTTCAGTCCCCTGCCGGAAAGGGTGTCTATCTCACCGCCCTGCTGCGGCCGTCTCTGGCGCCGGAGAGCCTGCTGCCGGTGACGGCACTGTGCGCCGTGGCCGTGTGTGACGCGGTGGAGGAGGTGTGCGGTCTCCGGCCGGGCATCAAGTGGACCAATGACCTGGTGCTGGGAGGGCGGAAGCTCTGCGGCATTTTGACAGAGCTGAGTCTGGAGGCGGAGACCGGTCAGGTCCAGTATCTGGTACTGGGAATCGGTGTTAATGTCCTCCACCAACCTGAGGACTTCTCCGAGGAGGTGGCCCAGGTGGCCACCTCCCTGGCCATGGAGTTGGACCATCCCGTGTCCCGTTCCACCCTGGCCGCGGCAGAGATCCGGGCCCTGGACCGGCTGTATGGAGCCATGGAGTCCGGAGATCTCGCCCCCTGGCTGGAGGCCTACCGCCGGGACTGCGTGACTCTGGGCCATACGGTCCAGATCCTGTCCCCCGATGGCCGCCGGGAGACGGTGGAGGCCCTGGATATAGACGAGCAGTTCGGCCTGGTGGTACGCCGCCAGGATGGAACGCAGGATATCATCCGCTCCGGCGAGGTGTCGGTGCGGGGGATGTACGGCTATGTGGAATAGGAGAGTGAATCGTGAAAGAGCTTTGGGAACTGTTTATCACCTTTGCCAAAATGGGGGTGCTGACCTTCGGCGGCGGCATGGCCATGCTGCCCATTTTGCAGCGGGAGGTGGTGGAAACCAAACGCTGGGCTACAGAGGATGAGATTGTGGACTACTTCGCCATCGGCCAGTGCACGCCCGGCATCATCGCCGTCAATACCGCCACCTTTGTGGGACAAAAGCGCAAGGGCATTTCCGGCGGCATCGTGGCCACTTTGGGCGTGGTGTTTCCCTCCCTCATCATCATTTCCATTCTGGCGGGACTCATCAACAACTTCTCCGATGTGGCCTGGGTGCAGAACGCCTTTGCCGGGATCCAGGTCTGCGTGTGCGTTCTGATCTTCAACGCCGTGCTCAAGCTGCTGAAAAAGTCCGTGGTAGATAAGTGGACCGCCGCCATCTTCGTGCTGGTGCTGCTGGGCGGTGTGTTTCTGAACATCTCCCCGGTGTGGTTCATCCTGGTGGCTGCAGTGCTGGGAATTCTTCTGAAAAACCTGGAGGTGAAGCGGAAATGACCATCTACCTTCGTCTCTTCTGGGAGTTTTTCAAGACCGGCCTCTTCGCCATCGGCGGCGGCATGGCCACCCTCCCCTTCCTCCACGATATCGGTGAGACCACCGGCTGGTATACCCAGGCCCAGCTGATGAACATGCTGGCAGTGTCCGAATCCACCCCCGGCCCCATCGGCATCAACATGGCCACCTACGTGGGCTTTACTGTGGCCGGCGTCCCCGGCGCGGTCATCGCCACCGTGGGCGAGGTGACGCCTTCCATCGTCATCATCCTCATTATCGCGGCGCTGCTCAAGAGTTTCCGGGAAAATCGATACGTAGACGCCGGCTTTTATGGCCTGCGCCCCGCCTCCACCGGGCTCATCGGTGCCTCCTGCGTCACCGTGATCCTGGAGGTCCTTTTGTGTACCCAGGTTGTCACCACTGGTTCACTGCTCAACGGTCTGAGCTGGGCCGGAGCGGTCAGCGTCCAGGGGCTGATCCTGGCGGCCGTTTTGCTGGTACTGACCAACTGGGTCAAGCCTACCAAAGGCCTCCACCCCATCTTTTTTATCCTCTTCTCCGCTGTGGTGGGCGTGGTGTTCCACTTCGCCGGGGTCTGAATCAAAAGACGCCTTTCTATGACAAACGCCGCCTGCTCTGCAGGCGGCGTTTTTGCGCCCGTTTTCCCGTCAAAAGGTGCCTCTTCAGACGCTAAGACGGTCTTCTTTTGCGTGTTTTTTATGGTATAATGAGGAAAAGGAGAGTGCAGTGGACTTTAGAGCCTTAAGCTCCCACGGGATCTCCGGTGCCTACAGATTATTTTTGCATTGATGCATTGAAATCATTGAAATCGGGAGGCAGCAAAATGAATCCTGTGGACAGATACGGACTCTACGTCTTCACCATCGCAGCAACGCTCCTTCTCTTCTGTCTGCAGCTTGACGCCCTGCTCCGCTTCCCCTCCGCCGACAGCCGCTGGGGCGACTATCTTGTGCTGGCATTTCTTCTGGGCGCTGCGCTTTTCTACACGTTCCGCCTGGTGCGGGCCATCCGGAAGCACCGGGGCAAAAAGTAAAAGCAGCAACCTGAAATCCAACAGCTGGCCAGCGAGAGGAGGTGCGTTATGAAACGTCTGAAAGCATTTGTTTTGTCCATCCCACCCAAGACCCTGTACGGGAACTGCGGGCTGTGCATCGTCCTGTGCGCAGGCATCTTCCTGCTGCGCCTGCACAGTCTTATACAAACGGCAGCCCTCCGGCCTCTGATCCCCTATGACTACATTCTGTTGGCCGTTGCCTTGGGTGCGGTGACCGTTCAGATCCTCTTCCTGCTGTGGGCCCGCCGTGTATACCGTGAGAACCAATAACAAGTCAAAATGCAGCATGAGCGGCAGGCGAACGAGTTCGCCTGCCGCTCATATTTCCCTGAAACCAGAATAGACAGCCGGACCGGAAACAAAAGCCTTCCGCCGGCAAAACCAGGCGCCCCAGCTCATGCCGGGGCGCCTGGACTGTGTTGGTTTTACAAGCTCAGGAGCTTACTCCTCATCCCGCTTCTTTCGGCCCAGCAGGCAGGTACCCGCCAAGCCCAGACCGGACACACCGGCCAGCGCCGCATACAGCAGGCTCACGTCGCCGGTCTTGGGGGCCTCACCCTGAGGCACATCCTCATCGGGAATCTCCTCAGGCACTTCGCCCTGAGGCACATCCTCCTCAGGAATCTCCTCACCGGGCTCCTCAGGCTGCTCGCCCTGAGGCACATCCTCCTCAGGAATATCGGTGGGATCCTCCGGGTCGGGGGTGGGATCGGGGGTGGGGGTAGGATCGGGCGTGTCAGGCGGGATCACCACAGGCTCTGTGGTCCACTTGGCGTAGACCGTCATCTCTGCCATGTCCGCGCTGCCGAACAGAGCCGCCAGAGCGGTGTCGCCGGTGACCTGGGTGTTCAGGCCATTGTAGAACCGGGTCCAATCCACGGTGCCGTTGGTGGTGCACTGCTCCAGCCAGTCGGTGACCACGGTGCCGTTCTCCACCCGGACAAACCAGCCGGAGAAGTTGTAGCCGCCTCTGGAAGCGGTGGGCTGCACGCCCTCGCTGAGCCACAGGCTGCCGCCATACACGGTGTAGTCCGTGGCATCGATGTTGGCCTTGCCCAGAGCGGTATTGCCCACGGCAGAGCCGTCGCCCCGGGTGTTGGTCAGGGCCGCATCGCCCTCCACCGCCGTGGAGTTGCCCAGGACCAGATTGCCCTCGGTGGCGTCATAGTGGATCACGGAGACAGGCGCCCAGACATAGGCGTTGCCGCTCTCGCCCTCCACCAGGTCCTCGCCGGCGGTGTTGTAGCGGAAGGTGTAGGTGTAGGCGGGGTAGGTGTTGGCGCCGTCGCCGTCCACCGCGTTGGGATCATAGGTGGTGAAGGTGTATGTGCCGTCGCCGTTGTCCGTCAGCGCCGTGCCGTGACCCAGCTCGCTGTTGAGGTCGAAGCGGGTCAGCGCAGTACCATAGGTGTTGACAGGGGCGCCGAACTGCTTTTCGCCCTTGCTCAGATCAGTGGACGCATCGGGGATCCAGTCGTTGAGGCCGTCAGCCAGGGCGTCGCCGCTCATCTTCTGGGAATCCGCCTGGAGGCTGCCGCCGGTGACCACGGTGCGGCCGGTGTTCTTCTTGGCGCTGTTCCAGTCGTCAAAGATGTCGGAATCGGACTGGTCACCGTTGAGGGCCACCACGTCGGTGCCGCTGATATAGAGGTTGCTGGGAGCGGTGCTGTTGTTGTACAGGGAGTAGCCGCCGGCGCTGACACTGCTGACAAAGCTGTTGGTCAGGACCACATCACCCTCGCCGGCAATGCCCGCCCAGGAGCCGGAATCGCCGGGAGAAACCGTGTAGCCGTAGACACTGGTGCCATTGCCGTTGCCGTCGGCATAGAGCTTGGAGTCGGAGACCTCCGTCTGTCCCCCACTCACAAAGAACCGGATACCGGGGCCTCCGTTATTCTCGGCAGAAATGGTGGAACCGGAGATCACCGTAGCCGTCTCACCGGAGTTATACTTGGTGACGTTCAGGCCGACATAGGCGTTGTTGCTGAAGGTTCCGTTGGAATCGGTCATAGTCAGGGCGATATTGGTGGCGCCGTGACTTCTGTTGTTGGAAACGGAGATATCGGAATCCGCCACCTTCACAAAGAAGTTGTTGATACCGATGGCGCTGTTGCCGTCGGATTTGAAAGTGGAGCCGTTCATCATATCCAGCAGGTAGGGCTTGCTCTGACCGGTGATGCCGTTGGAGCGGTTGTTGCAGGTCTCCAGCCAGGCGCCGTCCAGAGTCAGGGTAAATTTCTCACAGTGCCTGCCCTTTCCATCATGGGTGTTCAAGCAAATGCCCTGTCCGTTGCTGTTGAGGAGGACCCGGGCTCCGGCCTTGACATCTATATCAAGGCTCTCAACCGCCACAGGGAAAATGCCTGCGCCGCAGTTATTCTCGCACCGCACCAGAGCGTTGCTCTCCACCGAAATCCGGACCACACCAACGCCCTTGGTGGCAATGGCGGAACCCCGGGTTCCGTCGCCCTGGGAGTCCACATAGCTGAAATAGTCCTCACCGCTGCAGACGATGCCGTTATCATAGCTGTTGCTGCTTGCGCTCTGGCATCCCAGGATCTGCAGGGCAGCTCCCTCGGCCACCGTCAGAGCGGAAACCACGTCCGCAGTGGCATTGGTATAGCCCAGGATGACGCCGTAATCGTGGTCCTCGATGGTCAGGCTGCCCTCCAGGGTCAGGGAGCCATAGGGGATATAGAGCGCCGGGCTCTGGTTGGACACCGTGGAGACCTCGCCGGTGATCCGGGCATTCTCCGCCTGGAGCACGTTGCCCTCAGAGAGCACCACCAGCATCAGACGGTTGTAGTCACCGGAGAGCACCACGGTCTGATTGCCCGCGGTCAGGTTGATCTTGATGTGGCTCTTCTCCGCGCCGTAGTTGCCGGGCTGCACGGTGATGGTGCTCGCGCCGGAAACAGCAGCGTCCACATCCTCCTGGGTCATGCCCGTATGGATGGTGTACAGGCTGGCGTCGGCGGTCTGGAGCT
>CALXDZ010000155.1 GCA_944387205.1 uncultured Oscillospiraceae bacterium
GCGGTTCATCAAAACTGTCTGGGGAGTGGGGTATACCATTGAATAAGCGTGTAGAACAAGATGCCGTTTGGGAGCGGGGCAAGCGCTCCGCTCTGCGGACCTGGGGGCTGTATCTTTTGAGCCTGACGGCCTGGGTGACGGCGGTGGTGGCCCTGGCGGTGCTGGGGATGGTGGTGTGCGGCGCCGTTACCTGGTACGATACGCCCCTGTACCGGCTCCTGAACTGGGTCCGGGACTATATCTTCTTCGTGGGCATGACGGTGGTGCTGTTGGGCTGGGTGGTCATCAGCTATTTCTTCATCGCCCGTCCTGTCCGGGATCTGGAGCTGCTGCTGGCAGGAGCGGAGCAGCTGACCCGCCCCGGCGAGGAGCCCATCCACCTGCCCGGCTCATTGAAAAACGCCGAGGACCAGCTGAACCTGGCCCGGGAGCAGGCCCTGCGGGACGCCCGGGCGGCCCGGGACGCGGAGCAGCGGAAAAATGACCTGGTGGTCTATCTGGCCCATGATCTGAAAACGCCCCTGACCAGCGTCATCGGCTATCTGACGCTGCTGCGGGACGAGCCGCAGCTCTCGCCTCAGCTTCGGGCGCGCTATACCGGCATCGCCCTGGACAAGGCCCAGCGGCTGGAGGACCTCATCAACGAGTTCTTTGACATCACCCGCTTCAGCCTCACCCACCTGGAGCTGGAGCGGCAGAGCGTGGACCTCAAGCGGATGCTCCAGCAGATGGCCAGCGAGTTTGCCCCGGTGCTGAGGGAGAAGGAGATGGACTGCCGCCTCAGCCTTCCCCCGGAGCTGAGCGCCGTATGCGACCCGGACAAGATGGCCCGGGTGTTCGATAACCTGCTGAGCAACGCCTTCCACTACGGCTACCCCGGCTCCACCATTCTGGTGGAGGGCAGCCAGGAGAAAGGAGCGGTGCACCTGACCTTTTCCAACGCCGGGCCCACCATCCCGCCGGAGAAGCTCTCCCGGATGTTCGAGCGGTTTTTCCGCCTGGACACCTCCCGGGGCACCCGGACGGGCAACGCCGGCCTGGGCCTTGCCATCGCCAAGGAGATCGTGGAGGCCCACGGCGGCACCATCACCGCCGAGAGCGCCCGGGAGCAGATCCGCTTTTTGCTCACCCTGCCCGCCTCGTAAGAAAATCACAAGAATTTCCCCAGGATTTCACAGGAGAAGTGAAAGGGAAAAGGAAAACACTTCGCGCCTTGTTTTGATACCATTTTTGGTGTCAAAACAAGGCGCTTTTTTGTTTATCAACGGCTGAGGCCCGGCCCTTTCAGGCCCTTCTCGGCGGGCGGCGTGTTCTGCCGGAGGGCCGTGAGGCAGGGGCGGTGTTGCAGGCAGTATGTACTTGGATGGAAGGAGTTTTGGAGATGTACAGAAATGATCTTTCGGAGGATAGACGGGCTTCCCAGCGGGAACTTGCCCCCGCACCATCCCCTCGCCCCCGCCCGCGCAGGCGCAGTCGCAGACGTAGGCGATCGGGCATAGGGGCCATTTTGCCGCTGGTGTGCGTGCTCCTTGCAGCGCTGTATGTCGTCCCGCATATTGCAGGGCGGGGGCTGCTGCCTTCCAGCGGCACAAGAGACGAGCTCCCCGAGGAGATCGCGGCCTTTGCCCGCCAAAACGGACTGACCGCCGGTGATTATCCTGAGGAGATCGTGGCCCTTCTGGAGCGGAACCCGGAGACAGAGGACTTTGTTCTAAACTATCCCTTGGAGCACGGAAAGCCTCACGATGGGGCCCTGACGGAGGAGGAGACCGCCGCCTCCACGCCCCTCTTTTTGCAGTGGGACAAGCGGTGGGGCTATCTGGACTATGGCAGCAGCGTGGCGGCCCTGTCCGGCTGCGGGCCGGTGTGCCTTTCCATGGCGGGGTATTCCCTCACAAGGGACGAAGATACCTTCCGCCCGGACAAGGTGATCCGGTTTGCCGTGGACCATGGCTACTGCGTGTCGGGGAACGGCAGCAAATGGACCCTCATCAGTGAGGGCGGCGAGGAGCTGGGGCTGGATGTGACGGAGCTGCCCCTGGATGAAAACCGCATGGTCCGGGCCCTGGAGGCAGGACAGCTCATCATCTGCATCATGGGGCCGGGGGTCTTTACCACCACGGGCCACTACATCGTTCTCACCGGCGTGGAGGACGGAAAATTCCAGGTGAACGACCCCAACAGCCGGGAAAATTCCCAGAAGCTCTGGGACTATGACGAGTTTGCCGACCAGATCCGCAACCTGTGGGCCATCGGGGCGTAAGGCACAGGGGTGCCGTGAGAAAATCCCAGGAATTTCACAGGAAAAAGAAAAACATTTTATACCCTGCTTTTCTGCCATTTGATTGTGGAAATAAAGCGTTTTTTAAGGAGGTTTTTCAGATGAAACACATTCTTGTTCTTTTTGGTGGCTGCTCCACGGAGTACGGCGTGTCCCTCCAGTCGGCCCACGCGGTGCTGACCCACATGGCCCCCGACCGATATACGGCGGTGCTGGTGGGCATCACCCGGGAGGGGCGCTGGCTCCACTATGCCGGCCCTCTGGACGCCATCCCCGAGGACCGCTGGCAGGAGGCGGGCACCGTGCCCTGCACCCTGGACCTGGACCGGGGCGCTCGGCGGCTTTTGCTGCTGGACGGCTCCGGCCGCACCGTCCCCTTTGACGCGGCCTTCCCAGTGCTCCACGGCAAGAACGGGGAGGACGGCACCCTCCAGGGCCTGCTGGAGCTGGCGGGGGTGCCGGTGATCGGCTGCGGGTGCCTTGCCAGCGCCCTGTGCATGGACAAGGCCCGGGCCCACACCCTGGCCGCCGCGGCGGGCATCCGGGTGCCGGCGGGGGCGGTGTTCTCCCGCCAGGCGGAGCGGGGAGCGGTGGCCGGCGCCGCCGCCCGACTAGGGTTCCCGCTGTTTGTCAAGCCCGTCCGGGCCGGCTCCTCCTTCGGCATTACCCGGGTGGAGCGGCCGGAGGAGCTGCTGGGAGCCGTGGAGGAGGCCTTCCGCCACGACCGGGAGGTGCTGTTGGAGGAGGCGGTGCCCGGTTTCGAGGTGGGCTGCGCCGTGCTGGGCAATGAGGCGCTGGTGGTGGGTCAGGTGGATGAGATCGAGCTCTCCCATGGCTTTTTCAACTTCGAGGAGAAGTACACCCTCAAGACCTCCGCCATCCACTGTCCCGCCCGCATTGCCCCGGAGCTGGCCGCTGCGGTCCAGGAGGCCGCAAAGACCATCTACCGGGCCCTGGACT